>JAFSYF010000202.1 GCA_017443695.1 Butyrivibrio sp.
GCACCCAGACACCGCCAGGCCCCGCGGAAAGACAATCACTTTGACAAATTTGGAACGACTAAATGCCAAATCGGCAAGGGTAAATGCCCACCCCAAGGTAAATGCCTACAAACTATGGGCATTTACCTTGGGAAGCGACCTTTCTTTGCGATTTCACCTTCCGTTGCAGGCGTCTGGTACGGAATGTGGTACACGGTCTCGTTCAGGATGCCATAGCGATTGCGCTCGACCCCTTTGCAGAGTTCACGCACCATCAATCGTCCACGTCCGTGATTGCTCATGTCACGGTTCACCAGTTCAAACGCCGTTCCGGAATTCCCGGCAGCGACCTCAATGCTCGGTTCAGGTGTTCCGCAATCCCAGATCGTCAGCTCCATCTCGTCACGCACCCTCCGCAAGCGACATCCCGTGACTTCACGCATGCGATCGCGATCATCGAACCCATGGTCGTGGACGTTCATCATCTTCTCCTCGAAGACGAGCTGCATCCGCATGATCGCATCTTCGCTCCATCCTTCGTTCGTGCACCACGCGCCCATCTCCTGTGCGGCGGCGTCGATAGACTCTGGGGAAAGCTGTACCGTCATCTCGTAAAAGCCTGGAATCGCGCTTCGAGCACCGAACATGAGCAGCGTGACATCGTCCTGATACTTGTTGTACCCCATCTCCTCGCAAGCCCTCATGAACTTGTATGGCATGGCTATCAGGCAGCCCTTGGGCCGGGAATCTTCGATAAGCTCGTCCCGCAGGTGCCTTATCATGGTTTCAGGTACCCTGTTGTTACCTTCCTCGTCGCACGATAGGTCGGTCAGGCCATCCGTATTTGCAAGACATACGGCGGAAGGTGGAAGTTTCGTAACCACCTCGTCGTCGGCGGTATATACCGTGTCTTCGACCAGTCCTATCGGCAGCCCCCCGCGTTTCTCGGGATTGATCTCTATCTGGCCTCTGTCATCTACCACTACCAGGTCGGGGGCGCCGCAGCTGATCCAGCAGACCTCCTCTGTGCGCAGATTGTGGATGCATATGATCGCCGTCATGTACGAGACGTCCGCGAGATTCCTGCGGAAGAACCGATGCATCAGGTTCGCCAGGTTCGACGGGCTCATGTTGGGCGTATTCTCGCGACTGCTGAATATCTTGAGAAACGACTGGACGGCCGTCATGGCCAGTGCTGCGCTCGTGCCATGCCCCTGAATGTCGCCAAGCACGTAGAGGCATCTTCCCTTCCCGTACGGCACTGCCTCCACCAGATCGCCGCTCACGGAATCTCTGGGTCTCCACCATATCGAATGGAAACGTTTTTCCGCGATTATCATCCGTGCCGGAAGCATGCTCGCCTGCACGTGCGCCGCCAGCGTCAGCGACTTCTTGGACTCTTCCATCTGCTGTTGTATGAACTGCTCGATGCGACGCGAGCCCACCACGCGCTGCACACGTTTCAGCAGCACCGCCACGTCCGCCGACTTCGGCAGGTAGTAGCTCGTCGGATCCTGGATGATGCGCTTCAGGAATCCACTACCCTCTTCCGGATCAAGCGCCGTCATGAAGAAGATCGGAATCGTCTTGTCAATGCCCCGCACGACATCACGAAAAGCGAAACCATCCACGTCGCCCATCACTATGTCAGTGATGATTGCCATGTACGACTGATGGCTCGCATTCAAAAGCGCTACGGCCTCGTCAACCGTACCCACCGCCACAGGCACATAGCCGGCAGATTTCAATTTCGCGCTGATGGTCAGGCGAATGAGTTTTTCGTCATCTACGACGAGGATTTTTGACAAATTCCGTGAATCATGCATGGGGTAGAGATTTTACCATATTCCCTTGCCTCATTCAACACCTCTCCGTCAGAATCAACGCAAACGCACAACCGTCCCCATGCTGCACACAACAAGACTCCCGCCACCAAGGATGAAATCCGATAGCTCGCGTCCGTCCGCACGCCTGTATTCCCCTGGATCCAACCTTCGTCCGTTCTGGAAAATTGCGGCAAAACGCTGGCGGCATCCGTCCGACAGGAAGTATCCGCCCGTCACATCCGGGCCAATCCGAAGCTCGGCGCCCTGGGATTCGAACACTTCACCCCCGCCACCCGTATCACACCCGAACCGCTAATGCGGATGTCATGGCCCTTCCAAGAGGAAGAGGCATCGAACGACAACTCCCCGTCTTCGACCTCAAGTATGCCGGTTGTCGTGCAGGATGCGCCTGACATGCTGACATTCCCGCAGACAGAGACTCCTAGCCCCCCTGTAAGACTTCCGAGCACTTCCCCTCCCGAAAGCACATCTTTGGCACCATCCTCCCCTGAAACGGCAA
>JAFSYF010000203.1 GCA_017443695.1 Butyrivibrio sp.
CCTTCAATTCCGTTACCGTTCCCGGCAGTGCCACACACATTTTCCAGCCTCCCAGTCAGTCGTTACAGCTGTGTCTCCATCAGCATCACACGCGCACGCAGCGCCGCATGCGCCTCCTCCGTCAGATCCGGATCATCCGCCACCAGACGGTCGGCCAGCGACGATGCCTGCCGTAGCAATGCCGCATCCTGATAGATATCGCCCACATGGAATGCCATGTCACCACTCTGTCTGATCCCGAACAAATCACCCGGGCCGCGCTGCTTCAGATCCTCCTCCGCAATGGCAAACCCGTCATTGCTGTGGTTCATGATCTCCAGCCGTGATTTTGATTCCTCACTCCCGGATGTATTCAGAAAGATACAGTAGGACTGGTGGCTCCCACGCCCGACGCGCCCACGCAACTGATGGAGCTGTGCCAGGCCGAACCGCTCCGCATTCTCGATCATCATTACGGTCGCATTCGGCACGTTGATCCCCACCTCGATGACCGTCGTCGATACCAGCACATCTATCCGGCCGGCGGCAAAATCATCCATGATCTGTTCCTTCTCTGCCGGTTTCATCCGTCCGTGCAGTACGCCGATCCTCACCTGCTCTGGCAGCGCGGTGGAGAGCATATCCGCGTAATCCGTCACATTTTCGAGGTCCTCCATCTCACCGGCCTCAATCATCGGACAAATCACATAGGCCTGCCTTCCCTCCGCCACCTGACCCGCGATGAACCGGTAGGCTTTCTCCCTGTAGTCAACACCGACAACACAGTTCTTAATCGGCACACGCCCGCCTGGCAGTTCATCCAGCAGGGAAATATGCAGATCCCCGTAGAGGATGATAGCCAACGTCCTGGGAATCGGCGTCGCGCTCATGGACAGGACATGGACGTTTGCGCCCTTATGTGCCAGGCGTTCCCTCTGTCGTACCCCAAAACGATGCTGTTCGTCCGTAATCACCAGTGCCAGCCGCTCATAATCCACACTCTCCTGGATCAGGGCATTGGTTCCCAGAACGCAATTAAATGCACCGGACCGGATGCCCTCCCTGGCCTCGCGCTTCTCTCTGGACGTCAGGGATCCCAGCAGCAGCACCGGCCGAAGCGGCAGCCCATGTATCTGCACCAGTTCCTGCATATTCTCATAATGCTGCCTGGCCAGAACCTCTGTCGGGGCCATCATCGCCCCCTGGTACCCATTCGCCGCCGTCTCCAGCAGTGCCAGGAATGCCAGTATTGTCTTGCCGGAACCCACATCTCCCTGGATCAGCCGGTTCATGACATGCGGTCCCTCCAGATCCCCCCGGATATCCTGCCAGATCAGCTGCTGCTTTTCCGTCAGTGTATAGGGCAGCGCAGCGATCAGCTGGTCACAGACCTCTGTTCTCTGATGGGGAAAATGATTGACCGAGCGCTCCTCCTCACGTTTCAGAAAACGCAGCTGCAGCAGAAACAGCAGAAATTCATCAAACACAATCCGTTCCCTGGCCTGACGGAAAGCGCCCTCATCCTTCGGAAAATGGATTGTCCGCACGGCTTCCTGAATTCCGATCAGTCCCTGGCCTGCCCGTGTCTCCTGATCCAGCAGATCTTCCAGATACGGCGTTCTCTCCACTGCCTGACGCATGGCTTTGACAATCGCGTTGTTCGTCAGCCCCTTGACCAGCGGATACCGTGGCTGCATCGTCCCAGTAAGCGCCGCGTATTCCTCCTCCCGGATGAGCTTCGGCTGATCCATGCACAGCCGGTTCCCCTTTCGCTGGACAACACCGCGCAGGATATAGGTCATTCCGGAATGAAGAATGTTCCGCAGATATGGCATATTGAAACAGGTGCAGGAGATCTCTCCGGTCTCATCTCCGGCCTTGAATACGGACAGATGAAGGTGACGCACATACCGCCCTGCCACACCGCCCACGATACGGACACGGATGCTGGTCAGCACACCGATGGGTGCAGCGGCCACCGTACAGGGTTCCCGATAGATATCATAATCTCTCGGGTAATAACACAACAGCTCCTCCACCGTGCGGATACCGCATTTCTGGAAGAGCTGTGCACTCTTATCGCCAATTCCCTTCAGCCCCTGAACAGGCTCCTGCAGATCCGGTCTCGTACTCCTTTTCTGCCCCATCACTCAGCTGAAACGATGTAATAATAGATGGGCTGACCACCATACTGGAGCTCCACATCGCAGCTCGGATAGGTCTTGGAGATACGCTCCTGCAGCTCTTCCGCTTCCGCCTCCGCGATCTCCGCGCCGTAGTAGATACTGATGAGTTCCTTGCTGTCATCCATGAGACGGCCGATCATCTCAAATGCCACCTCCGGGATCTCCCTGCCTACCGACAGTATCCCGTGATCGCCGATTCCCATGTAATCCCCCTGGCGGATGGTCACATCATCAATCACCGTATCCCGTACGGCATAGGTGAGTTCTCCGCTGGCCACCGAACCGATGGCGTCCTTCATGGCCTGGGCATTATCCTCGGCAGAGACATCCGGCATATAGGTCAGGATCGCCGCGATTCCCTGCGGGATAGTTTTCGTCGGGACTACCATGATCGACTTGCCCTGATCCTTGTCCTGCAGCATAATCTGCGCCTGGTTTGCCGCCAGAATGATATTCTTGTTATTCGGCAGCACATAGACCACATCGGCATTCACCTGATCCACTGCATCCAGGATATCAGCCGTGGAAGGATTCATCGTCTGTCCGCCCTCAATCACATAATCGACACCAAGATCCCGGAAGATCTCAGAGATACCCTCTCCGGTACATACCGCGACGAAACCGACCTCCTTATGCTCGCTCAGCTTCTGCTCCACCCGCTCCGTCATATAGGCCGACAGCGCGGAAACATCCGATTCGCTGTGCTGATCTCCGCTCTCTGCCATCAGCGGAACCGCATCCCCTGCCCGGTAGGTCGGTGTCTGCTCCGCAGCACCGTTGATCTCTGTCTTGATCTGCGCCCAGGAACCGTCCGGCATCTTATGGAACAGCTTCTCCCGATGCTCCATCCGCATATTGTCGATCTTCATATTGGAGAGCTGTCCATACTTCAGCGCCTGCTGCAGCGCCAGTCCCGGATCGTTGGAGTGTACATGGATCTTACAGATCTCGTCATCCGCAACCATCACGATGCTGTTGCCGATGGACTCCAGATACTGCTTGAAATCCCGTTCCTTCTTTGCATTGAGCGGCTTATCCAGCAGAATGATAAATTCGGTGCAGTAACCAAAGGTGATATCCGCATCCACCTCTGCCCGTGCACGCATCTGGACATTGACGCCGGGTGCCGATGTCCCGCTCTTCTCATCGATGGACAGATCTGTCGTCTCACCGGTGAAGCCCATCAGTGCGCCCCTCAGGAACTCCACCAGCCCCTGTCCGCCGCTGTCCACCACCCCAGCTTGCTTCAAAACAGGCAGCATATCCGGTGTCCGCGCCAGCACCTCCTCCGCATAACGGAGAATCTCACGGAAGAAAGTCTCCAGATCTGTAGTTCCCTCATCCGCCAGTTCCCTGGCTTTCTGCGCAGCGCCCTTGGAGACCGTCAGAATGGTTCCCTCCTTGGGCTTCATGACCGCCTTATAGGCTGTCTCTACTGCTTTATCGAAGCCTGCGGCGATCGTCGGTGCATCCAGCTCCTGAAAATCCCTGACCCCCTTGGTGAAGCCTCTCAGGATCTGGGAGAGAATAACGCCGGAATTGCCCCGCGCCCCGCGCAGCGAGCCGGACGAAATGCTCTTGCACAACGTCATCATATCCACATTGTCCGGCAGTGCCTGTACATCTCTTGCTGCCGACATGATGGTCATGGTCATATTCGTGCCGGTATCTCCATCCGGCACCGGAAAAACATTCAGTTCGTTGATCCATTCTTTTCTGGCATCCAGGTTCTTTGCCCCTGCAACGAACATCTTCCGCAACATAATTACATCTATCGTGGTACTGTTCACTTTCAGAATCCTCCTAAAAACGGACAGCCATTGTCTGCCCCGTGCCGGATCAGTCGATCACCCTGACACCTTCCACGAAGACATTGATCTTCTCGACCTCCAGGCCCGTGAACTCCTCCAACTTATACTTCACGCTGTCGATGAGGTTGTCCGCCACCGCCATGATACTGACTCCATAGGAGATGATCACATGAAAATCAATGGTCAGTTTACGGTCTGCCCCGATCGTCACGTTGATTCCCTTGGTCATGCTGTCCTTCTTCAGAAGCTTCGCCAGGCCGTCTGCCACGTTGACATTCGCCATTCCAACGATTCCGAAGCACTCCATTGCCACTGCGCCTGCATACTGTGCGATCACATCATGATCAATCGCGATGCTGCCCAGATGCGTGTTGAAAGTAGAAGTCTTCATCCCGCGCCTCCTTATATAGCCAAAGAGACTCACTCACCGTGAGTCTCCTCCTGTCCCGCCTTCCTTAAGCAAACACGCGTGTTATGCGCGCTCGACCTTCTTGGAACGCAGGCAGCTTGTGCACACACTCATCCGTTTCGTCGCGCCGTTGATCTTGACCGCGACCTTATGGACATTGGCATTCCACGCCCGATTGGTCTTTCTATGAGAATGGCTCACATTGTTCCCAAAATGAACGCCCTTGCCGCAAATATCACACTTGGCCATTGTTACAATCCTCCTCTTCCTTGCTCATGCGGCCCGAATCCGAACCGCGACCCTCATCATAACAGATTCCGTCAGCAAATGCAACACTTTTTTCACTCCTGCAGAAGCCGGCGCACAACCCTTACGGCATCGGCCGCATCGCTGGAGTAGTCATCCGCACCGATCTCCTCCGCGTATTCCCTTGTCACCACCGCTCCGCCGATGATGATCTTAGCCCGCACCTGCCGTTCCCTGGCCAACTGCACCACATGCCGCATCTCCTGCATCGTGGTGGTCATCAGGGCGGACAGCGCGATGATCGCAGCGTCCTCCTCCACCGCGGTCTGGATGATCGTCTCCGCAGGGACATCCTTGCCCAGATCGATCACCCGGTATCCCACATTACGGAGCATGAGCGATACCAGATTTTTACCGATGTCATGAATATCTCCCTTCACCGTGGCGATGATGACTGTCGCTGGCGTGGCATCCGTCTGTGCCCTGTCCTGTGCCAGCACAGGCTCCAGGATGGCAATGGACTGCTTCATGGCCTCCGCACTGGCGATGAGCTGCGGGAGGAAATATCGGCCCTGGTCAAACAACTCCCCCACCTCGTTGATGGCGGGCATCAGCGTATCATTCAGCAATGACTGTGCCGGACATCCGGCATCCAGTGCAGCCCTCGTATCTGCCTCGATATTCCGCCGGTTTCCCTTCAGGACGTCCTGATGAAGCCGCTGTGCAGCATCATTGGTGGGCGCGGCATTTGCTGCCGGTGCCGTGTCCGCCGGTGCGGCAGCCGCCTTCCGTACCGTCTGCGACGCCTCACCGATCACCACCTGGGCGGTTCCCTCATACCGGCTCATTCGTTCGATATATCGCAGATCCGCACCTTCCTTGTGCCGCAGCAGATCCGAAGCAAACGCGGCATTCACCAGCATCTCCTGGGACGGATTGCTGATGGCCATGGTCAGTCCCCGGTCGATGGCCATGGTCAGAAACGCCGTGTTGATAAAGCTCCGCTGTGGCAGGCCAAAGGAGATGTTGGACAGACCGCAGGTCGTGGCAAACCCGTGTGCCCTGCACCAGGCGATGGTATCCAGGCAGTCATTCGCCGCCTCTGGCTCCGCACCAACCGTGGCAACAAGACCGTCCACGACGATATCCTCCCGGTTCAGTCCCTCCTTCTCCGCAGCCTGCGACAGCTGCCTGATATGGGACAGCCGCTCCTCCAGATTCTTCGGCAGACCACCGGGTCCTAAGGGCAGCAGAATGAACATGGCGCCGTATTTGCGCGCTACTGGCAACAGCCGCTCCGCCTTGCCCGGCTCCATGGATATGGAATTGATCAGGGCCCGGCCGGGATACCGACGCAGAGCCGCCTCCATGATATCGGGATCACTGGTATCAATGCACAGTGGCAGATCCGTCAGCTGCAGCACCTCATCCATCACCTGCTGCATCATGGTCCCCTCATCTATGCCGCTCATGCCCACATTGATATCCAGAATGGAAGCGCCCTCTGCCTCCTGGGTCTGCGCATACTCCGCCACCAGATCCAGTCGTCCCTCCTTCAGCTCTGCCTGGAGCCGTTTCTTACCGGTAGGGTTGATCCGCTCGCCGACGATCAGGAAGGGATCACCCAGACCAAAGGAGAGGGTTCTCCGCTCACTGGTCAGGTAGCGGATGCCCTCCGGCCGGCGCGCCACATTCCCCGGATGCCGTTCCCCGTACTGCTGCTTCAGGCCGCTGATATAGGCCGGCGTCGTCCCGCAGCAGCCGCCGATGATCCTCGCACCCGCATCCAGGAGTATGGACATCTCCTGTACGAAATGCGTCGCGTCCATATCGTAGATGGTCTCCCCCTCCGCATTGACCGTCGGCATCCCTGCATTGGGTTTCGCAATGATCGGAATCGTTGTCACAGCGGCCATATCCGCAATGATCCCGCGCATCCGGTCCGGTCCGGTGGAACAGTTGGCCCCGACAGCCGCAGCCCCCAGGGACGCACAGACCACCGCAGCTGTCCTGGCATCCGTTCCATAGAGCGTACGCCCGTCCGCCTCGAAGGTCAGACTCACCATCACCGGAAGCTTCGTGGTCTCCGCCGCGGCGATCAGTGCCGCCCTGCACTCCTGCAGGCTCATCATGGTTTCCACCACAAGCAGATCGACTCCAGCTGCTTCCAGTATCCGGATCTGTTCCTTATAGGTTTCGATCAGTGTTTCAAAAGCCAGATCTCCCATCGGCGCCAGCTGTTTTCCGGTCATCGTCAGGTCACCGGCCACCAGCGCCTGATCCCCGACTGCCGTACGGGACAGGGCGACCAGCCTGGTGTTGATCTCCTCTACCCGGTCCTCCTGTCCATATCCGGCCAGTTTGATCCGGTTGCCGCCAAAGGTGGGCGCGTAGACGATATCGCTGCCCGCCGCCACATACGCCTGTTGAAGCCTGGTCAATACCTCCCCATGCTCCAACAGCCATGCCTCCGTGCAGGCACCGGCAGGCAGCCCCTCTTTCATCAGATTGGTCCCGGTCGCCCCATCCAACAGAATCGGACGCTCCAGCTTCAGAATTTCTTCCCAGCTCCTTTTGGCCATCTATTGCTCCTCCATCCATCTCTTCGCCACCTGCTCCGCCACGCGTATCCCGTCCATGGCTGCCGAGGTGATACCGCCTGCATATCCGGCACCCTCACCACAGGGGAATAGCCCCCTGCAGGATACCGAATCCCCCTCCGGTGTCCGCGGAATACGCACCGGCGAGGAGGTTCTGCTCTCCACCCCCATCAACAGCGCATCCTCCGCATCAAACCCACGGATCCTGTGCCCAAACTGCTCCATTCCCGCCACCAGTGCCTGATTCAGGTCAGAGGGCAGGATCTCATGCACCGGTGCCTCCCGCCAGGCCCCCCTGGTACAGGGCATGTCAGCAGGGATCGGCTGCGCTGCGTCCGCATCAGCCTGCTCGCCTGTCACCGCACACCGAAAGCACCCGTACCGCTCCACCGGTATTCTGCCTCCGCCGATCTCATAGGCCCGACGCTCCAACTCCCGCTGGAATCCCTAACCGGACAGCGGGCTCCCGTCACCGTAATCCTCCGGGCTCACCGTCACCACGATGGCACTGTTGGCTCGGCCGGAATCCCTGGCACGGTCGCTCATGCCATTGACTACGAGACGTTCCGGTTCTGACGATGCATTCACCACAAAGCCCCCGGGGCACATGCAGAAGGAATAGACGCCACGTCCGCTCACAGGATCCCTGGCCGTCAGCTTGTAATCGGCGGCCGGCAGTCCGACCTTATCATCCGCCTCTCTTCCGTACTGACTGCGGTCGATCAGTGCCTGCGGGTGCTCCACCCTGAGGCCTACCGCAAACGCCTTGGCCTCCATATGGATGCCCTGCTCATACAGTGTCTCAAAGGTGTCCCTGGCACTGTGCCCCACTGCCAGAATCACCGTATCTGCGGATAATTCCTCCCCTGTTGACATCCGAACACCGCACAGCCGTTTTCCGGTCCTGTCGTCCTCCCGCATCACGAGCGCCGTCACCTGCGCATGGAACCTCACCTCTCCGCCGTGGGCGATGATGTCCTCCCGGATACCCTTTACCACCCTGGTCAGAATATCCGTCCCGATATGTGGCTTCGCTTCCGTCAGAATATCCGCGGGTGCACCGTTTTGGACAAAAACCTCCAGCACCTCCCGTCCGCGTCCCTGCGGATCCTTCACTCCTGTGTTCAGCTTCCCGTCGGAGAATGTCCCTGCGCCGCCCTCTCCGAACTGCACATTGCTGTCCGGCAGCAGCGTACCGTCTGCCCAGAAGGCTGCCACCGCCTCCAGCCGTTCCTCTACGGCAGCGCCGCGTTCCAGAACAATGGGTCTGAATCCGTGCCGCGCCAGCTCCCAGGCGGCAAACAGTCCCGCGGGGCCGGCACCGATGATCACCGGTCGGCTGTCTCCCAGTTCCCACTTTTTTTCACAGGGAAAAGAATACTGCTGTTCTTCCCAGCGCCGCGCTTTGTCACACCGCGCCCTCTTCAGGATCTTCTGTTCATCACCGCGGTCAAGCGTCACCGCGACACTGTACACATGGAACAGTACCGGCTTCTTCCGTGCATCGATGGCATGCCGCAGGATGCGCAGTGTCCCGATCTCTCCGGTCGTTATCCGCAGCAACTTCGACGCCCTCTCCGTCAACGCGCCCTGTAATTCTTCCGCTGTCCGCTCCGCCAGCGGAAGTCTGATTTCATCCACCCGGATCATGCCCGTCGACTCCCTTTCACCATGGTCTGAAATACCGATTCCGAAGTAAACGAACCACGCCCACGGTATGCTGCCGCTTCACTCAGGACGTATGTGGCTGCCGCCTCCCCGGCGATGGCGCCGCTCGTCCACGCCCACTGGAGA
This sequence comes from Butyrivibrio sp., assembly GCA_017443695.1. Lineage (GTDB taxonomy): Bacteria > Bacillota > Clostridia > Lachnospirales > Lachnospiraceae > Butyrivibrio. The sequence goes on from JAFSYF010000203.1 coordinate 9,026, forward strand.
TTATAGCCCCCGCAGCGTCCATCCACATCGGTCATCTCGCCGATGCAGAACAGCCC
>JAFSYF010000204.1 GCA_017443695.1 Butyrivibrio sp.
ACGCCGGACAGCAGACGATCCGCCAGCATTCCATCCTCCATGGCTCTGGCCAGATCGATCTCCTGATCCGCAGTCAGCAGCGGCACCTTACCGATTTCCTTCAGATACATACGCACCGGATCCTCGATGCTGATGCCGTCCGGTACCGAGAGATCGATATTCTCCATATCGACCTCATCCTCCTCTGTGATGCCGGTCTCTTCCTCCTCGGCCAGCTCGTCCTCCGAATCGGTGAGGCGCATGATGTCGATGCCGGATGCCTCCAGCACCTCCAGAATATTGTCCATCTGCTCATCGTTCAGGCCCAGGTCTGCAAAGAAATCACTGATTTCATTCGCCTCCAGCACATTCTTCTTTTTCTTGGCGATGGCAATGATGTCCTTCATCTTCTGCCGGAACTTGTTCTGGAGCTCCTCATCGATCTCCTCCTGCTCCTCCGACTCGTCGATGTCCACATTCCAGGCCTCATCCGCCATCTCCTCCGCACGCTGCTCATCAATGAGCTCGGGGCGGCTGTTCCGGCCGAAGGGATCCACCGTTTTTCCGGTGGATGCTTTCTTATGTTCCGTTTTCCTGTTTTCCGTCTTCTTTTCTTCCGGCTTCTTCACTGCCGGTTTTTTATCAGCGATCTTTTTCTCCCCTGTCTTTTTCGCCTCCTGACCCTCTTTGGCACGGCTGGCTTCCACCGGTGCCTTGGATACCGCAGCGGCTCCGGTCTGCTTCTTCTCCTGGGTTTTCTTGGCCAGTCCGGGATCCAGCGGCTTCTTTGTGTTTTTGGAGACGGTCTCTGTTCTGGCCGCCGATGAAGCAGCCCCAGAGGAGGCCGTTGACGACCTGGCGGGTGCCGCAGTTTTCTTCGCAGCCGCAGTCTTCTCTGCCTGCTGCTTCTTCGCGAGTCTCGGATCCACCGGCTTTTTGGGTTCATCCGGCTTTGATGCTGCCTGCTTCACTGCAGCTGCTTTCACCGCAGCCGTTTTTTCCTTCGCAGGCTCAGCCTTCAGATGCTTCTGGCTCTCTGCAGGCTTCACCGGTGCAGACTTTGCAGGCGCAGCCTTCTGCTGGCCCTGCTTTGCCGCCGGTGTCTTGCGAGGATCCGGGCGTTTCCCGGGATCCGGCCGCTTCTTCTTGTTCTCGCTCATACTTTTTCCGCCTCCCCTTATGATATGCTTAACGCTGTTTGATTCAGCTGTTCCAGCCGTTTCTTGCCCTCAATGGACAATCGGAATGCCTCTGCCTGATCCATCCGGCCCGAAGCTGCTTCCGCCCGACGTTCATACGCATCGGCCAGGATCTCCCTCAGCAGATCCTTCAATGCCTGTCTGCGGGCGCCTGTTCCCTCCACCTCCGGAAGGCTCTCATTGAAAAATGCGGATGCCTGTCTGTGCGCATCCTCCTCCTGATAACCATCCAGCAGTACCGCAACACTACTGCTGTTCCAGGGTGGATCTCCCGTCATTCCGTGCCAAAGCGCCTGTGCCAGGGATCTGTACATACCGTCGGAAAAATCCTCCGGACTGATCCATTCACGGATCACCGGAAACAGTGCCGGTTCCTCCGTCAGCCATGTGGCAATGGCTCTCTGGGACCTGGCTGAACGGTCCTCCCTGTTCTCCTGCGTGCCCATGGTCCGATGCAGCCCACTGCGTGGTCTCTGCACGGGTCGTACAATACCATTCTCCGCCGCTGCCTGCGTGACGAGTCCCCGTAAATCCTGCTCAGACACGCTGTATCTGGAAGCTATCACAGCCAAGTAGCTGTCCCGTTCCACGGCTTCCCTGATATCAGCCAGTCGTCTGGCAACGGATCTATAGAATTCCGTCCGGGCATCCGGATCACTCATGTCCGTCCGGTCTGCCTGGACACGGATCTCAAACAACAACGGGTTCTCCGCCTCGCTGATCCGTCTCTCCAGAGCCTCCGCACCCTCCGCCCTGATAAACTCATCCGGATCCTTATAGGGGCGCAGATCCAGCACCTTGCCCTTGAGACCGGCCTCTCTCAGAATGCCGATCCCCCGCAGGGCGGCTTTCGTCCCCGCTTCATCACTGTCATAGGACAGGATCACAAGCTCCACGTAACGGGCGATGAGACGAGCCTGTCCATCGGTGAATGCGGTTCCCAGCGAAGCCACCGCCATGGAGAATCCCGCCTGGTGCAAGGCGATCACATCCATATAGCCCTCGCAGAGAATGAAATAACCCTTCCGGGCATTTTTCGCCAGATTCAGACCGAACAGGTTCCGGCTTTTATCGAAAACAGGCGTCTCCGGCGAATTCAGATACTTGGGCTTCCCGTCTCCCATGACGCGGCCACCGAAGCCGATCACGCGTCCTCTGGCATCCTGAATCGGAAACATGACACGGTTCCAGAACTTATCCCTGAGTCCCCGCTGCTCATCATGAACCGCCAGCCCTGCCTCGATCAGTAACGCGTCACTCCAGCCTTTTTCTCTCAGATGCTTGCATAATCCGCCGCCCGAGGGCGCGAATCCCAGACCAAAACGGTGCATCGTGTCCTCTGTCAGGGCACGTTCCCTGAAATAGGCCGCGCCCCGCTCCCCATTCTCCGAGCGCAGCTGTCTGAAATAATATACGGCAGCCTCTTTGTTCACGGCCAGCAACTGATCTCTGTGATCCCTGTTACGCCGTGTTTCCGGCGTATCCTGCTCATCCGGCAACTGGACCCCGGCACGCTCCGCCAGTGTCTTCACAGCCTCCCCGAAAGTGAGGCTGTCATATTTCATCAGAAAAGTGAATACACTGCCTCCCTCGCCGCAGCCAAAGCAGTGGAAAGACTGCCTCGAAGGCGATACGGAGAAGGAAGGGCTCTTCTCATGATGAAAGGGGCAAAGGCCGAAATAATATGCGCCCCGTTTGGTTAAATGCACATAAGAACCCACCACATCGACAATGTCGTTGCGGGAACGTACCTCTTCAATGATTTCCTCTGTGTATCGCATCCGGCCGGGCTTACAGCACCTGCCAGCTGGCAGGTACGAAGATCTCCTCAAAACGTGCAATGGCATACCGGTCTGTCATTGAGCTGATATGGTCACAGACCAGACGCTCAATGGGCTCCCCCTGGTTCTGCAGACGCTGCAGCGCTTCAGGCAGGAGCTCCGGATGCTCCATATAATACTGATACAGGATGATGACCATCTCCTGCGCCTTTCCCTCCTGTCCCTTGGCCACAGGATTTGTATAGACATGATCAAACATAAACTGACGCAAGGCCAGAAAAGCCTCCTCCACCTGCGCTGACATCCGTATATCACCGGCCTCTTCACTGACGGAGACAATGTCATGGATGAAGGTACCCAGCCATTCTCCATTGGTCCGTCCCAGAACGGAGGTGATGCTGTGCGGCACATCGTCAAAGCTGATGATACCACCCCGGATCGCGTCATCCATATCGTGGTGAATGTAAGCAATCTTGTCCGAAAGACGCACCACACGTCCTTCCTGCGTCATGGGCGTTGTCGACATCTCATGGTTCAGGATCCCGTCCCGAACCTCCTCCGTCAGGTTCAGTCCCTGACGATCCTTGTGCAGTTCCAGTACATCCACCGTCCGCAGACTCTGCTCGTTGTGCCGGAAACCCAGCGGACACACCTGCGCCAGTGCGCGCTCCCCGGCATGGCCAAAGGGCGTATGTCCCAAATCGTGACCGAAGGCAATGGCCTCCGCCAGATCCTCGTTCAGTCGCAAGGCCCGGGCAATGGTACGCGCATTCTGCGCCACCTCCAGTGTATGAGTTAGCCGAGTACGGTAATGATCCCCGTCCGGCGTAAGGAATACTTGTGTTTTGTCCTTCAGCCGTCTGAACGCCTTGGAATACAGGATCCGGTCCCTGTCTCTCTGAAAGCAGGGACGGATGTCGTCCTGCTCCTCCTGCAGTCTGCGTCCCAGGGATGCCATACTCAATGTGGCTGTGGCACACAGATTGGCCTTCTCCCGCTCTTCCAGCTGTTCTCTGATCTTCATCCGGTGTCCTGTTTCCTCCTTATATCATGCCATACTGGCTGCTCTGTTCATTCAGCCAGGCAATCGCTGCACGATACCCCTCCTGTGTCGGCGGAAAAGAAGCGCTCTTCTTTTTCTCCGGCGCAGTATCCGCATAGCTGTATGGTTCCGGCCATACCGTCGCCAACAGCACATCCCCGGGATCTCTCTCCTCCAGTGGGATGAAGCGCACGTTTTTCAACGGATCCCTCGCCAGACGGAAGCGCATCCCGCCATAACTGCCAAAATACGCCTCACCATAATCGTAATGTGACAGCCCGAACAACGCCTGTTCTGTGATACCCATCATGATATTCAGAAAACAATCTTTCCGGTGGTGCTGCCATTTACGACATAATAGGCAGCATTGTCCTCCGGCTTCACATAGATCTGCAATTCCTTCAGATCCGCCAGATCTCCGCCGTTCTGCTCATAGTTCTCTCTGCATCTGGCCGCAATATCCTCGGTACGCAGCTCATGATCCCCGTACTGAACATAGATCTCCTGCTTCGCATTGCGGCGGACATTCTGTTCTTTGGCCTCGCGCAGCACCGGGTCGGCCATATCCTTGGCGCCCTTGATGACCGGATCCGCCATGGCCTGCGCACCCTTCCAGACAGGCCCCATTTTGGACTGGGCTTCCTTCAGGATCGGATCGACGGATTTCACCGCCCGGTCCAGATATGGTTTTGCCTGATCAAAAGCGCGGTCAGCCATTTCTGACAGTTCTCTGGCCATCGTCTTCCATTGATCACTGCTCGATTGATTTGATTTTGTCGACATTGTCGCCCCCTTATCTGCCGCCAAACAGGCTGAAGCCACCACTCATCCTGCTGAAGAGATC
>JAFSYF010000205.1 GCA_017443695.1 Butyrivibrio sp.
ACATGAGATTTCCATCATCTCTGCGATACAGGCCATCGGCTTCATCGATCAGGAGCAGTATGAGGTGATTCCGGTCTACATCACGAAGGAGAGCGATTTCTACGTGGGGGAACACATCGGGGATATACATGCCTACCGCGATATACCCAGGCTCCTGAAGGAGAGTACCAGGGTGATCTGGGAGAAGGAGGGCGGAAACGTCTGTCTCATGCGGCGGCCGCTGAAGCATTTCGGTGATAATAAGGTGACGGATGTGGACATCGCGTTTCCGATCGTCCACGGCACCAATGTGGAGGACGGCGTATTACAGGGTTTCCTCAGAACGCTGGGGCTGCCGGTGGTGGGCTGTGATGTCCTCTCCTCCGCAGTCGGTATGAACAAGTATGTGCAGAAGACCGTACTCAGGGATAATCATATCCCGGTGCTGGACTGCCGCTGCTACACCTGGCAGGAATATGAGGAACCGTCACAGCTGGTGAAGGAGATCGAGGCGACGTTCTCCTATCCGGTGATCGTCAAGCCGCTGAACCTGGGCTCCTCCATCGGGATCAGCAAGGCATCGGACCGTGCGGCGCTGGAGGAGGCGCTGGCGTTGGCCTTTGAATTCACCAGGCGGATCCTGGTGGAACCTGCTATTACGCATTTGAAGGAGATCAACTGCGCGGTGCTGGGTGATTATGAGCAGTGCGAGGCATCGGAGTGTGAGGAGCCGCTGAACGCGGAGGACATCCTGACCTTCGAGGACAAATACATGAGTGGAGGCGGCAGCAAGGGCGCGAAGGCCGGGAGCAAGACGGCGCCCGCGGGCGCGAAGACCGGCGGCTCCAAAGGGATGGCATCTCTCCAGCGCCGGATCCCTGCCGACATCACGCCGCAGCAGCGGAATGAGATCCGGGACATGGCGGTGCGGGCGTTCCGCAGTCTGGGCTGCAGCGGCGTCTCCCGCATCGATTTCATGCTGGATATGGACAACGGGCAGATCTATCTCAATGAGATCAATACGATTCCCGGATCGCTGTCCTTCTATCTGTGGGAGCCTGTGGGCAAGAGCTACAAGCAGCTGTTGACGGAGATGATCCAGCTTGCGGTCAAGCAGGACAGGGAGGACCACCGGCTGGTGACCTCCTTTGAGACGAATGTACTGGCAGGCTTTGCCTGAGGGATGGCGCGCGTAAGGGGACACAATCTCTGCAAAGTTTTTTAACAAAAACTCTACAAAGTAAACACAATTTCAACACATTTGTGTCGTATAGTATATACAACGACAGAGAGATAAGAGAAAAATGATTCCCCTAATCGCATAAGAATTGTGTACACGAGCGCGCTATTACCGCATAATAGCGCGCTCGCTGTATATGCACAGAGCCGCCCAATGGAAGATGTCACCTTCGGTGACGGGCGGCTCGCGCACGAGCAGGGTCGATGAATCTCCCCTGCTCGATTTGTGAACAGAGCCGCCCAATGGAAGATGTCACCTTCGGTGACGGGCGGCTCGCGCACGAGCAGGGTCGATGAATCTCCCCTGCTCGATTTGTGAACAGAGGCGTTCAAAAAGGAGAATATGTATGGAAGCCAAAACACCGATCGGCGCACCCAAGCTGAATCTCTCCGTCTGGGTCTCACAGCCCTCCAGTATGGAGAAAACAGAAGAAGAGCGGGATGCAGTTGCGGTTCTGAATGCGCAGCGGATTTTCCTGCGGAACCGAAAGGTCATCTCGGATTATCTGCTCCCGCCGGGTACGGAGGAGATGATCGAATACCCGCTGCACCGGCTGGCGACGATCGATGTGCAGGCGGTTGCGCAGTATAAGGACAGGCGCTGCAGGGAACTGGGAGCGACCGGCGCCTATTCGGCCAGGGAATTCCCGTCCAAAATCCGGGATGCTATGGTCCGGGATGTCTACGTATTCCAGCAGAATTTCGAGGCGCTCACGACAGAGCTGGTCCGGGACTATGTGGCGGAGGGCCGGATCGCCCCGCTGGAGCCGGAGGAGATAGAGATCGAATGGACGGAGGAGGACTGGAACGAGGAGCTGGATGCCTGGCTGGGACTGGAGCCGGAGGCGCCTGCAGAGGAGCCGCAGCCGGCAGAGGAAGAAACGCCGGAGGAACCGCCAGAAGAATAAGCGCTACGAGGCAGAAAGCAGTTTGGATCAGATGGTACTATTCACAGCTCGTGGATGTACCGCTGTGCGGCAAAGAGATCCTCGCAGATCACAGCGGCGAGACCACGCATCTCATCATCCGCCGGGATCATATCCGGCACCATGATGGTGTGGCAGCCGGCGGCATGGGCGGCGCGTACACCGTTGAAGGAATCCTCAATGGCGGCGCAGCGTGCCGGATTGGCACCCATCCGGTTGCGGATGGTCTCATAGATCTCCGGTGAGGGCTTGGAGGTTGCCACCTCATCACCGCCGATGACCTCCTGAAAATACCGCAGCAGATCTGCATTCTTCAGCTGCTGCAGGACGGTGGCCTTCCTGGTGGAGGAGGCCAGCCCCAGCGGAATCCCCTGCGCACTCAGATCCTCCAGGATCTCCCTGGCGCCGGGCTTCATCGGGAGAGGGATGCCATCGTGGTCATATTTTTCATGGAATAAAGCGCTGCAGCGCGAAAGCATCTCATCGATGACAGAACCGGTCAGGTGCGGGTAGGCATCGACGAGGATACTGCGTGTATGACGCACATCACCGCCGATACAGCGCCGGTAGACTTCCTCAACATTGGTCAGCTGATAGTCACCGGAGAGTGTTTGCCAGCAGTCAAGGGAGGCGCGCTCCGAATCAAACAGTACGCCGTCCATGTCAAAAAGAATTGTCCACGAAGTAATCATGTTGTCATTATAGCATATCTTATTCTTCGGTTTCCAAAAAAACATGAAAGATTCATTGACTTAAATATAATTTTGCGATACACTGCTTTGGTAAACAGAGATTAAATGAATGGGATTCAGGGGAGGAAATCAGCATTTTAACGCGGTGAAGTGCCGTTGAATCCGATTCGGAAGAGAGATGTACGATCTAAGGAGGTACGCAGTGGAGAAAGAAGTAAAGAAGGAAGAGGCCAGGAAAGAGGAGAAGAAGGCGGCGGGTACGGCTGCGAAGAAGACCTCCAGAACGACGGCAGCAAAGACAGCAACGGAGAAGAAGACCACCACACGTAAGACAGCTTCTGCGAAGACAACCGGAGTGAAGCCCAATGTGGTGCTGCAGTATGCGGATAAGAGCATCAACTATGACACGCTGATCCAGAACGCCAAGAATGTCTGGGAGTTCGATATGCAGCGCAAGGTTTCCGAGATCAAGGAGATCAACCTGTATGTCAAACCCGACGAGGGACGCGTCTACTTCGTTGTGAACAACAGCGAGACCGGCGATTTCGCACTGTAAGAGCTGGCAACCGAGTTTCTTCTATTATATAAGACACATTATTGAAATCGGCACCGGAGGATTCCCTCCGGTGTTTTTTCGTGAGAGTTCCGTATTCGACAATTCAGGCCCCGGTGGCATTCCGCGGACGGTTCGTGAGATTGCGATTGTGAGTCAGTCGAGGCCCGTGGGATGCTCCAGAGGCCGAACGGTTATTTTTCCGCAAAGAAAGAGTTGACATCCACAAGGTGCCGTGCTATCCTCATGGTCAGAGGATATTAGCACTCGATTCGAGTGAGTGCTAACACCGGAGAAACGAGATGGAATTGGATGAGAGGAAACGTACCATACTGCATGCAATCGTCCGCAACTATCTGGAGACGGGTGAGCCGGTAGGCAGCCGTACGATTTCCAAGATGGCGGATATGGCACTCTCCTCTGCCACGATCCGCAATGAGATGGCGGACCTGGAGGAAATGGGACTGATCCTGCAGCCGCACACCTCGGCCGGACGGATTCCCTCTGACCTTGGATACCGTGTCTACGTAGATGAGATGCTGCAGAGACACGAAGCGGAGGGGGAGCAGTCGAGATCTCTGCAGACGGATGAGCATGTCAGCCTCGAGGATCGGGAACAGGCGCTGCAGGATCGTGAGGAGCGGCTGTTGGACCGGGAGGCCAAGCTGGAGAAGCTTCTGAAGCAGGTGGCACGGATGCTGGCGACGGACACGAATTATGCGTCGATGATCTCCGCACCGATGGTACGCCGCAACAAGCTGAAGTTCATCCAGATCTCACGGGTGGATGTGTCAACGCTGCTGGTGACCGTGGTTGTCGAGGGCAATGTCATCAAGAACCGGATGATCCCGGTGGCGGATGTACTGGATGATGAGACCCTGCTGAAGCTCAACATCCTGCTTAACACCCGGTTGGGCGGGCTCTCTGCGGAGGAGATCAACCTGGGACTTATCGCGGCGATCAAGCAGGAGGGAGGAAAGCACAGCGAACTCATCACCAGTGTGATCGATGCGGCGGCGGAGGCCATCACGGAGGATGAGGACCTGCAGATCTATACCAGTGGTGCAAACAACATCTTCCGTTATCCGGAGCTGGCGGATAAGGAGAATGCCAGCGGCCTGATCACGACCTTTGAGAATAAACAGGATCTGACCAGTCTGGTAGAGAGTACCCTGGAGGGCGAGGCCTCTGAGCCGGGAACCGGGATACAGGTCTATATCGGCGGGGAGTCACCGGTACAGTCCATGAAGGATTGCAGTGTTGTGACAGCCACCTATGAGCTGGGCGAAGGCATGCGGGGGACGGTAGGCGTCATTGGTCCCAAGCGGATGGATTATGACAAGGTCATCGGCGCATTGAAGAAGATGATGCGCGCATTGGATGATTTGTATAAAAAAACGTGACGAAACAAAGAGGTGACGATCCATGAGCAAGACGGAAAAGGGAAAGGAAAAGAAGCGCGGACCTGCAACGGAGGCAGAGGCGAAGGAGGAAGCGCTGGAGGAAATCCTTGAGGAGTTAGAGGAAGAAGCAGAGGAGCGCAAAGAGGAAGCCGCGGAAGAAGCTGGGGGTACAGAGATCCCGGTGGAAGACGGAGATGCAGAGGCAGACACAGACGCTGCAGAAGAGACACCGAAGAAGAAGCTCTTTGGTAAAAAGGAAAAGGAGAATCCGCTGCAGAAAAAACTGGAGGAGATCCAGGACAAGTACATGCGGCAGGTGGCGGAGTTTGACAACTTCCGCAAGCGCACGGACAAGGAGAAGTCCCAGATGTTTGAGCAGGGACAGATGAACGTGCTGGAGAAGCTCCTGCCGGTGGTGGATAATTTCGAACGTGCGATGGCTGCCGCCCCCACAGACGAGGCCTCCAAAGCATTCGTCGAGGGTGTGGACAAGATCTACCGCCAGACCATGAAGATGATGGAGGATCTGGGTGTGGCCCCCATCGATGCAGTGGGAGAGGAATTTGATCCCAACTATCACAACGCCGTCATGCAGACAGAGAGCGAGGAATATGAATCCGGAACCGTTGCCACTGAGCTGCAGAAAGGATATATGTTTCATGAAAACGTCCTGCGCCATAGTATGGTCGCAGTCGTGCAGTAGAAAGGGAGGAGAACATCATGAGCAAGATCATTGGTATCGACCTTGGAACCACCAACAGCTGTGTCGCCGTAATGGAAGGCGGACAGCCCACAGTTATCGCCAATGCAGAGGGCGCGAGAACCACACCGTCCATCGTTGCATTCACCAAGAACGGTGAGCGCCTGGTGGGTGACCCGGCCAAGCGTCAGGCTGTCACAAATGCAGAGAACACCATCTCATCCATCAAGCGCGACATGGGCACGGATCACGGCCGCACCATCGATGGCAAGAATTACAGTCCGCAGCAGATCTCCGCAATGATCCTGCAGAAGCTGAAGAGTGATGCAGAGCAGTATCTGGGCGAGAAGGTTACGCAGGCGGTCATCACTGTACCGGCGTACTTCAACGATGCACAGCGCCAGGCGACCAAGGATGCCGGCAAGATCGCCGGTCTGGAGGTCGAGCGTATCATCAACGAGCCTACTGCGGCTGCGCTGGCCTATGGTCTGGATAACGAGAAG
>JAFSYF010000206.1 GCA_017443695.1 Butyrivibrio sp.
AATGAGACACGCGGGGCTCGAACCCGCGACAACCTGATTAAAAGTCAGGTGCTCTACCAACTGAGCTAGTATCTCATAACCTGGGCTAGCCGGATTCGAACCGGCGTATGCAGCAGTCAAAGTGCTGTGCCTTACCGCTTGGCGATAGCCCAATGCCGCCTCCAGCCAACTCCCATAGCGGATATCATACCACGGAAGGATGGTTCTTGTCAATTCCCACCATCATCTTCTTCCGTTGAATAGGTGAACAGGATCTGGGGATCCGGCAGCGGCTTCTGATGGTACTCCTCTCCGGTGACCTGGCGTAGCGCAGCCTCTGTCAGTGTCCGCATGGTCTGATTCACATCCGCTCCGTCCCAGATCTCCTCAAAGGCAATCTCCAGCTGTACCCAGAAATTGGACAGCTCCAGCAGCTTCGTCAGCGGCACGGAGTTCTCATAGACATAGAGGAAAGAAGTGATCCCCTCATTGGCATAAGACACGCCCTGATGGGCCAACAGTTTACCGGCCATGCGGTAGAGACTGTCCGTCTGCTCTCCGGCCAGGAATCGGGCAAAGGCATTGGCCTCCGCCGCATTCTCCGAATAGCCGTTGATCACCAGCGCTTCCGTCACGGACATGGTGCGGGTGTGATAGCCCGGTGTCAGACCGGGCATCGGTGCCACGCCGTAATCAAAATCACACCGGCCCTCCTCCCGGGCACGCTCCAGCCGGGCAATGGCATCTGTGGTGGCCAGGGTGAAGACGATCTTGCCCTCGATAAAGTCCTCCATCACCTCATCATAACTCACATCATCCGCATCAATGGCAAAAAACTGGTTCAGCTGCTGGTAGACGTTCATGCAATCCAGGGTGGATTCGTTGTAGATGTCGATCTGGGCCGGATCATCGCCGGCCGCACCCCCCAGGCTCATGTAACCGCCCACAAAGAAATAGTTATAGAAGAGGTCTGTCACATCCCATTTGAAAACCGCTTCTACCGCTTCCGGTGCATTGTACTTATCCGCGAAGGTCAGGATATCCGCAATCGTCGAGGGCAGGAAGGAAGCCACACGGGCATCCACCTCCGCCGGAGACAGCTCGATCTCCCCCGTCTCCCCTATGGACAGCTCCGGCATGCCTTCATCTCCGACACCGCCTTCTCCACCCTCCTCCGTATCTGCCTCGGCGCTCTCTTCCTCAGCTTCGTCCACCGCGGCCTGGGCTGCCTCTCCGGCCGCCTGATCCGCCTCCCGCTCCAGCTCCAGCCTCGCCTCGGCCTCCAGGTAACTGCGGTTGTACAGGAGGGAACTCGTCTCGAAATAGAAGGGATAGGCCACGTAGTTGTCGTGATAACGCACAGCATTTCTGGCCGCCATCCCAAAGCCCGATTCGTCGTCTGTGAGGTATCCCACATCATCGATGGTGGTGGCCAGACCCGCCAGATACGCCTTACCCAACGAGTCATGGCTCAGAATATAGAGATCCGGATAGTTGTCACCCTCCACGGATGCCCGGCTCACCTCCTCGAGGAATTCAATACCGGCCACCAGCGTCGGTTCCACCCGGACCGTCCTGCTGCCGCGGTTGTACTCCACCGCGCGCCCCGTCAGATAATCGGTCAGCGCCGGATCCGTATACCAGAGCCGCAGGGTTTTCTTTTCCTGTTCAAATAACAGCACCTCATCCTGTACCTGCACCCCGGCGTCCGCATAGAAGAGCGTCAGACAGGTTCCAGCCAGCACCAACAGGATTGAAAGCAGTCTGTATCTCAGTCGAAGTCTCACGAAAAAGCCTCTGTCAGTGCACGATCCAGCTTATCCATCATCTCATCCACCTCAGCCCTGCCGATGATAAGCGGCGGAACAAAACGGATGATCTGCTGCCCCGCATTGATGAGGATGAGTCCGCCCTCCAGTGCCCGCTCAATCGCAGGCCCCACCGGACGGTCAAATTCCAGTCCCTGTAACAGTCCCGCACCGCGGCGGTCCGTAATGCAGTCGTATTTTGCCTTCAGCTCATCCAGCCGCTTCTCCAGATAGGGGGCCACCTCGTCCACATGCGCGACGATGCCCTCCTCCTCAAAGATCTCCAGCACTGTCTCCGCAGCCCTGCAGGCCAGCGGATTGCCGCCATAGGTCGTGCCGTGGTCTCCTGCCACCAGAGAATGCTCTGCCGCGTCTCCCCGTAACAGGAAGGCACCGACGGGCACGCCGCAGCCCAGCGCTTTGGCCGTGGTCATGATATCCGGCTGTACGCCGTAGCGCTGCCAGGCAAACATGGCCTGACCGCCACCGGTCCGCCCCATGCCGCACTGGATCTCATCCAGGATCAGGAGGGCGCCGTTGTCGTCACAGAGCTGCCGGACCCCCTGCAGGAATTCCTGCGTCGCAGGATGGATCCCGCCCTCGCCCTGCACGGTCTCGAGAATGACCGCACAGGTCCGCTCCGAGATGGCTGCCCGCACGCTCTCCAGGTCATTCATCTCTGCGAAACGGACATGCCCGATCATGGGTTCAAAGGGTTCTCTGTACTTCGGATTGCCCGTCACCGACAGGGCACCAAAGGTCCGGCCGTGGAAGGAGTGGTTCATGGCGATGATCTCATGATCCTGCCGTCCGTCCTTCAGCCAGGCATACTTGCGCGCCGCCTTGAGTGCGCCCTCAATAGCCTCTGCACCGCTGTTGGTGAAAAATACACGATCCATACCTGAGACGGCCTTCAGGCGTCTCGCCGCATGTATGGCCGGTTCATTGTAATAGTAGTTCGAGGTATGGATGATGTGGTCGATCTGATCCTTCAGGGCCGAATTGTATTTCTTATGCCCATACCCGAGGGCGAACACGGCGATTCCGGCCACGAAATCCAGGTATTCCTTTCCGTCGAGGTCATAGAGGCGGACACCCTCCCCCCGGTCCAGCACGATCTGGTACCGGTTATAGGTGTGGAGGAGATCCTGCTCCGCCTGGTCGATGACAGCCTGCATCTGTGCGCTCATATTTTTTCTCCTGCGAGATCGTCGTTGTCCGCCATGAACATGGTGCCAACGCCGGTATTGGTGAATATCTCCAGCAACAGACAGTGTGGGATGCGTCCGTCCAGGATATGGACGCGGTTGACGCCCTGACGGACCGCATCAATACAGCCTCCCAGCTTCGGCAGCATCCCGCCGCCGATGTGTCCCTCGGCGATGAGTTCATCCGCCTGAGAACAGGTGAGTCTGGAGATAAAGGTACTCTTGTCGTTTAGATCCCTGTATACGCCCTCGATGTCGGTGAGGAAGGCCAGCTTGTCCGCGCCCACCGCCTTTGCGATGGCACAGGCCGCATCGTCCGCATTGATGTTATAGGACTGGAAAGAACCGTCCTGGCCGATGGGGGCCACAATCGGGAGATAGTCCTTCTCCAGGAGATCGTAGAGGATCTTGGGATCCACCTGGGACACCTCCCCCACAAAGCCGATATCCTGACCGTCCGCGGTTTTCTTCGTCACGGTCAGCAGGCCGCCGTCCTTGCCGGTAATACCGGCCGCCCTGACCCCCAGCTCCTGCACCATAGAGACCAGCTGCTTGTTCACGCGGCCCAACACCATCTCCGCAATCTCCATGGTCTCCTCATCCGTCACCCGGAGGCCGTTGATGAACTGCGGTTCCTTGCCGATCTTAGCCACCCATTTGCTGATGGCCTTACCGCCACCGTGGACGATGATGGGTTTGAAGCCCACCAGTTTTAACAGCGTCACGTCCTGAATGACGGAGCGCTGCAGCTCCGGGGATTCCATGGCGCTGCCACCGTACTTGATAACGATGATCTTGCGGTTGAAGCGCTGGATATAGGGGAGTGCCTCAATCAGCACCTCCGCCTTCTGCAGTACCGGTTGCATGGATGTTTCCATTTCTTCTCTCCTTACGAACGATAATCGGCGTTGATCTTCACATAATCCAGGGTCAGGTTGCAGCCCCAGGCGGTGGCAGCGGCCTCTCCCTGATGCATACGGGCGAGGATCACCACTTCCTCTCTGCCCAGGAGCTCGGTCGCCCGCTCCTCACTGTAATCGGCTGCCACGCCACCCCTGCAAAGACAGAATTCCTCGCTGCCGTCCGCCAGCGCGATGTCCACCTGCAGCGGGTCAAAGGAAACCCCGGCGTATCCCAGCGCACAGAGGATCCGGCCCCAGTTGGCATCATGACCGAATACTGCCGCCTTGACCAGCTGGCTGCCCACGACGGAACGGGCCAGCGTGCGGGCCGCCTGCTTGTCCGCAGCGCCCTCCACGCGGCATTCGATCAATGCCGTTGCGCCCTCACCGTCCCCTGCCATCCGACGGGCCAGGGACTGGGTCACTGTCCGCAGCGCCTCACAGAATGCGTCGTAATCCGCGCCTTCCGAGGAGATCTCCGGATTGCCAGCCAGACCGTTGGCCAGTAACAGCACCGTATCATTGGTGGAAGTATCCCCATCCACGGTGATCAGATTGAAGGAATCCAGGATATCCGCAGAGAGCGCTTTCTGGAGGAGCTCCTTGGAGATGGCCGCATCCGTGCAGATGTAGCACAACATGGTGCACATATTCGGGTGGATCATACCGGAGCCTTTGCTCATGGCACCGAGGGTAACGGTTTTGCCCCCGATCTCCAGAGAGACAGCAATCTCTTTGTTCCGGGTATCGGTGGTCATGATCGCTTTGGAGGCCGCCGTACCCGCCTCCTTCGTATGCGCCCTGGACGCTGCCAGCGCTTCAATACCCGCACGGATCCGGTCCATGGGGAGCCGTCCGCCGATGACGCCGGTGGAGCCGATCAGCACACTATCCGGGTTGTCCAGCCCCAGAGCCTCTGCCGCTGCCCTGGCCTCCGTCTCACAGATCGCGAGACCTTCCGCACCGGTGCCGGCATTGGCGAATCCGGTGTTGACAACCACCGCCTGCACCGGGGTGCCCGCCTGTACGATACGCCTGTCCCACTGTACCGGCGCCGCCTTCACCACATTGCTGGTGAAGGTCCCTGCCACCCGGCAGGGAACCGTGCTGTACACCAGAGCCATATCCGGATGATCCTGGTATTTGATACCCGCCGCATATGATGCTGCCTCGAAGCCTGCTGCGGCCGTCACGCCGCCGTCAATGATCTGCATGCCCTTCTCTCCTTATTTGTTCCGAATGTAGTTGATGATATTCTCCTCGTTGAGGGTGAAATCATAGTAATTCAGGTCCTCCCGCTTCGTCCAGCCGATCTCCCGCCAGAAGGCGTTGCCGACATCGTTTCTGGTAAAAGCGATGAGACTCACCTTGTTGATATGCTCCGCCCGCAGGGCATTCATGCAGTGGATGACCATGGCCTTGCCGATGCCGCGGCGACGGTGGTCATCCCGGACGCAGACGTGGTAGAGACAGCCACGGCGGCCGTCATGACCGCATAAGATCGCCCCGACCACGGACCCCTCGGCGCTTTGATCGGATGTGTTCTCAATTGCCACCACAGAGAGGCCGGGGTTGCGGGAAAGAAAGCGCTCCACCCCCTCCCGGGAGTCGTCGATGCTGCGGATGGCGAAGCCCTCTATCGTCAGCCAGAGCGCTTTGACACCGTCATAGTCTGCCGGGGTCATGGCCCGGACTGTGATTTCACTCATATCTGATCCCTTACTCATTCCTTTATCACGGGAAAACCGGTGCGCCGGCCAGTCCCATGTCCTCCGGCAGGCCAAAGAGGAGGTTCATGTTCTGTACCGCCTGTCCGGCCGCCCCTTTGACGAGATTGTCGATGGCCCCCATCAGGATGATCCGCCCCGTGCGCGGATCGATCTTCCAGCCGATGTCCACATAGTTGGAGGTCTCCACATCCCTGGTCTGGGGACATGCGCCATCCGGCAGGAGACGGATGAAGCGCTCCTTGCCATAGTACCGCTCATAGACGGCGCGGATCTGCTCCTGAGTGGGCAGCTCCCCGTTCTGTCTGTTGAGGGTGGCGTATTCCGTTGCCAGGATGCCACGGTTCATGGGCACCAAATGCGGGGTAAAGGAGAGGGTGAGAGGTCGTCCGGCCGCGTAGCCCAGCTGTTCCTCGATCTCCGGGGTGTGCCGGTGGGTCGCCACGCCGTAGGCTTTGGCGCTCTCGTTGACCTCACAGTAGAGGTTGGCCACCTTGGCCCCGCGTCCCGCGCCGGAGACACCGGAGAGCGCATCGATGATCAGGGTGTCCGGGTCGATCAGCCCCTCCTTGACCAGCGGGTAGGCCGTCAGGATGGAGCAGGTGGTGTAGCAGCCGGGGTTGGCAATGAGTCTGGCGCCGCGGATCTGTTCCCGGTTGATCTCACAGAGGCCATAAACCGCCTCCGGGATGAACTGCGGGGCTTTGTGTTCGATGCCATACCATTTCTCATAAACGGCCACATCCTTCAGCCGGAAGTCCGCCGAGAGGTCGATGATCCTGG
>JAFSYF010000207.1 GCA_017443695.1 Butyrivibrio sp.
CCATCTCCTCTATGGCGAGGGAGAGCACCTTACCCCGTTCCTCACTGACCCCGTTCTCCAGGCAGAACATCAGGGCGATCCGGGAGAGCATCTGCACGTCCTCCTGGGTCTCAATGGACATATCCATATCCCGCTCCGCACCGACGCCGAAGCCCTTCGGCAGCATCAGGAACCGGTCTCTCACCGACTCCTCCGGCCGACGCAGGACATAGAGCGCGTACAGCACCAGCAGGATCGCGATGCTCACAATGGGCGCGATCCACGCGCCGCGCTCGCCGCAGGCAATCACCATCAGCCAGGTGACCGGTATCAGGATCACATCATTCCGAAGTATCAGCAGCGTATTGGCGATGGCCTGATTGGCAATCCCGATCGTATAGCTCAGGAATATGCCGAAGACGAGCAGCAGCAGGATGCTCAGCGCATAGAACCGGATGGAGTCCGCCCCCAGCGGGATGGCCTCCGGGGAGCTGGCACCGAGATAGAGACCGGCAAGCGGCACCGAGAACGCAAACATGAGGATCGCCAACGCCAGATTGATCACGCCACCGAGCTTAAAAGCCAGCTGCTGCAGCAGGTCGAGAGATTTCCTGTCCTCCTCCCCATTGAAGACACTGGCGAGGATCAGCGTCGTGTCTGTCACGCTGCCCATGAAGATGTCCGTATACGTCACCATCTGGTTCTGGAGCGCAAAGGCCGCCAATGCCGGAGCGGTCAGATAGGCAGCCAGGATCCTGTTGATCAGCAGGCCCTTGACGATACCGCTGAGCTTGTTGGTCAGACTGCTGGTCCCCCGCCGGAGGATCTCCTTCAGCTCCGACAGTTCTGCCAGCTTGAATCCGATACGGAGATTGTACTTACGGCTGAAGAAATGCGGAACAATCACCAGCGCGCCCGCAATACTGCCGATGGAGGTGGCCAGTCCCATGCCGAAGAGTCCGGTGTGCAAAACGATGATCACCAGATAATCCAGAAGGATATTGACCACCGTCTCCGCCACCGAGTAATAGAAGCCCCGTTTCGCATCTCCGTCCATGGTCAGCAGCGAATATAGCACAGAGATCGCGTTGGAGAATGGCAACCCGATCGCACGGCCGATCAGATATGCCATCATGGGCTCCATCAGTCTGGCATTCCTGCCGGTGGCACCCAGGAGGACAGCAAGCGGTCCCGCGAATACGACAGCAAGAACTGCCAGTAGCGCAGAGGCGATCACTGTCACCCAGAAGCCAAGGGACAGGGTGCGGTTCGCCCCCTCCACATCTCCGGCACCCATCAGCTGTGAGACCCGGCTACGGACGCCGCCGCCGATACAGCTGCCCACCAGGGAGAAGGCCATCAGCGCCGGATAAGCAAGACCGATGGCCGCCACCGCATCCACCCCCAGGAAGGTACCGGTGACAATCCCGTCAACGATGAGTCCGATGGCATATGTAGAATAGGAAAGGACATTCATCTTCACGGTGCCACAGAAAATCCGCGTGACGATGGAGGACCTGTCCACGCTGATTTTGTCTGCCAGCCAGCTCAGGTTGCTGTATTTGCCGGTGACTTTCTTTTTGCTCGTCTTTGTCATTTTTTTCATGTTTCAGATCCTAATAATGAGATTGTTGGTGTTGAAGGTACTGATGTACTGGAAGTCCTTGACCATCCCCATGACGATGCGGATACCGATGCCGGAGAAGTCCTCATTCTCCTTGCGCATGAGTTCATACTGCTCTTTGGGGTTGAAGGGTCTGCAGTCGTCACGGATCCGCAGGATCACATCCTCCTCCTTGATGAGCATCCGGATCTGGAGGTTGTGTTTCTTACCATCCGAGAAACCGTACTTGACGATATTGCCCGCCATCTCCTCTATGGCGAGGGAGAGCACCTTACCCCGTTCCTCACTGACCCCGTTCTCCACGCAGAATACCATGGCGATCCGGGAGAGCATCTGTACATCCTCCTCCGAATCGACGGACATGTCAAAATCCTTCTCTGCACCGACCCCAAAGCCCGCCGGGAGCATCAGCAAGCGTTCTCTTACCGTTTTCTCCGGCCGCCGCATGATATAGATGAGAGAAAACACTAATACAATCAACAGGCAGACAATAGGTGCAATCAAGGCGCCCCGTCCGCCCATGACCATGACCATGCACCAGGTGACAGGGATCAGGATGATGACATCCCTTAACACCATCATCGTATTGACCTTGGCGATCTGTGCGATACCGTTTAAGTAATTCAGCGCCAGGTAGTAGAAGATCTGAAGGAGGATGGAAATTGCGTAACACCGCACGGACACGACACCATATGGGATGGCCTCCGGATTCTTGCGACCCAGGTAAAGGGTGGTGATGGGTACTGCAACCGTGAACATCACCACGCCCAGCACCAGATTGACCAGACCACCTATCCGGAGGGCAACCTGCTGCAGATCGGCCAGGGCCTTCTTATCCTCCTCTCCATAGAATATACCGGAGAGCACGCAGACCGTGTCTGAAGCGCCGATCATGAAAGCACTGGCCAGGGAGCTCATCTGCCCCTGGAGGGCATAGGCCGCCAGGACTGTACTGGAGACATAGGCGGTCAGAATCCGGTTGATGGCAAAATCCCTGACCAGGGAGCTGAACCGCTTGACTCCGGACATGGTCCCCCGCCGCAGCATCTCCAGCAAGTCTCCGAAGTCCGCCATCCGGAAGCCCAAATGCAGGGTGTATTTCTTATTGAAGAAATGCGGCAATACCACGAGGGTACAGATCAGATGGCCGATGGAGGTGGCAAGTCCCAGACCGAACATCCCGCCGGAAAACACAAGCACCGCCAGGAGGTCCCCGATGATATCCGCCACCGTCATGGCCGACGCAGACCAGATGCTGCGCCGGTTGTCGCCGTCCATCTGAAGGAGAGAAACCAGGGTGCGGTTCAGGTTGGCCAACGGCATGCAGATACAATAACCCAGCAGATAATCCATCACCAGGGGTGCCAGATGCGCATTCTGTCCGCTGGCGCCCAGGATCACGGCGAGAGGCCCTCTGAAGATCACGCTGAGCAGGGCCATCAGGATATCAATTCCCATCGTGAACCAGACAGCCAGTGCCAGCATCCGGTTCGCGCCCTCCACATCTCCCTCGCCCAGCTTGTGCGCGCAGCGGTTGCGGCAGCCGCTGCTGACGCAACTGCCGATGAGGGAATATACCATCAGGGCGGGCGAGGTCAGCCGCATGGCTGCCACTGCATTCACACCCAGAAAGGAACCGCTGATGATACCATCTACAATGGTGCCGATCGCGTAGGCGAAGTTGGCGATGATCGCGGCCGTCATGGTGTCAAGGTAGATCCGCGCGGTGATGGAACCACGGTTCGTCCCCGCCCATTTCTCCTGTTTCTTCCTGGGTTTGTGTTCTCTTCTCTTCTTCCTCTGTACGGCCATATGCTTATTTGTCCTATTAATGGAATCTATAGTAAGCGACAAAACTATCTTCGTTTTGGCGCTTACTACGCGCCGACCGCATTTGCGGCAAAGCCGCAATACATACATCTTGCGGTCGGTCGCATCCGCCGGAGGCTTATAGTAAACGAAATTAGAAATTTCGTTTAC
>JAFSYF010000208.1 GCA_017443695.1 Butyrivibrio sp.
AGGTTATGTGGAAGATTTTTTGTATAAGATTTTATCCAGGACGCGGGGGATGCGGGAGGGGATGCGGCCCTGGTATTTGATGTCCAGGTAGTCCACGAAGGCCTGGGGGTCTGCGCTGTTGTCCGCGAACATGTCCCAGTGGCCCGGGATGACCAGGCCGGGGGCGACCTCTCCCGCGAGGTCCGCGGCCTCCTGCCAGGTCATGTTGCCGATGCAGTTACGGCGGTAGCGCACGGCATCCCGGCCATTGATCGGCAGGAGTTCCAGGTCTATGGGGCCGAAGGCCCGGAGCTTTGGCAGCATACTATGATTCAGGTGGTTATGGGTGCCCAGGAAAGCGTCGATCCCCTGCAGGGCATCCGCCGGGATCGGCGGTCTGGTCTGCCGCGCATCGTCCGGGGTCGCATAGTAATCCACGCAGAGGGTCGTATGACCGGACCGCAGGATCAGCCCCATCTGTCCCAGCCACCAGAGGGCGGCCGTACCCGCTTCATAATATTGATCCACATGCACCTCCTACATCTGGTTCCCGGGCCCACGGTTCTGATTCTGACGAACTGCCTGCCCGTTGTTATTCGCCTGGCGCTGTCTGGGATGATTCACCTTCGTCTTCAGGTTCAGATCCGCTGCCAGCTTCTGATAGTTGATCGTCTTGTTGTCTCTGATTGTCTCAATAACGGCACTGTATTTCTCCGCCGCTGCAGGATTCAGCAGGGCGTTGGTCAGGAGCGCCACGTTGAAGCGCCGGTTTCCGTGACGGGAATGGCGGTTGTCGCTGTGGGAGAGGATATAGTCGCCACAGGCCCGGTCCACCGCGGTGATGAGCGGCTTGAGAGCGATCCGTCCCTGCTCCGTATTCAGCGTGTTGGCTTCCTTCTGCTCCCGGGCCGTCGTCACAAGCGTCCGCAGCGAATCCCGGAGGTTCTTGTAGGCCTCCCCATTAATATAGAAGAAACGGTCGGCATCCTTGATCTCATCGGCCAGCTTCGCCAGATCCGACAGCATGTCGTCGGAAATCGCGCGGGCCCCGGGATTCTCCAGCTTCGACAGCGCTTCGGCCCTGAACTGTGACGTACGTTCGAAGGTCCATTCTTTATCTCCGCTGCGCCAGGTCGGTTGATAATAGGCGGCCGCCACACACTTCAGCTGGTTGCGCTGATACATCTGCTCCGCCCGGAGATTATCTGCCCCGCCCAGCTGTTCTTCGCTAAGGGGCTGTATCTGCAATCCCCGGTTCATCTTTTCGAAACCGTCTACTGTCAGCCCCTTCTCTATGCGGACCTGATGATCCACATCCCGGATCTCTCCCTGCATCTTGAGAGCAAACTGCTTCGGTAAGCGTTTCATCGCGCCGCTCAGAAAACGTCTCTGCGCATCCAGCAGGGCACCGTCTGTCGTATGGTGCAGCACAAAATTCTCTGCCTTCGCCTTCCTGTCATCCAGATCCATGAGGCCGATGATCTCATTCTCATAGGTCTCTGCCAGCGCACCCACCCGTCGGGCCGTCCCGTCCATCAGCCGGCGGAAGGCCTTCAGGTTCTCCACGCAGGTTTTTTCCTTCTCTGCCGTGTATTTATTCGTATCCATATCTATGGGCGAGACAAAATTGTCGATGATCAGCTCCGTGGCCGCAACCTCCTTTTCATTCAGGAGATTGGCATCCTTCAGGATGAAGATCGTATTGACAAAGGCCGCCCTTTCGTCTGGTGTATCGCATCTGAGGTATTCCCTGACCAGATTCTCCGCGTTGTCGTTTCCTCTGTATTCCTGACGCTGACGCTGCAGGCTGCGATTATCTGAGAGAGCTCTGTCCCGTTCCGACTGATAATTGGCTTCCTTTGCTTTGTCGATCTCATTGTTCAGGAAGGAGACACGCTTCGCCGGGGGCTGCGGGGGCATTTCGCCCTTCGTCCAGCGCATATCGAGCCGGGCGTTCGCCTCCTCGGTGATCTGCCCCAGGGCTTTCTCTATTTGGGGATTTCTATCGTAGCCTTCTTGCGGATATTTATTGCGCAGATACTGATCATGTGAGCCAAACTGTTTCGTCAGCCCGCCCAGCTGGCTGTAGCCCTCCAGAAGCTCCGGCTTATAGGCCCTGACCTCCTGCTTCACCCTCTCGGCAGCCTGGTCAGTGAACATCGAATTCGCCTGTGTTCCCATATCAAAGATGTTGTCCACACCATACGCCCGGCGGACTGTATCGGTCTCCTGCTCAAGAGCCATCTCCCTCAGGTTCCCCTTGAGATCCTCGAACGTCTGCAGAACGGCCTGGTAGCTCCCGTGTCTGACCGCCCAGTATTTCTCCCGGACAGAGGGCGGGAAAAATGGCAGATCCGCATCCGGATTGCGTTTCCTTGTTTCCTCCAGTGTTTCATTGTATTTCCTGACTTCCTGTTTCTCTTCCTCGGTCAGGGTCTGCCATACCTGGTTGGAGAGCTGCGCCTTCACGCGCTCCTCGGCCTCGATCAGCAGCCGATGACGCCGCAGGAAATCATCCATCCCGAGGTTGCCCTCTCCATCCTTCGGGTAGAAGAAGTCACTCGTCAGCTTCTGCAGCATGTCGGCTTCTATCTTCCTCAGCTGTTCGGAGTTGGACATATGCTGCAGACCCAGCAGGAAATCCAGCTTCTCCTCCTCTGAAGGAAGTGCATCGAAATACTCCTTCATCTCGTCATGCATGGGAGCGATTAATTGAATGGTACGATTCGGCTGGTAGTGTCTGCCCTGCGCAAGCTTCACTTCGAATTCGCCCAGTCCGCGCCGGCCCTGGAAGCCGTTGTCGGGATTCTGCAGATAATCGCGTGTGCCGAAGAACTTGCCGAGGTTCTCCACCTTCACATTCGCCAGCATCGCATTCATGTGGCTGAACAACGGATCCCTCAGCTCATTTACGACGTTCCTGGTTTTGTTATCGGCTTCGTTCATCCTGTCCCGGAACTGCTGTTCCCTGTCCAGGGTTTCATTGCCGCCCAGCTTGTAGAGCTTGTAGTCCGCATCCAGCTGCATGTTCTCTACCGCGTTGTTGATGACATTGACCATCAACGTGGTCTCATGCTGCTGCTCCAGTTCCTGCAGCTCCTGCGGGGATTCCATGGCCTTCAGCTGCGGTACCATGGTGAACATGATCCATGCGCCGCCGCTTGTCCTGTTGGTGTCCTCCGGGGCGGTTCCGTTCTGTGTCAGCTGCGTGGTCTTCTCCGTAAAGTCTAAGAGTGCCTGCTCATAGGCGTGCGGATGCTCCGTATCCGCCTGCAACGCCTCTCTGCGTTTGGCGATCAGGTTGTTGATCCGCTGGATGCAGCCTTCGACCTTCTGGACATACGTCTCCTTCAGGATATCTGTTTCCGGCTCGCACTGGTCTCTGTCTGCTTCCGCCAGAAGCGTCATCGTCAGCTCCAGCAGTGCCTGGGCTTCCTTCTTGTCCTCATCCGGCATGACGCCAGCCAGAATCCCCATGACGGATCCGGCAGAACTCAGACATATCAGGTCTTTTCTTCTCATTCTGATCTTATCATTTGCCATTGTGAACTTCTCCTTAAAGGTACAGGCTGTTGAATTCCAGTCCGTTTCACTTACTATATTATACACCTCAGGGAGGAATACTCCACGGTCAGTTTGCCGGGCGGTTCTGGGAAGACAGAGGGAAGACAGAGGGACGGTTCTACTGTCTTGCTG
>JAFSYF010000209.1 GCA_017443695.1 Butyrivibrio sp.
AGCGCCTCCAGCGTTTCGATCTGCGTGCGGCAGACGAGCCGTACATTGCAGCCGGCCCCCGCCAGGACCTCGGCGATGGCGGCACCGATCCCCCGGGAGGCGCCGGTGATGAGGGCGGTCTGCCCCAGAAGTTCGGGTTGTGCTGTTTTATCCATGGATGTTTGCATGTATAGATCATAACAGGGAAAGAGGGGCTGGACAAGCGTGGAAGGATCGGATAGAATACAACTACAAAGATTGCACACAATATAATAGACTGAAATAAATAGAAGGAGGTTTCTCATGCATGATCTGATTATCATCGGCGCGGGCCCAGCGGGTCTCTCTGCTGCCATTTACGCCAAAAGAGCCGGGTTGGATGCCCTTGTCATCGAGCGGGCGCCCACCTGCGGCGGTCAGGTGCTGATCACCTATGAGGTGGATAACTACGCAGGCCTTCCCGGGATCAATGGATTTGATCTGGGGATGAAGTTCAAGGAGCACGCGGACAAGCTGGGTGTCGCTTTCGCAGAGGGCGATGTCACATCGCTGTCCTGTACCACATCCGGGGATGACCATACGGCGGGTCAGTGGCATATCACCACGGATGCGGGGGAATATGACACAAAGACGGTGCTGATCGCGTCCGGCGCGGATCACAATAAGCTGGGGATCCCCGGCGAGGCAGAGTATACCGGCAAGGGTGTCTCCTACTGCGCGACCTGCGACGGGGCTTTCTTCCGTAATAAGGTCGCTGTGGTGAACGGTGGCGGTGATGTGGCGGTGGAGGATGCGATCTTCCTGGCCAGGGGCTGCAGCAAGGTGTATCTGGTACACCGGCGGGATGCGCTGCGCGCGACGAAGGTGCTGCAGGACGAGCTCCTGTCCCTGCCCAATGTGGAGGTGGTCTGGAACAGCGTGGTAACTGCGGTCACCGGAGATGGCAACCGGGTCGGTGCTGTGACGCTGAAGGATGTGCAGACGGGAGAGGAGCGGTCTTTGGAAACTGCCGCACTGTTTGTGGCCATCGGCATCCATCCGCTGACGGAGATCTGCACCGGACTGGCCCGGATGGATGAGAACGGGTATTTGCTGGCCGGGGAGGACGGTGTCACCAGTGCGCCGGGATTATTCGTTGCGGGGGATGCCCGGAAGAAGAGATTGCGCCAGATCGTAACGGCAGTGGCAGATGGGGCCAACGCCGTCACGGCGGTAACCGATTACCTGGTAGGAAAAGCGTGAGAGAAGTTTATAATTTTTTAATATTTTAGAATAATTGTTAAGATTTTCTTTAGGAACATAAATCCGTCACAATTCATTTACAAATGTCGGAAATCCGCATAAATAGTGGGTTTCCGACATTATATTTATGGGTTTTACAAGCTTGACAAAAGGGGGGTTCTGCCGTATATTGTTACAAGTTGTTACAAAAATGAAACAATTTCTTGTGGAGGCTATTTTGAAGGTTTCTTCTAATATTAAACACCGTATTCTGACATTCTCCATTACAGCACTGTTGGCGTGGAACGGTATGGCCGGATCTGCACTGGCGGCAGGCAACAAGGTGACCTCGGTACTGCCTCTGGCAGGTGTGAGTTATGCTCTGGGTTCAGAGAAGGTATCTCTGGCAGATATGAACGGCGATACGCCGGAGAGCATTGCGGAAGCCGATGAGATGATGGAGAACGGGGATGCGGCTACGGCGGCCAGCAGCATTGTCACGGCGGACGGCGAGGTGATGGAGGTCAAGCGTACCACCTATATCATGCCCAAGGTACAGGAGAACATCCTGCGTGACATCAAGGCGGCGACGGGCGCGGAATTCGCCATTGATGAGGACGAGATGACAGACGCGGAGCGGGAGGAAGAGTCCTTCAAGAGTCTGGTCATCGCACAGGTTACGAATTATGTCAATGTCCGGGATCTGCCGGACGAGAACGACGGTGAGATCGTCGGTAAGCTCTACAACAATTCCGTTGGTAAGTTCCTGGAAGAAGAGGACGGCTGGTATAAGATTAAGTCCGGCAGCGTGGAGGGTTACGTCAAGGGCGAGTTCTGCGTAACCGGTGACGACGCGGTTGAACTGGCCAAGCAGGTGGGTAAGCGGATCGCTACTGTTACTACCACAACACTGAAGGTGCGCAGCGGCCCCAGCACGGATGATACGGTTCTGGGTCTCGTAGGTGAGGGCGATGAGCTGGTGGTCACCGAGGAAGAGGACGGGTGGATCAAGGCCAGCATCGAAGAAGGTGACGGCTATGTGTCCATGGATTTCGTCAGCCTGTCCACAGAATTCGTGGAGGCGGAGTCCCGCGCTGAGGAGGAGGCCCGACTGTTAAAGGAGGCACAGGCACGTGAGGCGGCGAATGCATCCTATAAGGCCAGCAAGAAGGACAAGAACAACGACGGCGGTTCCAAGAACTATAATCCCGCCAGCAGTTATACAACACAGACCAGTTCCATCGGCAGTGCCGTGGCTTCCTTTGCCCAGCAGTTCGTCGGCAATCCGTATGTATATGGCGGAACGAGCCTGACGAATGGTGCGGATTGCTCCGGTTTCGTCATGAGCGTGTATGCGAACTTCGGTGTGAGCCTGCCCCACTCCAGTGGTGCGGACCGCAGAGTCGGTGCCGCGGTGGACGGCCTCGCCAATGCGCAGCCCGGCGATATCGTCTGCTACTCCGGTCATGTGGCCATTTATATCGGCAACGGACAGATCGTGCATGCTTCCAATGCGCGGACCGGCATCAAGATCTCCAACGCGGATTACAGAAGCGTACTGGCGGTGCGACGGATCTTCTAAGAAAATCTGTTAAGAATTCTGCTAAGAAATGAATAGAGCGATGAGAAAAGCCAGGGCGGTGGATGCCCTGGCTTTGTTATGCAATGAACCACTCAATGAAAGGTATCACCTTCGGTGACGGGCGGCTCGCACAAGAGCAGGGTCGTTCAATCTCCCCTGCTCAATGCTTATTTGGCGTCTCAGATCTCCGGTTCGATGAGGCCGTAGGAGCCGCTCTTGCGTTTGTAGACCACGGCGGTCTGATCCGTGTCCGCATTGACGAAGACGAAGAAGTTGTGGCCCAACAGCTCCATCTGGATGCAGGCATCCTCCGGATACATGGGCTTGGGATCGAACTTCTTGACGCGTTCGATACGAATGTCCTCATCATCCAGAAACTCGCCCTCGATATACTCCTGCTTGAAATTGCCGCCGGCCTGATGCTTGCCGATGATCTTGCTCTTATACTTCTTCAGCTGACGCTCAATGATCTCCTCCACAAGATCGATGGAGACATACATATCGCTGCTGGTCTGCTCAGAGCGGATGATCTTGCCCTTGACGGGGATGGTTACCTCGATCTTGTGACGATCCTTATCCACGGAGAGCGTAACATTAACCTTCGTATCAGATGTGAAGTATTTCTCCAGCTTGCCGATCTTGTCCTCCACCGCAGAACGCAGTCCCGGTGTCACCTCGATGTTCTTACCAACGATCGTAAACTCCATAGAAAACCTCCTGGCTTCATGTAGTAACGTACCGGCCGATGCGGTAACGTCCACCATCAGTATAGCACCGCAGAGGGGGTTGACGCAATCTCACAGATCAATTATCGGCGCGATGTCTGCACAAAAAGAACTGATTTTTTTCGGAAGTTTTTTACGATATCTCTTCGTTGTAAAGAAGCGGGTTCTGTGCTATAATTATTCTGCTCTGATAATTTTTTAACAAGCGGCCGGAAGGGGCGGAAAACCAGTATGCACCGGTCCGGGCGCACATCCAATCATTCCAAACGGAGGATATTGTATGGGACAGAAGGTAGTGTTGGCAGGTGCTTGCAGAACTGCGATCGGCACCATGGGCGGCTCA
Source organism: Butyrivibrio sp. (assembly GCA_017443695.1). GTDB lineage: Bacteria > Bacillota > Clostridia > Lachnospirales > Lachnospiraceae > Butyrivibrio. The sequence goes on from JAFSYF010000209.1 coordinate 3,851, forward strand.
TTGTCTACGATCCCGGTGGCAGAGCTGGGGGCGATTGTCATTAAGGAGGCACTGAACCGTGCAGGCGTGAAGCCGGAGCAGGTTGATCACGTCTATATGGGCTGTGTCATCCAGGCAGGACAGGGCCAGAACGTGGCCAGGCAGGCATCCATCAAGGCAGGTCTTCCGGTGGAGGTACCGGCAGTCACCACCAATGTGGTCTGCGGGTCGGGCCTTAACTGTGTGAATCAGGCAGCGCAGATGATCCTCGCAGGAGATGCGGACATCGTGGTGGCAGGCGGTATGGAGAACATGTCGATGGCACCCTTTGCGATCCCGCAGGGACGCTACGGTTACCGCATGACATGGCCGAGCCAGAGTCAGGGCGCACTGGTGGATACCATGGTCAAGGATGCACTGTGGGATGCGTTCAACGACTACCATATGATTAAGACGGCGGACAACATCTGCGAGGAGTGGGGACTGACCCGCGAGGAACTGGATGAGTTCGCGCTGAAGAGCCAGCTGAAGTGCGAAGCGGCACAGAAGAACGGCGCCTTCAAGAAGGAAATCGTCCCGGTTGAGATCAAGAAGAAGAAAGAGACCGTGATCTTCGATACCGATGAGGGTCCGCGTGCCGGCTCCACCATCGAGGGTCTGCAGAAGCTGAAGCCCATCAATCCGGGCGGCTTCGTCACAGCCGGCAATGCCTCCGGTATCAACGACGGTGCTGCCGCGCTCGTCGTGATGAGCGAGGAGAAAGCGAAGGAGCTGGGTGTTAAGCCTATGGCAACCTATGTGGCCGGTGCACTGGCGGGTGTACGTCCCGAGGTGATGGGTATCGGCCCGGTGGCTGCAACAAAGAAGGTGCTGGCCAAGACCGGCTGGAAGATCGAGGACTTCGATATCATCGAGGCCAATGAGGCGTTCGCGGCACAGTCTGTTGCAGTGGGCAAGGATCTCGGCATCGATGTGGACAGACAGCTGAACCCCAACGGCGGCGCCATCGCACTGGGCCATCCGGTGGGCGCATCCGGGGCACGTATTCTCGTCACCCTGCTGCACGAGATGGAGGCAAGAGATGCGAAGAAGGGTCTTGCCACCCTCTGCATCGGCGGCGGTATGGGCTGCGCAACTGTAGTCGAGAGAGATTGAGGATCAAGGAGGTTTTTCCGTGGCACTTGTAAATTATGAAGTTAAGGATAAATACGCTGTCATCACCATCAACCGCCCCGAGGCGCTCAATGCGCTCAACAGTGCGGTGCTGGATGAGCTCTCAGCGGTTATCGACGGCATCGATGTGAATGCGGTACGTGCGGTCATCCTGACCGGCGCCGGCGAGAAGAGCTTCGTGGCAGGCGCGGACATCGGTGAGATGTCCACACTGACGAAGAGTGAGGGCGAGGCGTTCGGCAAGAAGGGCAACGATGTATTCCGCAAGCTGGAAACCCTGCCGGTGCCTGTGATCGCGGCAGTGAATGGATTTGCGCTGGGCGGCGGTTGTGAGATCGCCATGAGCTGCGATATCCGTATCTGCTCTGACAATGCGATGTTCGGCCAGCCCGAGGTGGGTCTGGGCATCACGCCCGGATTTGGCGGCACGCAGCGTCTGGCCCGTACCGTGGGTGTCGGCATGGCGAAGCAGCTGATCTATACGGCGAAGAACATCAAGGCGGATGAGGCACTGCGGATCGGTCTCGTGAATGCGGTTTATTCGCAGGAGGAGCTGATGGGAGCAGCGGAGAAGATGGCTGGCCAGATTGCCGCCAATGCGCCGATTGCTGTCCGCGCCTGCAAGAAGGCCATCAACGACGGCCTGCAGACCGATATCGACAAGGCGCTGGTGATCGAGGAAGGGCTGTTCGGCTCCTGCTTCGAGACCGAGGACCAGAAGGAGGGTATGGCCAACTTCTTACGCAAAAAGGACGACCCGGCCAAGAAGAAGGTTGTTGATTTTAAGAACGCTTAAGGATCAGAAGATAATATATATCAAAACCAAACGAAGGGAGAATATGCAATGAAAGTAGCAGTTATCGGCGCAGGTACCATGGGCTCCGGCATCGCGCAGACCTTTGCGCAGGCGGACTCAGTCGAGAAGGTCTATCTCTGCGATATTAAGACAGAGTTTGCAGAGGGCGGCTTCGGCAAGATCAAGAAGGGTCTGGACAAGCAGGTTGCCAAGGGCAAGAAGACCCAGGAGGATGCGGACAAGATCCTCGGCAAGATCCAGACAGGCCTGAATGACATCTGCGCAGACGCTGACCTTGTGGTCGAAGCAGCGCTTGAGGTTATGGATATCAAGAAGAATCTGTTCAAGGAGCTGGAGGAGAACATCGTCAAGAACGAGAACTGCATCTTTGCTTCCAACACCTCTTCCCTGTCCATCACGGAGATCGGCGCAGGTCTGAAGAAGCCCGTGGTCGGTATGCACTTCTTCAATCCGGCTCCTGTGATGAAGCTGGTGGAGGTCATCCAGGGCGCCAACACGCCGGATGAGACCGTGGAGCAGATCAAGAAGATCTCCGCGGATCTGGGCAAGACCCCGGTACAGGTCAACGAGGCAGCAGGCTTCGTGGTGAACCGTATCCTGGTCCCGATGATCAATGAGGGTATCTTCGTCTATAGTGAGGGCGTAGCAGACATCGAGGGTATCGACGCAGCGATGAAGCTGGGCTGCAACCACCCGATGGGCCCGTTAGAGCTGGGCGACTACATCGGTCTCGATATCGTACTGGCCATCATGGATGTGCTGTACAAGGAGACCGGCGATTCCAAGTATCGTGCCTGCCCGTTGCTGCGCAAGATGGTTCGCGGCGGCAAGCTCGGTGTCAAGACCGGTGTCGGCTTCTACAACTATGCGGATGGCGGCAAGGTGGCGACGGATAAAAAGTAAAAATCGAAAGGAGTTGAACAGATCACATGGAATTCTCATTAGACAAGCAGCATGAAATGGCCCGGGACCTGTTCCGCGAGTTTGCGGAGAAAGAAGTCAAGCCGAATGCCATCGACGTCGACGAGACCGAGGTTTTTCCCCGTGAGACCGTGACAAAGATGCAGAAGTATGGCTTCATGGGCATCCCGATTCCGAAGGAGTACGGCGGACAGGGTTGCGATCCGCTGACCTATGCGATGTGCGTAGAGGAGCTGGCAAAAGTCTGCGGTACCACCGCGGTTATCGTCTCCGCGCACACCTCTCTGTGCTGTGATCCGATCCTGACGTACGGCACGGAGGAGCAGAAGCAGAAGTTCCTGGTACCGCTCGCCAAGGGCGAGAAGCTCGGAGCGTTCGGTCTGACGGAGCCCATGGCCGGAACGGATGCGCAGGGTGTGCAGACCCGTGCCGTTCTGACGGAGGATGGCAAGGAGTGGATCCTGAACGGTTCCAAGTGCTTCATCACCAACGGTTCCGTGGCCGACACCTTCGTCGTGTTCGCGATGACCGACCCCAAGGCCGGCAACCACGGTATTTCCGCGTTCATCGTGGAGCGCAGCTTCCCCGGCTTCTCCAGCGGCAAGCATGAGAAGAAGATGGGTATCCGCGGCTCCTCCACCACCGACCTGGTCTTTGAGGAC
>JAFSYF010000210.1 GCA_017443695.1 Butyrivibrio sp.
ATCATGTCCGGGATATGCTGGAGGCACTCTCGCGGATCGATCTGACCAAAGAACCGGGTGTTTTTGCAGCGCTGCTGGAGGAACTGGCGGATGGCGCGGAGCGGCAGCGGGATGAGCAGCATGGTATCTGTTATGTGGTGATCTCAACGAGTGTGCGGGAGCAGACCGTATCGGGGCTGTGCCGGTTCGCGGAGCGCATCGGGGAGAAGGTGACCTGGCTGTCGCCGGTGGCACCGGATATGCCGGTGCCGCAGATCCCCCAGGAACTGGCGCAGCTGCTGCAATACAGGAGACTGGTGCGTCGATGAAGGATGGGATGAGAGACGGAACGGAAGAGATGGCGCAGGCGAATGACCGGTTGCTGGTCATCTTGCGTCTGCTGAACAATATCGTGATCGCCTGGACCTGTGCGGCGTCCCTGCGGATTCTGTTCCTGCCGGATTCCGGGATCTTCGTGCTGGAGGATCTGGTGGTGGTGATGTACACCGTATGCGCGACACTGATCGGACACGTGAGGCCCCGGTTCCTGACCTGCGTGGCGGCCTTCGGCGGGATGCTGGGTGCCGTGTGGTACCTGGCGATGCAGACGGCGCTGCTGCCCGGTATGCTTCGCTTCGTCGTCTGTGTGCTGATCACCGTATGTACGGTGTACAGCCGGATTACGGAGCAGGCATTGTTTGTCCCGGCTTTTGTGGAGTCGGTGCTGTTCCTGGCGATCCACAGTGTGAGCTTCGCCATCGACCGGCCCGCGATGCGGCCAGTTGCACTGCTGGGGATGATACTCTTCGCCGGGATGTGCGTGCTGTATGAAGGACAGGCGAATATGCTCCGGGCTCTGTCCGGGTTCCACCACCGGGCGGCGGTGCCCTATGCCAGGATCCGGCGTACCACCGGCGGGCTGATGGCCGGGTGTATCGGGGGGACGCTTCTCTTCGCCCTGCTGGCGGGGAGCCTTGATGACGGGGGGCGGTTCTGGAGATGGTTGAAGGATCTGCTCCTGCGGCTGCTGCGTGCCCTGTTCTCCCTGCTGCCCGGAGAGGCAGCGCAGGAGCCGGAGATCGTTGCGCCTGCGGAAGCCGAGTCCATGGCGGGCCCCATGATGCTGCCGGAGCCGGAGGAGACCAATCCGCTGTGGGTCGCCCTCTGGGATGCGCTGTTCACGGTACTGGCCATCGTGGTGTTTGCGGCGCTGGCAGTAGTGGCCATCCACGGGATACGGGAGTTTCTGCGCAGGTTCCGGGAGACACGGGGGTATCACGCCACCGGCCGCGGGTATCTGCGTCCCGGGGAGAAGAGTGAGCACGTGAGCCTGCACCATGGCCGGGGCGGCGGGAACGGACCGGGTCTGCGTCTGACGCCGGATGCGACGATCCGCAGGCTATACATCCGCGCGATCCGCCACCAGCCCAATGCGTCTGGGATCCGTGCCAGCCACACCCCGCTGGAGCTGGAGCAGGCGGCGGTGGATGCCAGGGCCATGAGTCCGCTTCTGGCGACGGCAGAGCAACCGGAGGGCGCAGCCGTTACGGAGCCTTTTCCCAAAGAAATGCGCCTCCTCTATGAGAAGGCGCGCTATGCACCGGAGCGCTGTACCAGTGCGGATGTGAAGCAATTCCGGAATATGATCCGCAGTCTGCGGTGACAGGAAAGAGAATTCGCCGGGGAGTTTACTGCCCGGTCGGATAGGTCGGCATCTCCCATTCATCGGCCTCCCGCGCGTAGTCCGCGGCGTTCTCCTCGTCTCCCAGAGCGTGGTAGCATTCGGAGATGGCGCGCAGCGGCAGGTCTCCACCGTGCCGTGCATCCAGGATGCAGTTGGCCTCATAGGCGGCGTTGTAGTACCAGACGATGGCCTCGTCGTAGTCCTGCTTCTCCTGATAGAAACGTCCCAGCTCATAGCAGAGCTCGCTGGAGGATTCCGAGATCGCATCCTTTAAGGCATATTTCAACAGCAGATCCAGATCGTGATCGGACACCGCGATATGGGCCAGGACGCAGCAGGCTTCCTTCACTTCGTCCAGACTCCGGTTCACATCGAGACTGGATTCGATGAAGAAGTTCTTCGCCAGATGGAAATCCTCCTCCGTACCCACCATGAACAGCTCCCGCGCATACAGGTTGTGGAGGCGCTTGGAGAAGTAGAGCCCGCTGTTCACCGCGCGACGGAAAGCGGACAGATCGCGGACGCCGTGGTCCGGTGCGGGATGGTGCATGATCTCGATATCGCTGTTCACCACCGTGGGTTCCAGTTTGACGGTTTCGTGGATGGGATCCTGCCAGATGAAAGAACGCACCCGGCGGAACAGTTTGGGCCGCAGCTCCTTATCATAATTGTAGACGGTGTTGTTCTCCAGCTGGTTGCAGTAGTACATCTGCACGATGTCGATGTCCAGATCGGTCTCGCTCATATCCTCCAGCAGGGTCTTCAGACGGAACAGATTCTCCTCATCGATGGTCTCATCGGCATCAGCGGCGTAGATGTAGTCACAGGACGCCTTGGAGAAGGAATAGTTGCGTGCGTCGGAGAAATTATCCGTCCATTCGAAATTGTAGACCTTGGCCCCCAGACTCTTCGCCACCTCGATGGTGCGATCCGAGGAGCCCGTATCCACGACGATGATCTCTGTCGCGATGTCCTTTAAATGTGCGAGACACAGCGGGAGATTGACTTCCTCATTCTTCACGATCATACACACGCTGACAGTTATCATCCTGGTCTCCTTTCACGACGGGGCGCGGTTACATAACATAATTATATAGATTACAGAGCGTATTTTCAATATAATGGAAACGATCACTTTATACATGGATACAGTTTAGTGGCATGTCAGATTGAGCTCCGTGAGCGTCCCTCAGGCGGTTCGCGAGCTTGCGACGAGCGCGA
>JAFSYF010000028.1 GCA_017443695.1 Butyrivibrio sp.
CAGGGAATCCTGCGCACGGTCGGACAGGGCATAGAGGCTGTCCGCCGCCGGTTCGGCATCAGCGCCGCGCACGGCCACACGGATCTCGCGATCTGCCTCCTGTGATGATCCCGCGACCGGTGACACCTGTGCGGGAGTTATGGGAGTTACAGGAGTACCAGGAGCTACTGCAGGTATTGCAGCAGGTGCGGCAGGTACTGCCGCACCCTGTCCCTCGCCCCACCATGCATTGGCGAGCTGTTCCAGCTCCCCTGCACTGGGTAAACCATAGGCCTCCGGCCCGTTATCAATCGTAATCATAGTACTCCCCCACTTCTACATCCTCAAGGCATGCGATGGCATCATCCGCCAGAATGGCTGCCGAGCAGTACAGGGAGAGCAGATAGGATGCGACACCCATGTCATCGATGCCGCGGAAGCGCACGGACAGTCCGCGGGATTCCTCGTTCTTGAGACCGGCCTGATAGAGACCTACCACACCGCGCTTGGCTTCGCCGGTCCGGACCAGCAGGATGTTCGTTTTGCCGGTCTTGGCCTTCGGATTCTTCTGACCGTCCACCATGAGCTTGTCGGTGGGGATGATCGGGATACCGCGCCACAGCAGGAAAGTGCCTCCCTCGATGTTCGTCGTCACCGGCGGTACCCCACGTCTGGTGCACTCACGCTCGAAGGCCGCGATGGCTCTCGGGTGTGCCAGGAAGAAGGAGGGCTCCTTCCAGACCTTGGTGATGAGCTCATCCAGATCATCCGGTGTAGGCGTGCCGTTTAAGGTTTCAATCCGCTGCGAATCCGGCACATTCTTCAGCAGGCCGTAGTCGTCATTGTTGATGAGCTGGCTCTCCTGGCGCTCCCGCAGGGCGTCAATGGCCAGAGACAGCTGCTCCTGCACCTGATCATACGGGGCACTGTAGACATCCTCAATGGCCGTGTTGACACGGATGATGGTGGAAATGGAGTTGAGCCGGTACTCCCTGGGCTCCGTCTGGTACTCCACATAGCCCTGGGGGATGATGTCACTCTTCTTGGTCTGGGAGCACAGCACATCCAGCGGGGTCTCTCCCTCGACTACACGGTTCACCCGGTAGATGCCGGTCTCCAGCCCCTTGAATTCCAGCAGCCTGGGCAGCCACTTGGGTGTGAGGGCTCCGTACTGCGGTCTGGTTTTCGTAATATTTGCAAGCTGATACGCCGCCTGTGCACCCAATGCGTTGATGTTCTCCACGGTTTCCTTTGTTGCCATTTTCCTTTCTCCTCCTTGTTTCGTAAAAAATTATAACCATGCGCCCTCGTTGGGGAATATGATTTGTACTGCCGCTTCCAGTCCGCCCTTCAGGCTGTACATCGGTCCTGTGTAGCCTGCCTCCCGCAGGGTCCGTATCGCCAGGATACTGCGCTTGCCCTCCCTGCAGACGAAGAGGGTGTCGATATCCGGATCCAGCTCCTTCTGCCGTCTGGCCAGCTGGCCGATGGGGATGGCGACGGTTCCGGGGAACTTGCGGATCGCCCGTTCGTGGGGTTCCCGCACATCGATGATGGTCAGCCGCTCCTCATTGGCCATCCGCCTCGCCAGCTCCTCCGGCTCGATGGTCTCAACCGGTTCCTCATCGGGGTCTGTCTTCAGGCCGCAGAGCTCCTCATAATCAATATCCTGCGCTGCGCCGATGGTGGGATGACTGCCGCAGACCGGGCATCCCGGATCCTTCGCCGTCTCCAGCACACGGTAGCGCACATTCCAGGCATCAAAGGTGAGGACTCTGCCGATGAGCACCTCGCCGCTGCCGGTTAAGAGCTTCAGTACCTCCGTCGCCATCATGGCGCCGATAATCCCCGGCAGGGCATTCATGACCCCGGAAGCCGAGCAGGTGGGCACCAGGCCCTCTGGCGGCGGTGAGGGATAGAGGCAGCGGAAGCAGGGTCCCTCCTGGGCATCAAATACCGTGACAACGCCTTCAAACTGGTACATGGCACCGAAGACCTCGGGCTTACCCTGCAGCGCGCAGGCATCGCTGATCAGATAACGGGAAATAAAGCGATCTGTGGCATCCACGATGATGTCATAATCCGCCACAATCTCCTCCGCGTTGTCCCCGGTGATCCGCTCCTGCACCGGGACGGTGGTTACCAGCGGATTCAGCTTCTTCAGACGGTCCTTTGCAGAGGCGACCTTGGGACGGTCCAGATCTCTGGTGGAATGAATGGTCTGGGTCTGGAGATTGGAGAGCGATACCTCGTCGAAGTCCGCCAGGCCGATGGTGCCGACGCCGGCAGCGGCCAGACGCTCCGCCACCACACCACCCAGTGCACCGAGACCGACGACAAGGACCTTACCCGCCATGATGCGCTTCTGACCCTTGATGCTGATCTCCTTCAGCTGGAGGTGATTGCTGTAACGCTCAATCTGCTTCTCCTCGATGGAGATGGCTTTCATGCGTTCGGTGGAGATAACAGATGTCGCACCTGAACCGCCACTGATCGCGGGGATAAGCCAGATCTCTGCGCCGTCGGATACCGGGGTGTTCAGACCCTTCAGCAGACGGATGTCCCGGTCGTCTACGAAGATATTCACGAAGCCCCGCAGTTCTCCATTCTCATCGAAGAGTCCCTTAGTGATCTCCGGATACTCATCGGCCAGTGCTGTCAGCGCTTCGCCAACGGTACGCCCCTCCACCTCCACGCTGGGCACTCTGTTGGTGAAGGTACGCAGTGATGCGGCGATTCCTATCGTAACAGACATTGGCACACCCTCCTCCCCCATGGATCATGATTTGTTATTATACCTATCTGTATAGTATGATAATGTCAACAGATAATAGCCGTTTTTCAACGGCACGCTATAAGATAGCATAAATCAGTTTTTTCGTCAACGATATGATGTCAGGATTAACGTCAATACCGGTTCGCCTCCCCCGCATGGGTGGTCAGGGTGCGTGTGCGACCTTCCGCATCCGTAAAGATCCATTCATAACCGTAGGGCACATCGTCCGATGGCCGCCTGGTGGTGGTATTCCCTTCCGGGAGCTCTCTGGCCTGTAGTGTCTCTCCGCTGCCTGCAGAGGCCGGGAGCAGGAGCGCCACCGCCTCACGTGGACAGGTCTTCACACAGGAGGCGCAGGCCCAGCAATCCTCCGGAAACCGCAGAAAGGCATGTCCCTGCGCATCTCTCTCCAGGAGATTGCCGGGACAGATATCCATACAGCGTCCGCAGCCGATGCAGGCATCCGTAAGGATCCGTATGCTCATCCCTGTGCCTCCCCGAATTGTTTTTTCCCTGAGAAATCCATGGTCTCACCCTCCTGCAGCAGCACTCTGTGTCGCATCCGGAAAGATCCGTCCTCCCACGTGGAATTGATATAACAGCGGCCGGCCTCCGTCACCCCGGGATAATCCGTATACTCCTGA
>JAFSYF010000029.1 GCA_017443695.1 Butyrivibrio sp.
AACGCGCAGGGCGATCAAGGGCGTCGGTGATCGCTGAACTGATGCAGGAGTACATCGACAGGCAGAGTGAAATGGAAAAACCCGCACAGTAAAGGGACATATGCCATTTATAGACCCTTATACCATGTGCAAGATCAAGGCCAAATAAAAGAACATCCTGTAATGCAACAGTCCCTAGGCCTCGATTTTGATACTTGCGGAAACAGGGCAAGTTGAATACAATAGGGGTAGATGTGGGACGGCAGAAGCCTGTCAGACAGGGGGAAAAATGGCATCAAATAAAACAGACGTAGAGGTGATTATCGGAGGACGGGTTTTTACCCTGAGCGGCAGTGAGGATGAGGAGTACCTGCAGCGTGTGGCGAGTTATCTGAACGGAAAGCTTGCGGAATTCGCCAAGGTTGAGGGGATGAAGAGGCAGCCCGTGGATGTGCAGAATGTATTGATGCAGATCAACATCGCGGATGACTATTTCAAGGCAAAGGAAGAGATCGACAGGTTGGAGGGACAGCTCTCCGACAAGGAGAAGGAACTCTATGACATCAAGCATGAGCTGATTGCCACGCAGATCAAACTGGAGAATACGGAGAAAAACATGAAGACGCTCCAGGAGACCGTGAACAATGACTCGCTCAAGATGATTCAGATGGAGACAGAGCTCAAGAGTCTTCGAAAATAGGCAGGAAAAGGATTGCTGAAGGGCTGCCATCGCTGGCAGCCTTCATTCATTATGGAGAGGAAGAACAACAAGACCAGGATACCGGAGCTGCTCTCCCCGGCAGGGGATCGGGCGGCGCTGTCCGGGGCGCTGGCTGCCGGGGCGGATGCGGTCTACCTGGGGGGAAACCGTTTCGGTGCCCGGGCCTATGCGGAGAATTTCTCGGATGAGGCATTGCTGGATGCCTTGCGTCTTGTTCACCTCCATGGCAGAAAGCTTTATCTGACGGTCAACATTCTGATACGGGAGTCGGAGCTGCAGGAGGCGGAGCAGTTTCTGCTCCGTCCCGTACAGGCCGGACTGGATGGCGTGATCGTGCAGGATCTGGGCCTGATCCGCCGCCTGAGCCATCGTTTTCCCGGTCTCCATATCCATGCCAGCACACAGCTGTCTGTGACGGAACCCGCGGGCGCTTCACTTCTCCGGGATGCGGGCGTGCGGCGCATTGTTCCCGCGCGGGAACTGTCTCTTGCCGAGATCGCACAGATCGGGCAAAGCGGTGTGGAAACCGAAGTATTCCTCCATGGTGCGATGTGCTACAGCTATTCCGGGAACTGTCTCTTCAGCAGTATGCTGGGAGATCGGAGCGGCAACAGAGGCCGCTGTGCAGGCCCCTGCAGACTGCCCTACCGGATGGAGGCCACGGACAGAGAGTGTTACCCCTTAAGCATGCGGGATCTCTGCGGGGCAGACGTCCTGCCGCAGCTGGTATCCGCGGGGGTAAGATCCCTGAAGATCGAGGGGCGGATGAAGAAACCGGAATATGCGGCCGGTGTGACGGAGTGTTACCGCATCCTGCTGGATCGCCTGGAGACGTTGTCCGGGGAAGAGGGGACAGAGGTTTCGCCGGCGCAGTGGCAGGAGGATCCGGTATATAGAAGAGAACGGGAGAGGCTGCGCAGGCTCTATCTGCGATCGGAGACCGGAACGGGATATTATCTGTGCCGGAATGGCAGGGAAACGGTGAGCCTGGATTCACCGGCGTATTCACCGACGGATGATGCAGTACTGGAGGATGTACGGGCCAGATTTCTGACGGAACCGCCCCGGATTCCTGTACGAATGATGCTGGAGGCCCGTGTGGATGAGCCGGTTCGGCTGACACTCACTACTGTAGCACAGGATGGAACCCCTGTTTCTGTCCAGACAGAGGAAGGCCTCTGCCAGGCGGCACGGAATCGGGGGATGTCGGAGATGGACATCGCCGGGCATCTGGACAAGCTTGGCGGAAGCTCTTTCCGTGCGGAGAAGCTGCAGATTCAGTTGGCGCCGGAATCGGAAAACGGTGTTTTTATCCCTGTGCGGACACTGAATGAGCTGCGTCGGCGTGGGGTCACGCTGTTGGAGGAGGCGCTTCTGCAGGCGAACGGGTATCCACCCTTCCGGATGGCTGTAGAACAGGAATCGGGACGGCCCGGTCTGTCAGAGGGAATTAGAGAGGGAGCGACCAGGCATCCTGTGACAGGGCGGTTGCTCCAGGTCTGCGTGAGAAATGCCGGACAACTCTCCGCGGTGGTGCGCGTGATCAGGCAGCAGGGCCCTGATAAGTGCCCGATTGGGCGGCTCTATGTCGAAACCGGCTGTCTGCGGCAGCCTGATGCCGGACAGGTATTCTCCGCGCTTCTGGAGATGCCGGGGAGGCCTGAGATCTATGTGGCGCTGCCCTATATCCTGCGGGAGGACGCCCGCGGGATCGGAGAGAGCAGCGTTTCGCTGACATCGCTTCTGAGGGAACGGGGACAACAGACGGATGGCCTGCTCGTCCGTACCCTCGGGGAACTGGCACTGGCAGCGTCGCTATACAGGGAGGGGATACCCGGTGCCGGATCTGTCGTCACGGATTACGGGCTGTATGCCTGGAACCACGAAACCCTGCAGATGCTGGGTGAACTGTCCCAGGGTGATGTGCCGGAGGCCTTCTGTGCGCCGCTGGAGCTGACCTCCAGGGAACTGGAGAACCTGCTGGACGGGATGCTGCAGGAACAGGGAATGATCCTGCAGGTCTATGGCCGTGCACCGATGATGCTCACAGCGAACTGCATCCGTCATACCAGTGGGCACTGCCCGGGGCAGGCCTCCCCGGAGCAGGCGGCAGCAAGGCTTGTGCCGGGAACGGAACTGACCGACCGGAAGGGGCAGCGGCTGCCGATCTCTGTCCTGTGCGACAATTGCATGAATATCGTCTGGAACAGTGTGCCGACCTCAATCCATCGGCATTTGTCCGGTGTGCTGCGGGGCCGGCTGTGTCCGGCCGGTCTGCGGGTGGATCTCAGCACCGAAACGCCGGAGGAGACGGAGGAGATCCTGGGGTTCTGGACATCATTGCTGGCCGGGGGAGATGGAGATCCGGCGCAGCCGCCGTATGAAACCTACACGAACGGTCATTTCCGCACAGGCGTGAATTGAGGAACTGCGGATGAGATTGTATGTAACTGAGCTCTCACGATATGTGATCGCCGGGCTGATGCTCGTCTATACCGTGCTGAGTTTTCTGATCCTGAAGCTGTCGGGGGAACGGAAGCGATCCGGACTCTATGCGGTCCAGATTGTAGTTCTGTTTGCCACGCAGATCGCCTGCTACGTACAGATTATTGCAAAGACAGGCTCCATCAATTATCTGTTCCTGTTTGCCTTCCAGATCGTCATCCTTTTCGCCACCATAACGTTATTCCGGATGCTCTATCCGGATGGCAACCGTCTGGTGATTCATCACATGTGTATGCTGCTGATGATCGGCATGGTGATGGTCTCGAGGATCTCCTATGACAAGGCTGTGCGGCAGTTTGTCATTGCCGCGGGATCCACGGTGATCGCCTTTGCGATCCCAGAGATCTTCTATCGGCTGGCATTTCTGAAGCACCTGTGGCCGGTTTATGCGCTTTTCGGCATCGGCGCACTGGGGGCGGTTCTGATACTGGGACGGGTGGTGCACGGATCGAAACTCAATTACACCATCGGCGGGCTGACCTTCCAGCCATCGGAGCTGATCAAGATCGTATTCATCCTCTGTATCGCCAGTCTGCTGCAGGAACGACAGGATCTGCTGCGGGTCGCTCTGGCGACGGTACTGGCCGCGGCACACGTTCTGATCCTGGTCTATTCCAGAGATCTGGGGAGTGCATTAATCTTCTTCGTCACCTATCTGACGATGCTGTTCATCGCGACAGCGAATGTGTGGTATCTGTTTAGCGGCATCGGTGCGGGGGCACTGGCCTCGGTGGTGGCCTACCGGCTGTTTCCACATATCCGGACCAGGGTGCAGGCCTGGCGGGATCCCTGGAGCCAGATCGATGGCGCGGGATACCAGGTGGCCCAGTCCCTGTTTGGTATCAGCAGCGGCGGCGCCTTTGGCCTGGGACTCTATGGCGGGGCGCCCGGGGACATCCCATATGTGGAACGGGATTCCATTTTTTCGGCGATCGCTGAAGAACTGGGGCTTGTTTTCGCCGTATGCATGATTCTGGTCTGCGTCTCCTGCTTCCTGATGATCCTGTGGGAGGCCGAGCGGGTGCAGGACGGATTCTGCAGGCTGGTGGCAGCAGGCATCGGGGTGACCTATGTTTTTCAGGTCTTTCTGACTGTTGGCGGCGGGACCAAGTTCATTCCGCTGACGGGAGTGACGCTGCCACTGGTCTCTTATGGCGGGACAAGCGTGCTGGTGACGATCTGGATGTTTGCGCTGTTCGAGGGGGTCTGCCTCGTGGGAACCGATGAGCGCTATCAGCAGTACCTGACCCGGATGGAGGAGCCGTGAAACGGGCGCCGATCATCGCAACCGCCGCTTTTTTCAGCGTCCTGTTTGTGGCGATGCTGGTTTATATCTGCTATTATGCTTACACCAACCGGGTGGCGCTGACGGATAACAGCTACAACGGCAGGCAGCAGCTGTTGCTGGCCCAGAACAGCAGGGGGGAGATCCGGGCAGCGGATGGAACGGTGCTGGCCTATACATCGAACGGGCAGGACAAGGAAACCAGGGTGTACCCCTTCGGACGGACCTTTGCCCATATCGTGGGATATGCGAGCCATGGCAGGATGGGCGTGGAATCCCTGTCCAACTACTATCTGATCCACACCAGCGTGGATCTGCATGATAAACTGGAGGCGGAGCTGGAGGGGGAGAAGTATCCGGGGGACAGTGTGGTCACCACGCTGGACGTATCTCTGCAGGAGGCGGCCTATGAAGCACTCTCTGCCTACCGGGGCGCGGTGATTGCGACGGATCCCAGAACAGGACGAATCCTGGCGATGGTTTCCAAACCGGATTTTGATCCGAACAGGATCGGAGAGGAATGGAATGAGATCATCTCTGCGGATGGGCGGAATACCTGCCTGCTGAATCGGGCGACCCAGGGCCTGTATCCGCCGGGCTCCACCTTCAAGATCATCACGGCGCTGGAATATCTGCGGGAGCACCCGGAGGAGGTTGATTCCTACCATTTCAACTGTACGGGGCATTTTTCGGTGGGGGAGGACGGTATTCAGTGCTTCCATGGCCAGGTCCACGGCCAGGTGGATTTTGCATCCTCCTTTGCCAGATCCTGTAACTCCTCCTTTGCCAATATCGGCATCGGACTGGATCATGCATCCATGGCGAAGACACTGCAATCACTGGGCTTCGACCGTGAGCTGCCCATCGATCTGCCGTCATCGAAGAGCCATGCCGTCTGCAACGAACTGTCCACAACCGCGGATATGATGCAGTTGTCCATCGGGCAGGGAACCACGGGGATGAGTCCGCTGCATCTGAATCTGATTACCTGTGCCATTGCCAACGGCGGAGAGCTGATGAGGCCCTATGTGGTATCCTCCGTCGTGAGCGAGGAGGGGAAGGAGATAGTGTCTTACCATCCGTCGGGAGCCGGCAGGCTCATGCGTGCAGAGGAGGCGGTAGCCCTGCGGACGCTGATGGAGGGTGTTGTGCAGAACGGAACGGGGAAGGTGCTGAAAGAGGCGGCATATACAGCTGCGGGCAAGACGGGCTCCGCGGAGTTCTCCTCACTGACAACGGATTCCCACGCCTGGTTCACAGGCTATGCGCCTGCGGAGGATCCGCAGATCTGTGTCACGGTGATTATGGAAAATGCGGGATCGGGAGGAGAATATGCCGTACCGGTTGCGAAACGGGTGCTGGATGCGTGGTATAATGAATCGGAGGCGGGCGAAGAATGAAACTGGGCCAATTCTGTGAGTTTGACAGGAGAATGTATATCGGAGACGGCCTGCGGGGCAAGCCGAAGGGGCTGCTGCGCCTGTTGATCCGGAGACGGTCAACCCACAGGAATTTCTATCTGATCTATATGGACCTGGAGACCATGCGGGACGGAAACGGCAGACTGGAGGTACAGCATACGAGCTTTCTGAGAAACGATTATTACAGACGCCATCCGATTCACGTATTTGGCGTCGCCAAAACCTATGAAGAGGCGGGAGAACTCCTTGTTCAGATCAGCGATGAGGCGGCTGCGGATGGACGCACGGGAGATCTGGCGGGCTTCCTCATGGAACGGGAGGGTGGAAGATAA
The DNA here is from genome assembly GCA_017443695.1 of Butyrivibrio sp. Classification (GTDB taxonomy): domain Bacteria; phylum Bacillota; class Clostridia; order Lachnospirales; family Lachnospiraceae; genus Butyrivibrio. Next base: position 6,244 of record JAFSYF010000029.1, read on the forward strand.
TGCTGGCAACTGTGCTGGGCATATCGAAGGTGATCGGCATCGCCCTGCTTGTTATTCTCGGGCTGTTGCTGGTACTGCTCCTGCTGCTTCTGTTTGTACCATTGCGCTACAAGGCGGACGGGTTTCTGCCTGCCGTACATCTGGCATCGCAGGACGGGGAGGAGAAACCGTTTCTGCCGCCCGGGACGAAGGCGGAGATCCGTTTCTCCTGGCTACTGCATCTGGTCAATGGCGGGTTCCTGTATCCGGAACGGCCGGAGTTCTTCCTGCGGCTGGCGTTTATCACGCTGATTCCGCGGAAACGCAAGCCTGCGCCAGAGCCAGCGCACCAACCGGAACAGGATGCGTGGGACGGGCGGAAGGATGAGGATGACCAGGCAGAGGAGACGGCATCGGTAGAAGAACTCCCGGCCGAGGAAGCGGCCACCGAAGATGCGGAGTCAGAGGCTGTGGCTGAGATCGCTGCAGCAGAAAACCCTACAGAAGAGACCTCTGAGGAGGCTGAGGGGGAGACGGCTTCGGCGGAGCATATCTGGCCGACAGAGCAGGCATCAGAGGAGGCGATGGAGGCGGAGAAACCGACCATCCTCGATTTTTTGGAGATGGTGGGGGATTTCTTCCGCAAGCTGATTCAAACACCAGAGAAAGTATTCTCAAAAATTCGCTATACAATATCTGCTGTATGTGATAAGATGACGAAGATTGAGCAGATTCAGGCAACGCTGCAGAATGATATCTTCCGGCGTGCCTTCGACAAGGCGTGCAGGGAGATAGGTATTGCGTTACGGGCAATTTTGCCGCGGCAGATGAAGGGGCATATCCGGTACGGAACCGGTGA
>JAFSYF010000211.1 GCA_017443695.1 Butyrivibrio sp.
TCCGTCACAACATCGCGCACCGACACCCCAGCCAACAGCAGGAGGATCACCGAGAGTACGCCACTGCGGTCCTTGCCGGCCGTACAGTGGAAGAGCACACCCTCGTCCTCAGGCAGATCGGCTATCACCTGCAAGGCCTGTCCCATGCCATTGCTGCCGGCAATTCTGAGATATCCATGCGGAACCTCCGCGACCGAATCCGGAATCTCACTACCCTCAACGATCGGACAGCTGACAACCCTGAATCCCTCCCGGCCAACGAAACCGTTTGGTTTCTGCCGGATGGCTGGCTCATCCCTCATGTCTATGATTGTCGTAATATGATGACTGCGCAACAGATCGACATCCGATGCACTGGGATCAAGCGGCACATCACTCCGCAGGACCGACCAGTACCTGGTTACGGTGTGATCTGCACCCACCAGACCACCGAGGTCACGGGTATTCTCTGTTGTCTGTAGCAGACTCTGATAAATCTCCATCAGGAGCACTCCTCTCACATGATGAAACAACAGTAAGCGGTATCAGAATCATTGTAGAGGCTTGATGCCCGTTTTGTCAATGAAACGCCTTATCAGTGCTGCACGGTGACGTCTGTTTCAGTCCTTGTCCGTCTGCTTCAGCACATGGTACGGAATGATCAGTTCTGAGCCGGCGGCCAGAACCGTATCGGTATCCACGTGATTGATGGACATAATCTCGTTCATATAGTCTGCCGTAGAAGCGTAGTATGCAGGTTCATAATAATCGGAAGCGATCTTCCACAGGGACTCCCCTGCGGAGACACATACCATCGTGTAGTATTTCTCCCCCATGGGCATTCCCTGGGTACTGGCATCCGAGACGGTGCCAAAAGAGATAAAAACAACAGTCAGCACCACACTGAACAATACGACGGAAAGTGCTGTCAGCCGTCTGCGCAGCTGTCTGTTCCTGCGCTGCCTGTTCCGACAGATGCGAACCTCACTGGGATCTAAATGAAACTGTGCGCTGTCTGCTGTTCTCATACCCCATCCCCCTGTCTCAGTTCTGATACCGTTCGTCCGCGATACCCGAACATTTGTTGCGAACATATGTTACGAACTTTTGTTCTGTTATGATTCTATCGAACGCATATTCTATTGTCAAGGGGTAATCGAAAATTTGTTCGGTGTTGATTGTTTGAGAGCACCCCTCAGGTGGTTCGCGAGCTTGCGACAGCGCGAGCTGGCCGCCTGGGGGATGCTCCCAAAATTGAATAGTAAAAAAAGAAGTATCGTTTTCACGATACTTCCTTTCTTCATTACGGTTTCTATGTCAGACCAGACAGGTCAAACCATCGTTTCCCTGCCAGCGAGATGAACCACCCGCTGCGGGAACGGTATCTCGATTCCGGCGGCATCCAGTGCTTTCTTCACGCGTTCATTCATATCCCATTTGGCCATGCGGTAGGCTGCCGTCTCCACCCATACCCAGAGGCCCATGACCACCGCACTGTCAGCCAGTTCATCCACATAGACATGGATATCCTTCTCCGCGATTGTATAGGGAGATGCCTGGGCAGCCGCGGTCAGTACTTCCCTGGTCTGGTCAATATCAGCTGCATAGGAGACGCCCACCTTGATCTCCAGCATGCGCTCCGATTGCGCCGTCGCATTGGTGAGCCCCGTATCCGTCAGCTTCCCGTTGGGCAGAATCACCAGACGGTTATCCAGTGTACGCAGTGTCGTATTGATCAGAGAGATCTCCGTCACGATCCCCTCATGCCCCGTAAAATCCTCCACAATATAATCACCGATACCGAAGGGTCTCACCAGCAGGATCATCAGTCCGCCTGCAAAATTGGACAATGCCCCCTGTACCGCGAGGCCAATGGCGATACCTGCGGTTCCCAAAAGTGCCACAACCGTCGCCGTATCGAGTCCAAAGGCAACGAGCACGGACAGAAGAACAGCGATCTGCAGAGACGTACGAACGAAGCGGACGATGAACTGCGTCGTCGTCGGGTCGGCATGGGCACGATCCATCGAATGCCGGATCACCTTACAGATGAAATGAATCGCCTGCCAGGCAAAAAATACAAGGATCAGTGACAGTACCGTTTTGATGCCCAGCCGCATGGCGTTGTCCGGCAGATCATGTAAGAACTGCTGGATCGCGTTCAGGTCGATCTCCTCCGTCTGCGCAATCTCCTGCAGCTTCTCCACCGCCTGCGTCGTCTGCTGCTCCAGCTCCGCCGCAGCCTGTTCCTGAATCTCTGAAATCGGCAGAATTTCCTCCGTCAGGAGCATGAAATGATGAACTGCCCTCATTGATCAGACTTCCTCGCCACTTTCTTCGCGCCTCCGCGCCCGGCAGGTTTCTCTGCGAGAATCTGACGGATCCGCTCCGCCTCCTGCTCCTGGTACTTGCGTTCGATGGCCTCCTCCTGAGCCGCCAGCTCCCGCTCATACTTCGCACGCAGCTGTTCGATCAGTTCCTCTTCTTCCCTGTCATGTCTGGCCTGGAGCTTACGGCGTTCTCTGTCGCGCTCCTTCTCCTTACGGATGGCTTCCTCCTCATGGATCTTGCGGATCTTCTTCTCCTGTACGGTATAGGGCGTGTAGGAGAAGATGCTCATGCTCGTCGCGGCGATATGAACGGGGATACAGTAAGGCCTGCCATCGACCTCCCTGAAATCGGCCTCCAGCTTGCCCTCATTCAAAATACCGCTGCCACCGTATGCCTCATTGTCCGAGTTAAAGATCTCCTCATAGCGGCCGTCCGCCGGCACACCGATCTCAAAATCTCTGGGAACTCCTGCCATGTTCATGACGACCAGGAGCATATCCTTTTCTTTCCTGCCCCGGCGTACAAAGGTCAGCATACACTCGTCAGCTGCCATACTGTTGATCCATTCAAAGCCTGCCTCTGAGGTATCCAGAACATGGAGCGCGGGCTGCGCAAGATACAGCTCATTCAGTGCCCGGATCATATTGCCCATGCTCACATCCGCGTCTCCGGGCAGTGTGCCGGGTGCCATATAGAGCACCTTCTTGCCGGGATGCGTCATCAGGTAGGCAACCGAGAGCCGCACACCAGCCAGCTTCTGCGCGGAATCCCCGGGCATCAGCTCATAGAGTCCCCGCAGCCCCTGTCCCACGTCCTCATGGGTAAAGGCCAGGGCAAACCTCTCTGTATAGCAGTAGATCAGCGACAATGTCAGCTCATTGTGGAGGCCGGAACGGAAGAGCGGATCTGTCCGGATGTAATTCAGGAAATCCTTGGTCCATCCGTTGTTCCACTTCAGGTCAAAGCCCAGGCCACCCTCATCGAGATTCGCAGTCACCTGCGGCCAGCAGGCCGACTCCTTGGTCAGCGTCAATACCCCCGGTGCTCTCTTGTGTACAATGGAATTCAGATGCTTGACGAAATCCAGCGCCTCCAGGTTCTCGTTGCCGCCATACATATTCGGTATCCAGGATCCATCCGGGCGATCGTAATCCAGATACAGGATCTTGGAAATATCCGGCAACCGCAGACCATCCGCATGGAATTTCTCGATCCAGTACAGGGCATAGGACATCAGGTAGTTCACGATGGGGCCCCGCCCGTAATCATAGACGAGATCCGAGCTGCCCGGCCGTACCCCCAGCCTGGTGTCGCCGTATTCATAGACGGGCCGGCCGTCAAACTGGGCCAGTCCTCCCTCCACTGCCGGGAAATAGGTCGGCACAATATCCAGAATCAGACGGATTCCTGCCTCATGGAGTTCCTCCACCAGCCCGCAGAATTCCTCTGCCGAGCCATAGTCGCCCTGCAGTGCAAAGGGCGCCAGGATGTGATAGGGATGCCCCTTGATGTGCTCCATCACCGGATGCAGCTCTACTGCACGGAAGCCATGCTCCTGCGCGAAATGCTTGATCTCCTTCCCCAGCGTCCGGTAATCCGCCTTTCCATCCTCATGTGCCGCCGCGAAGGACTCGATGGACAGCTCACAAATGGACAGCGCATCCTCATCCCGGTTGAATTTCTTCCGCTCCCTGCAGAAGTTTTCATCCTGCCACTCATGCGCCAGTTCCTGTCTGACAATACAGATGGAGGAATCCTCCGGATCCAGTGCGCGGGCATAGGGATCCATCCGGCGCAGGATCTTGCCTGCCCTGGTCTTGATCTCATACTGGTAATGTGCGCCATCACCGACACCTGGCAGAAACAGTTCAAAAACGCCGCCGGAATCCACGCGGCACATCTGATGAACGCGTCCGTCCCAGTCATTGAACTCTCCGACTACGCTCACCCGGGCGGCATCCGGTGCCCACACGGCGAACTCTGTGCCGGCCACCCCGTCCCGGGTCATGGGATGCGCGCCGAACTGTTCATAGATCCTGTAGTGAATGCTGCTGCCCAGCTTGATGAAATCCTCTCTGGTCATCAGCGGTGCGAATCGGTATGGGTCCTCGAGCTCCTCTTTCTCTCCGTCCAGCTTCTCCACGAGGTAGGTATAACGCAGTCCCTCCTTATAGGGGACCAATGCCGCATAGAACCCGGCCTCATCCGCCTGCTCCATAACGACATTCTTCCTGTTCCGGCCCCCTGCGCCCATCTGCAGCGTTACCTGCTTTGTCCCGGGCAGGAATGCCTGAATCAGAAGGCTGCTGCCAACCTTATGTGCGCCCAGAATACGGTGCGGATCATTCCCGTCTGAATAGATGATCTCCTCAATTTCCGGCCAATTCATCAGTTTGTACAGCTTGTTGTTCACTACGGTCCTCCTGTCTGCACCTTGGTGCGGATAATCAAATACCCTTTTATCATACCACACTAACCGCAGATATAACAGAATAATCGAGCAGGGATGATGAAATCATCCACCTGCTCGCGCGCGGGCGGCGCTTCGGCAAAGCCGGAATATACACCTGCGCCGCCCTGTGCATCATGGAAATCATGGAAAAAAGAAACGCCCGAAGGCGTTTCATTTCAATGCATGTAGAAACAGTCCGCTTAACAGCTTTGGTTCGAACCAGGTGGACTTCGGCGGCATCAGCCTGCCTTCATCCGCCACACGAAACAGCTCATGGATCCCCGTCGGGAACATGGCAAAGGCCGCCGCCCATCCTTCCGTATCACAGCGCTTCTCCAGCTCTCCGAGCCCGCGGATCCCGCCAATGAAGTCGATGCGCGGATCGCGCTTGGGGTCTGTGATGTTCAGAATCGGCGACAGAACCTCATTCTGAAGTATGCTGACATCCAGCCCTTCTACCGCATCGTCAGGGCAGATCTCCTGTCTGGCCTGCAGCCTGTACCATTGTCCGTCCAGATACAGTCCCATCTCCCCCTTATGTGCCGGATGAACCGGTTCTCTGGAGGGTTCTGCTGCAAATCCATGATCCAGTGCCGCAAGAAAGGCCTCCGGCGTCAGGCCGTTCAGATCCCGTACCACACGATTATAGTCCATGATCATCAGTTCCTGATCCGGGAATAAAACAGACAGGAAGAAGTTGTACGGCGCTCCGGCATCATATCCGTCGCCCGCTTCCTCTCTGCGCTTCAGCGCGACCTTCACCGCGGAAGCGCA
>JAFSYF010000212.1 GCA_017443695.1 Butyrivibrio sp.
CATCGGTGATATGCCCGTCATCCAGCACCTGCAGCAGGACATTGAAGATGTCCGGGTGCGCCTTTTCAATCTCATCAAAGAGGATGACGGAATAAGGATGTCTGCGCACCTTCTCCGAGAGCTGTCCGCCATCATCGAAGCCGACATAGCCGGGCGGCGAGCCGATCATCTTGGATACCGAATGACTCTCCATATACTCGGACATATCCACACGGATCAGGGCGTTCTCATCACCGAACATGGCCTCCGCCAGCGCCTTGGACAGTTCGGTTTTCCCCACACCGGTGGGGCCGAGGAACAGGAAAGAACCGATGGGCCGGTTGGGGTCCTGGAGTCCCACGCGCCCACGCCGGATGGCTTTGGACACCGCCGTTACGGCATCCTCCTGCCCGATCACGCGCTTATGCAGTACGGTCTCCAGCTTCAACAGGCGCTCAGACTCCTTCTCCGTGATCTTCTTAACCGGAATCTTGGTCCACAGCGCAACAACCTCTGCGATATCCCGCTCATTCACCACATAGGCAGTCTCTCTGAGTTTCTTCTCCTCCGTGGTCTTGGCCCGGGAGAGCTTCTTGATCAGCGACAGCTGCCTGCGGTTCAGTTCACCAGCCCCCTGATAATCCTCCCGGCGCAGCGCCGCCTCCATTTCCTCGTCCAGTGCCTTGACTTCACTCTCCATCTCACGGATCTTCGGAGAGACGGTCAGCGTCCGCAGACGAACCGCAGAGCAGGCCTCATCGATCAGATCGATGGCTTTGTCCGGCAGGTTGCGGTCATTGATATACCGTGTGGAGAGATCCACTGCGGCAACGAGTGCCTCCGGCTCCACCCGCACATTGTGATGCTCCTCGTACTTATGCACCACCCCTTTCAGGATGGCAATGGCTTCCTCTCTGTCCGGTTCCTCCACATTCACAGGCTGGAAACGCCGCTCCAGCGCCGCATCCTTCTCCACATACTTGCGGTATTCCGTGACGGTGGTGGCGCCGATCATCTGGAGCTCTCCCCGGGCCAGTGCAGGCTTGAGCATATTCGAGGCATCGATGGCCCCCTCTGCGCCACCGGCACCGATCAACGTGTGCATCTCATCCATAAACAGGATGATGTTCCCGTCCTCCGCCACTTCCTTCATCACGCGCTTGATGCGCTCCTCAAACTCCCCGCGGTACTTGGAGCCGGCGATCATCCCGGACAGATCCAAGGTCAGGACACGCTTGTTCTGTACAGTGAAAGGGACATTGCCGGCCACGATACGCTGCGCCAGTCCCTCCACCACAGCCGTCTTACCGACACCGGACTCACCGATGAGGCAGGGGTTGTTCTTCGTCCGTCTTGAAAGGATCTGTACCACACGCTGGATCTCATTCTCTCTGCCAATGATCGGATCCAGCTGATCCTCCGCCGCCAGCGCCGTCAGATCACGGCTGTACTGTTCGAGGATGGAGTTTTTCTTCTTGCTGCTGGTATTCTGTTTCCGTCCCAGATCCTCTTTGACGAGATTCGCGTCCTCCCCCATGGCCATCAGGGTCTCTGCATAGATCTTCTGCAGCGGGATATTCATCGTACTGATAAGACGCACCGCCACATTCTCCCCTTCACGGATGAGCGCCAGAAGGATATGCTCGGTACCGGTCTTCTCTGCATGGAAGCGCTCTGCCTGCCGGCGGGCCTCCTCCAGCACACGCTCTGCCCTGGGTGAGAAGCCATCCCGCTCCATCGTCCCTACAGAGCCGTCCGGAACGATCAGGTCCTTGATCATCTCCATCATACGGTCTTCACTGATCCCGTTATCGACAAGGATCCGGGAAGCCACGCTCCCCTTCTCCATAATCAGACCAATCAGCAGATGCTCCGTCCCGATATAGTTCAGTTTTAAGCTGCGCGCGGTCTTGCGCGCATTCTTCAGCGCGTTCTCCGCTTTTTCCGTAAATCTGGTATTCATCGAACTCTGATTCCTTTCAACCGGAGAGACATCCCCTCAGATATCACTCTGCACCTGTATAATCATCATAGATCTGGTCCAGAAGCGCATGGGCTTCCTCCCTGTTTACGCCCTTGCAGACCGCCCTGGCCAGTACCACCGACAGGCCCTCTCTCGTCTCCCGCAGCGCCTGCAGTTTGTCCATATCAATGGCGATGATGGCACCGCGCCGCCTGTCGATTTTGACAAAACCCTCCTGCTGCAGGATGGCATACGCCTTGTTCACCGTGTGCATATTAATGCCCACCGTTTCCGCCATCTGGCGTACAGACGGGAGCTGCTGTCCCTCGCTGTATTGCGCGTGTGCGATCCCCCGGATGATCTGATTGCAGAGCTGGAGATAGATGGCTTCCCCGCTTTGAAAATCGATCTCTACTACCATAGAAATCACCCCCTCTGTGATACAAATTGTATAACAGATTTGGGGCACATGTCAAGCGGATTCCGTCGTTCTGCCACCCTTCACGATGTCCATATAGGCCTCATAGCAGACATTATAACGGCCCTGATCCGTCAGCTCAGACAGTTCCGCATGCAGTTCCTCCGAAGCAGACATCAGACGGACGATATCCGGATTATAACGGCTCCCCGCGCCCTCCTTCAGTTCCTCCAGCAGATGATCATAGTCCTTGCCGGAGGCATAGTTGCGCCCCAGGTTATCGGTCCCGGCATCTATGGAATCCGCGATGGAGATCAGATCAATGATGATACGCTCAGGGGAGGTTGTGTTGTTAAAATCCACCGGATATCCGTGTTTACCGTCGTAGTATTTATGATGCCCCTCCACGATATCAAAATAAGGGGCAAGCACATAATCCCTGCCGATAAGCTCACGTCCCAGCCTGGGATGTCTGCGGATCATCTCATACTCGCTGTCGAACAGACGCCTGCTCTGCTTGTCTACGATTTCCATAATGTAGCACTTCCCTACATCGTGAAGCCGTCCGGCAGCCTCCACAAAATGCAGGAGCGATTCTCTGTTCAGCTCCACATCCTGCAGGCTGTCCCAGTCCCGTACGCCGATGAAGAGTTCCGGCTCCTTCTCCAGTATCACCTCCGCAATACGCCTGGCGATACGTGAGACCATGATGCTGTGGATTTCATTGATCGGCTGTCTGCGGATCAGCATCCGCTGGAGAAACGCCACCTTCTCCTCTTCCCGTCGGAGATACGGCTCCGCCATATCATACCACTCCATGCAGAGGGTGTTCATCATTTCTGTCTGGAATAAATAGGGAACAGAGGTCATGATGTCCATAACCTTGCCGATGAAACGCTGGACAAAACCGATGCGCTCCATCTCTGAGAGTTTTTCATCCTCTTTGCCAAGCACGTGGAAGATGGTATGGGAATAGCTCAGATAATTCATGATCAGACGCAGCACCGCCTGGTCGTCCTGGGCTTCGTAGTCCGGCAGCGGCAGCGCATCGATATAGGCGATCAGCTTCTCCAGGAAACTCTCTGTCGCAAGCTTGTCCTGCATCCACTGTGAAGTGTAGAATATCCTCGCCCGCAGATCATCCGCGCCCAGCTCGGTCCGTCCCAAGCGGTAATACAGCTTGTCCGTCATCTCAAAGAGACGGTCCCTGTTCCACGGTGCCATATCCTGTGCCTCATCCACCATGGACAGGAGTTTCTCATCCGCTGTGGCTGTGATGTGCAGGATCTCCGCATCCGATCCGTCCACCTCCTGCACCTGCGGTGAGTTCTGAAAACGGCGCATCTCCTCATAGAGATCGAGAATTTCCTTACACTGCTCCGGATGGATATCATCGAGGAAACTGATCAGATTGGTATAATCCTGGAAAAAGAAGTGACGCACGTCGAGCATTGAGATCTCGTCGTAATGGTCACGCAGGGCCACAGCCTTGCGGAAATAGGACAGTGCCGTCTCCAGCCCTTTTCTGTCATGAGAGACACGATAAAACAGGCTGTATTCGCTGCCCAGCATGTGATACAGGGAAACCAGACACTCATATACCTTCACTTCCTCGAAGTAAGGCAAGAGCCGCTCTCCGATCCGCGTCATGATCGCAAAATCATGACACTCGTCGAAAAACATCCCCATCACCATGTCGTAGAGAAGTTCCGCCTCAAAATCACCGAGAGGATCCGGTATCCACTCCCATAACTCATTCAGCAGATCCTCGTTCTCCGAGAGTATCTCACGGGTGACATAGGAACGCTCGGACATGAGCTGGATCCAGTCTAACGGATCCAGCTCATCGTCCAGCAGGCGCTCATCCCACTCCCTCAGCCTGTCATTGTTCTCCTCGTAACGGATTTTGAAGTCGTCTACCAGCTTCCTCGATGACACAGCAGTACCTCCGCGCCCGGGGCATTCTATTTTGAAAGAATTGTTATTTACCGTTGAGTTTGTCGATGATTTCCGGCAGCAGCGCGTCCACCTTGTCATTGTCCAGCTGACAGGTACCCGCGTTATTATGTCCACCGCCGCCATAGGAGAGGCACAGATCGCCGATCTTGAACTTGGAGTCCCTGTTGATGATGGACTTGCCGATCATGACTGCCGTATTCTGTTTCTTGAAACCCCAGGCCACATGTACCGAGATCTCAATTTCCGGATGCATCGCATAGATCATGAAACGGTTGCCGGCATAGATCGTGTCCTCATTCCTGAGGTCGATGACGATGACCTTGTCATGGATGGTTGAGACACGGTTCAGCTGTTCCTTGAACAGCTCCTGCTGCTCGAAATACAGATCCACACGTTCCTTGACGTCCGGCAGAGCCAGAACATCCTTGATGGAGTGATCCACACAGTAATCAATGAGCTCCATCATCAAATCGTAGTTCGAGATTCTGAAATCGTGGAATCGACCGAGTCCTGTCCGGGCATCCATCAGGAAGTTCATCAATACCCAGTCCTTCGGCTCCAGGATCTCCTCCCTGGTGAAGTCCGCGCTGTCTCCCTTATCCACGGCCAGCATGATTTCGTCTGAAACCCGCTTGAAGGTCTCTGCCCCACCGTAGTAGCGGTATACGACACGTGCCGCACTCTTGGCTGAGCCGTCGATGATGAAACGGCCCTGGGTAACCTCTGGACTCACGCGCAACAGTTCGCTCTCATGGTGGTCGAAAGCCAGCCCCACACGCGGATCAAAGGGAAGGTTCGTTGTGATGTCATTCTCAGTGATCTCGATCTTGCCATCCTGCACATCCTTGGGATGGACGAACTTGATGTCATCGATCAGGTTCAGCTCGTTCAGTAGCATCGCGCAGACCAGACCATCAAAGTCGCTGCGTGTCACGAGTCTTTTTTTCTTATCCGCCATGAGAGCCTCCTATTGCTTTCTCTGTTAAATGTTCAAATTTCAATCAACCGTAGTTCACAATCTTGCCGAAGTCGGGCTTCAGGGAAGCGCCGCCCACCAGACCGCCGTCGATGTCCGGCTTGCCGAAGAGTTCCTTCGCATTGCCCGCATTGACGGAACCGCCGTACTGGATACGAATGGA
>JAFSYF010000213.1 GCA_017443695.1 Butyrivibrio sp.
CGCCTGGGGGATGCTCACGGAGCGGAGACATATACGAGGAGGTATCGCATGCGATTTACCAAGATGCAGGGCTGCGGCAATGATTATGTCTATGTGGATCTCACCCATGAGGAGGTGCCACCGGAGCCCCGGCGGGCCGAACTGGTGCGTCAGCTCTCCGACCGACATTTCGGCATCGGCGGGGATGGCGTTATCTTCATCGACCGTCCGGCGGACGGCAACGCGGACTTCGAGATGATCATGTACAACGCGGACGGTACCCGCGCCGAGATGTGCGGCAACGGCATCCGCTGCGTGGCCAAATTCGTCTATGACAAGGGACTGACGAAAGAGAAGGAGATCACCATCGAGAGCATGGGGGCACAGAAATACCTGACCCTCACGGTGGATCCGGCGACGGACACCGTCTCCCAGGTTCGTGTGGACATGGGGGCGCCGATCCTGACCCCGGCGCAGATCCCGTTGGCACTGCCCGGGGCGCAGATGGCACAGGATCAGATCGTTGACCATCCCATCACCATTGAACATCCCGCAGCGGGATTTCCTGCCACGTCACGCATGACCTGCGTCTCCATGGGCAATCCCCATGCCGTCATCCTGCTGCCCTCCGGCCAGACGACGGAAGATCTGCCGCTGGCGGAAATCGGTCCGCAGTTCGAGCACCATGCTTTTTTCCCAAAGAGAACCAATACGGAATTCGTCCAGGTCGTGGACCGCAGCCATGTCCGTATGCGCGTCTGGGAGCGCGGGACCGGGGAGACGCTGGCTTGCGGTACCGGCTGCTGCGCCACCACCGTCGCCTGCATCCTGAACGGTGTCACCGACCGCCATGTGACGGTGCAGGTCCTGGGCGGGGCGATCGACTGCGAATGGGACGAAAAGACCGGCCACGTATTCATGACCGGTCCCGCTGTCACCGCATTTGAGGGTACTATTGATTTAAGATAAGGATTCAAGCTCCTTGAGCCACAGGGCGGCGCTGGCATCGGACGGCATCCGCCAGTCTCCTCTGGGGGAGAGGGATACCGAACCGATCTTCGGCCCGTCCGGCAGGCAGGAGCGCTTGAACTGCTGCGTGAAGAACCGTCTGTAGAATACCTTCAGCCATTTCAGGATGGTCTCCGCATCATAGGTGCCGTCAAAGGTCTGCACCGCAATGCGGTAGATCTTGGCCGGCGGGAAGCCGCAGCGCATCATGTAATACAGGAAGAAATCATGCAGCTCGTAGGGCCCCACCAGCTCCTCTGTCTGCTGGGAGATCTTGCCTGCCTTCGGCGGCAGCAGCTCCGGGCTCACCGGCGTATCCAGCACATCCATCAGGACGCTGCGCAGCTTCCGGTCCTCACTTTTCACCGCCAGGTAACTCACCAGATGGCGTACCAGTGTCTTCGGCACCCCGGCATTCACCCCATACATCGACATATGATCGCCGTTGTAGGTAGCCCACCCCAGGGCCAGCTCCGAGAGGTCACCGGTGCCCACCACCAGGCCGTTCAGCCGGTTCGCCAGATCCATCAGCACCTGGGTACGCTCCCTCGCTTGTGAGTTCTCATAGGTCACGTCGTGTTTCCGGCCATCCTGTCCGATGTCCTTGAAATGCTGCCGCACCGCAGCTTCGATGTCCACCTCCTTGAAGGAGACCCCCAGTGCCTTGGCCATGGACTTCGCATTGTCATGGGTCCGCTCGGTGGTACCGAAACAGGGCATCGTCACCGCCAGGATCCCCTTGCGGTCCAGTCCCAGCTCATCGAAGGCCCGTACCGTCACCAGTAACGCCAGCGTGGAATCCAGTCCACCGGAGACCCCGACCACGGCGGACTGGATCCCGGTATGCTTCAGTCTCGTCGCCAGCCCCCTCGTCTGGATCCGCAGGATCTGCTCGCAGCGCTCCTCCCGCTCCGCCTCGCCGGAGGGGATGAAGGGCTTGGGATCGAACACCCGCGTCAGCCTGGTGGGTGCGGCCTTCATGCTGATCTCGTCGTTACGGACACAGGTTCTGAACTGCTGCTCCCCGTTGGCGATGGAGTTCCAGGTGGAGGTACGACGCCGCTCGTAGCAGAGTCTCGCCACGTCGATGTCCGCATACAGAATCGAGCTGTTCCCGGAGATGCTGGTCTCCTCACCGGCGAGAGGATTCTGCTCCGCCAGCAGTGTGCCGTTCTCCGCGATCATGCTGTGCCCGCCGAAGACGACATCCGTCGTGGATTCCCCGGGGCCGGCGCAGGCGTAGACATAGCCGCTGATGGTCCGGGCGCTCGTTGAGGTGATGAGACTCCTGCGATAGGTGTCCTTGCCGACGACTTCATCGGATGCGGAGAGGTTGACGATGATGGTGGCCCCCGCCATGGCCAGATCGATGTTCGGCGGATTCGGCACCCAGGCATCCTCGCAGATCTCCACCCCCAGCATGAGTCCCGGCATGGTCTCATTCATGTCGAAGACGTAGTTTGCGCCGAAGACAGGCTCGTCCCCGTGGAACTGCACATTGTCGTCCATCTCCGAACCGCGTTTGCCCGGGGTGAAGATGCGCGCCTCGTAAAACTCCGCGTGATTGGGCAGATGCTGTTTGGGAATCATCGCCAGCACCTCCCCCCTGTGGATCAGCGCCGCTACATTATAGAGCTTGCCATCCCGCTGGAAGGGCAATCCCACCAGCACCACGGCGTCGATATCCTGTTCCTTCGTATGCTTGCGGATCTGACGCAGGGCTTTGTCCGCCCCTGCCAGCAGTGTATCCTGCAGGAAGAGATCGCTGCAGGTGTAGCCCGTCAGTACGAGCTCCGGAAAAACGATGATCCGCGCACCCTGTTCCCATGCCTCATCCAGCTGCCGGATGACCGCCTGGGCATTGGCCTCCGGATCTGCCACCCGGATCACCGGTGTCGCTGCCGCTATCTTAATAAATCCGTCCTTCATCGTATGCCTCCCTGGTATGAAAAACGTCCTTGGATTTCGCTATTCCGACCTATCATAGCATGCGTCGGTCCACCCGTAAAGCAATGTCAGAATCAGCGATATAAATTATATCAAAGAAACTGGATAAAAAATATCATTCCATTTGTCTTTTTCTGTGATATGATAAATCCTATCAATTTTCAGTAGGAGGATATCGCATGAAGCAAGTGGAGAAGTATCATCGTCAGTATTTCATGCCGCCGGAACTCAGCTACGACTGGGTGAAGAAGGACTATCTGGACCATGCACCGATCTGGTGCAGCGTGGATCTGCGGGACGGCAATCAGGCCCTGATCGAGCCCATGAGCCTGGATGAGAAGCTGGAGTTCTTCGATATGCTTGTCCGACTGGGCTTCAAGGAGATCGAGATTGGATTCCCGGCAGCTTCTGAGACGGAATTTGTTTTTGCCAGACGTCTGATCGAGGAGAAACGGATCCCGAAGGATGTGACGCTGCAGGTGCTGACCCAGGCTAGGGAACACATCATCCGCCGGACCTTCGAGGCGGTGGACGGCGCGCCCCGTGCCATTGTCCATCTCTACAACTCCACCTCCGTCGCGCAGCGGGAGCAGGTCTTCCATAAGGACAGGGAAGAGGTCAAGAAGATCGCGGTGGATGGCGCCGTACTGCTGAACGATCTGGCGCGGGAGACGAAGGGCAATTTCCTGTTTGAGTATTCACCGGAGAGCTTCCCGGGGACCGAGGTGGACTATGCGGTGGAGGTTTGCAACGCGGTGCTGGATGTGTGGAAGCCCACCCCGGATCACAAGGTCGTCATCAATATCCCCACCACGGTGGAGATCGCCATGCCGCACGTCTTCGCGACACAGGTGGAGTACATCCACAGACATCTGGTGCCGCGGGATGGGGTGGTGCTGTCCCTGCATCCGCACAACGATCGCGGGACGGGTATCGGCGATGCGGAGCTTGGCTGCCTTGCGGGCGCCGACCGCATAGAGGGGACACTCTTCGGCAACGGGGAGCGGACCGGTAACGTGGATATCGTGACGCTGGCGCTCAATCTGTACTCCCACGGTGTGGATCCCCAGTTGGACTTCTCTGATCTGCCGGCCATCGGGGAGACCTATGAACGGCTGACCAGGATGCGGATCTATGAGCGCGCACCCTACGGCGGGCAGTTGGTGTTTACGGCGTTCTCCGGTTCCCACCAGGATGCCATCAGCAAGGGCTTCGCCTGGCATGAGCAGGGCAAGGATGAGGGCCGCTGGACCGTGCCGTATCTGCCGATTGATCCCAAGGACATCGGTCGCGCGTACGAGGGCGACGTGATCCGGATCAATTCCCAGTCGGGAAAAGGCGGCGTAAGCTATATTTTACGGACAAACTATGGTATGATGATACCGAAGCAGATGCAGGCTGAGGTGGGCTATACCATCAAGGACATCTCCGACAAGGAGCACGCGGAGCTCTCACCGGAGCGGATCTACCGGATCTTCGAGACGAAGTACATCCATGGGGATACCGCCTTCCAGATCACGGAGACTCATTTCCGTCAGGAGAACGGGATACAGGCGCAGGTCACCATCGCCTCGGGCGGCCGGGACCGGATCGTCGAGGCCGGCGGAAACGGACGTCTGGATGCGGTGAGCAATGCGCTGAAGCAGTTCTTTGGCATCAGCTATGAGCTCTCCGTCTATGAGGAGCACGCGCTGACCAGAGGTTCATCCGCCAAGGCGGTGGCCTATGTGGGGATCACCTGCAGCGGGGCGAAGCACTGGGGCGTCGGCATCGACGAGGATATCATCCGGGCCTCGATTCATGCGCTGAGTGTGGCCGTCAACCAGCTGGATGCGGTGCGGAAGCAGAGTGAGAGCGGCGATGAGCGCCTGCGGGATATTCTGGAGTACATTCGTGCCAACTATCAGGATGTGACACTGGAGGATCTGTCCCGGGAGTTCTATCTGTCGAAGCCCTATCTCTCCAAGTATATCAAGGAGGAGTCGGGGCTGACCTTCGGGGAGAACCTGCGCAAGATCCGTCTGAAGAAGGCGGGGACATTGTTGCGCAACAGTCACAAGAAGGTGGAGCGTATCTCGGAAGAGGTGGGCTACCAGAATGTGGAGCATTTCAACCGGATCTTCAAGCAGACATACGGGATGACGCCTGTACAGTACCGGGCGGGAACCGAACGGCCCGTAGAGGATTGAGGGGTCGGTTGATGAGGTATAACAGGTAATACGGAAAGGAGCAGTATCATGACGTACGAGGAGATCGTTGAGCAGACGAGGAAGGCACTGAGTAAGATGGACGCCTCTGCTGTGACGGAGCACACAGCGGTGCAGGTGAACATACGCGGCGAGGGCGAGGGCGCTTTCTACATCGAGCTGGAGCCCGGCAAGGTGAGCGTGGAGCCCTTTGAGTACTTCGACCGGGATATCCTGATCACGGCAGAGGGCCCGGCCTTCATGCAGGTGATGAACGGAGAGATCGATGTCATCAATGCCAATCTGACCGGCAAGATTACCGCAGAGGGAGATCTGCGCAAGGCGGAGGTGTTCAAGGCCCTGGCAGAGAAGAAGCCTGCGGCGAAGAAGACCACCGCAGCAAAGAAGCCTGCGGCCGAGAAGAAGCCCGCAGCCGAAAAGAAGCCTGCGGCGGCAAAGAAGACCACGACGGCGAAGAAGACCACCACGGCAAAGAAGCCGGCAACAAAGAAGACAACGGATCAGTAATCCGATGCAGAGGCGTATTCCGCGCCTCCTGGTTCTGAGCCTCGCTGCGGCAGTGTACGCGGCGGGGCTGTCTGCGTGTGGGCCGATTCCGGCAGACACACATTTCATTCTGACATTTGGTTTCGGAGAGGATGAGCTCTTCCGGATGGAGGATGGCGTCTGCCGGGTGGCAGATTACCGGATCTGCCTGTCCGATCTGCGTCTGGCCTATGAGCAGGTCTTTGGGTCTGCACTCTGGGAGATGGAGACGGATGGGAAGACCATGGAGCTGCGTCTCAGAGAGGAGGCGCTGGCAGAGGTGGCACGCCTGGGACTGACTGGAAGTCTCGCCGCGGCAAACGGGGTCGTACTCTCTGACAGGGAGGAGGCGCTGGCGCAGCGGCTCGGCACCGCCTACTATGAGGCGCTGTCGCCTGAGGAGCGGGAACAGCTGGGGAACATCACGGCAGAGGAGGCGATGGCCTGCGCCCGGGAGCTGATCCTGGCGGATGTACTCTACCGGTATCTGATCCGGGATGTCAACCCGGAGATCAGCGACGACGAGGCCAGACGGATCACCGTGGAGCAGATCCGGGTGACGGACCGTGCCCGCGCCGTGGCCCTGCAGCAGGAACTGGCAGAGGGACGCAGCTTCGAGGAACTGATGCTGACGGAAGCCGGTGACGGCACGGGCACCTTCTCTTTCGGCCAGGGAGAGCGGGAGGAGAGCATCACCGAGGTGGCCTTTGCCCTGAATACCGGACAGGTCAGCGGCATCATCGAGACCGCGGACGGCTACTGTCTGTTGAAGTGCGTGAGCACCTTCAACCGTGCGGAAACGGATGCCAACAAAATCCGAATCGTGGAGATCCGGCGGCGGGAAGCCTATGAGGCGAAGTATGAGACCTTCGCAGCCACCCAGACCATCGTCCGCAACGAAGCACTCTGGGAGCGCCTCTGTGCGGAGGACAGCCCAGCGCCTGCTACCGTCTCCCTCTCCGAAATGGTGAGGGCTGCCCTGGAAGAGCTGCAATAGTACAAGATTCACCACTTTGATTCGGTCGTTGCCAAACTTGTGCCACTCAGAGGCCTAGGGAGCATCTCTCGGGCGGTTCGCGAGCTCTCGTAGCATGGTTACTGTCAATCCCGAGCCACGCACTTTGCTGCGTGGCTACGGGCAAATACAGTATTGCAGGTCAGCAGCAGGCGCACTAAAATGCGAAGCCGCGCCTGCTGCGAAACAATTCGGCCGCAGGCTGAATTGAGCGCGAGCAGGCCGCCCGGGGGATGCTCCAGTGGCCGAACGGCAGGTCATATGTGAGAATTCACGGAGCCAGCACATTCTGTTAGCACTCACTTTTGGTGAGTGCTAAATTTCTGTTGACTTTTCCCGATGGCGGTCGTAAACTGTCCCAAAAGGAGGTTTTCATCACCATGGAAAAGAAAGGTAATCTGTCGATCAACAGCGAGAACATGTTCCCAATTATTAAGAAGTGGCTCTATTCGGACCACGACATCTTCTACAGAGAGGTGATCTCGAATGCCTGCGATGCCATCACCAAGCTGCGCAAGCTGTCCGGCATGGGGGATGCCACGCTGCCGGAGGGATACAAACCGCGGATCGATATTATTCTGAATGATAAGGAGAAGACGGCGCAGATCGTCGACAACGGCATCGGCATGACGGCCGCTGAGGTGGAGGAGTACATCAATCAGGTGGCGTTCTCCGGTGCGACGGATTTCCTAGAGAAGTATAAGGACAAGGATAGCCAGGATCAGATCATCGGCCACTTCGGTCTGGGCTTCTACTCCACCTTCATGGTCTGTGACCAGGTGGAGATCGATACCCGCTCCTATCAGGAGGGGGCGGAGCCGGTACACTGGAGCTGCGACGGCAGCTCGGAGTTCGAGATGGGCGCGGGATCGAGAGAGACCGTGGGCACGACGATCACGCTGCATTTCTCCGACGACTGCCTGGAGTTCTGCAACGAGTACCGCGCACGCGAGGTGGTGAAGAAGTATTGTGCCTTCATGCCGTACGAGATCTATCTGTCCAAAGAGGACGACGACCGCACCGAGACCATCAAGGAGTCTGAGAAGCGGGAGGACGATGAGGTCCTGGAGGTCATCGAGCCGGAGAAGAAGGACGAGGACAAGAAGGAGGACGGCGCGGAGGAAGCCGCCGATGCGGAGAAGGAGCCGGAGGAGAAGAAACTCAAGATCCGCCGCAGGCCGGAGCTCTTAAATGACATCCATCCGCTGTGGACCAAGAACCCCAACGAGTGCAAGGAGGAGGAATACAAGGAATTCTACCGCAAGGTCTTCCAGGATTATAAGGAGCCGCTGTTCTGGATCCATCTGAATATGGACTATCCGTTCAATCTGAAGGGCATCCTGTATTTCCCGAAGATCAACCTGGAGTTCGAATCCGCGGAAGGCACAATCAAGCTCTACAACAATCAGGTCTTCATCGCCGACAACATCAAGGAGGTGATCCCGGAGTATCTGATGCTCTTAAAGGGTGTCATCGACTGCCCGGATCTGCCCCTGAACGTCTCCCGCAGCGCCCTGCAGAATGACGGCTTTGTCAAGAAGATCTCCGACTACATCTCCAAGAAGGTGGCGGAGAAGCTGGCGGGCCTGTGCAAGACGGATAAGGAGAATTACGACAAGTACTGGGAGGACATCTCTCCTTTCATTAAATATGGCTGCCTGAAGGACGACAAGTTCTGCGAGAAGATGAACGACTACATCCTGTTCCGCAACCTGGACGGGAAGTACCTGACGCTGCCTGAGGCGCTGCAGATCAACGCGGAGGCGGAGAAGGCCGCGGAGGAGGAGAACGCGGTTGCCGAGGATGGGACGAAGGTAGAGGCCGAGGTCGTCGGAGCAGACGGGGAGCCGGTGGAAGCCGGGGATGCACCGGACGGGGAGCAGAAGGACGAGGAGAAGGAACCCGAGCCGAGGACCATCTACTATGTCACGGACGAGCAGCAGCAGAGCCAGTATATCAATATGTTCAAGGCGCAGAAGATGGAGGCGTTCGTGCTGACGCACAACATCGATATGCCCTTCATCCAGCAGCTGGAGTCCAAGAACGAGGGCAAGATCCGTTTCCAGCGGATCGATGCGGACATCACGGATACCTTCCAGAAGAAGACCTCCAAGAAGGCAGCGGAGGAGCTGGAGACCCAGCAGAAGAACCTGCAGGAGAAGCTGCGTAAGGTGCTGAAGAACGATAAGCTGGAGGTGAAGCTCACCAAACTGAAGGATAAGAAGATGGCTTCCATCCTGACGGTGTCCGAGGATGCGCGCCGCATGGAGGATATGATGAAGATGTACGCCATGAACGGGATGGCCATGGGCGATCTCGGCATGGGCGGCCAGACGCTGGTCTTAAATGCCGGCCATCCCTTGGTGGAATACGTGTTGGAGCACGAGGACGGCAAGCATACGGAGGAGATCTGCGAGCAGCTCTATGATCTGGCCAGGATCCAGAACGCGCCGTTACCGGCAGAGGCCATGGCGAAATTCATCCAGCGCAGCAACGATCTGATGCTGCTGTTGACGAAGTAAATAAAAAAAGTAATGAAGCGTTGGACCGCCGGGGCGCTGTCTCCGGCGGTTTTTTACACCTTTTTTATACTCTTTTAATCTCGATGTTCACGAGTCCTGTGGTAGAATAGAACATTATGGCGGTTCAAAACAGTTCATTTCGGCGGAGCGTAAAGCAATGGCGTTGGTAGAGATACAGGATGTCTGTAAGATATATAATCCGGGAGAAAATGAGGTCC
>JAFSYF010000030.1 GCA_017443695.1 Butyrivibrio sp.
ACCGCCCACAATCTGGATATCACTGTCGGGGAAGGGGAGAAACGCATCTTCGTTTCTCTGGACATCGGTATCACCGCGGAGGACGGATCCGCAGCCAGCGTATTCATCGGCGCCGTTACGGAGGAGAGTATCCCCATCCTCCTGACCGACGACGGTTATGAAACTGTCCTGTTCCAAAAGACAGGGCAGGGCAACTGAAGCCGGGGGTGATTCTGTCCATCGTCTGCATCGGTAAATATTGACAAGAATACATCAGAAAAACAGCAGAGGTTTCGGAGGCAGCATCTATTGTTTTTGACCCGGAAAACCGCTATTCTACAACCAGACGACATTGAAGAAGCATTGAAGGAGGATCGCAACAATGAACATGGACCTCTGGATTCGCGAACAGATCGCGACGCAGAACAAAAAAGCCATGCCGCTCCTGTCCTATCCGGCGGTGCAGCAGCTGTTCATCACTGTGGACAAGCTGGTAAACTCTTCCACTGAGATGGCGCTGGGTGTCCGCCTCATCGCGGACCGGTATAACATGCCCTTTGCCACCACGTATATGGACCTTTCCGTGGAGGCCGAGGCCTTCGGCGCGAAATGCACCTATCACACCGACGATATTCCCACCATCACCGGGCAGCTCATCTCCACCCAGGAGCAGGCCGACGCCATCCAGATCCCGGAGATCGGCGCAGGGAGAACGGGAAAGGTCCTTCGGGCCCTGGGAAAGACCCTGACGCTGGTGAACGACCGCCCGGTATTCGCCAACTGCACCGGCCCCTTCTCCATGGCGGGCCGCCTGATGGACGTGAACGAGATCCTGCTCCTGACCTATGAGGAGCCTGAGCTTGTCCACACGGTCCTGGAAAAATGCACCCAGTTCCTCTTGAAGTATATCAAGGCCATGAAGATGATCGGCGCAAACGGTGTCATCATGGCGGAACCTCTCGCCGGCCTGATGTCCCCCGGACCCATGCAGGAATTCTCCTCCCAGTATGTGCGCCGGATCATCGACGAGCTGCAGGACCGGGATTTCGTGTTCTGCTATCATAACTGCTCCAACGCCATCGAGAAGAAGGTGGACGCCGTCGTCGCCACCGGCGCGAAGATGTTCCACTTCGGGGATAAGGCAGACATGTGGCAGCTGCTGAACACCCTGCCGAAGGACGTGATCGTCATGGGCAACATCAGCCCCTCCGCCGTGTTCATGTGTGACAGCACGGACAAGATGGCCATCGATACCCAGAATCTCCTGCGTCAGTGCATGGTGTTTGAGAACTTCATGATCTCCTCCGGCTGTGACATCACCGCCGCCACACCTTTGGCCAATATTGATAAGTTCTTTGAGGTCGTCAACCTTGGCTACCACAAGGCAAAGATGTGGGGACAGATCCACCGTTGGTATCCGCTGCCCGACGTCTGAGCAGAAATCCGAACAGCGCAGGGAAGGGGACAAGACCGTAAGCGATCCGGGTGAGCTATGCCGCACCTGCGCCAGAAGCGGTGTTTCCTGAACCATGATCGAATAATGCTCCCGCGAGGTCGCGGCCCTGTGCCGTCCCCGCGGGAGCGTTATTTATGAATCATCCTTTCGCTTTCTCCCTGCCTTTCCCGATGAGCCTGTCGCAGCAGGCGACCAGGCCTGGAAGCACCAGCAGGATCAGCAGGATAGCGATCAAAGCGCCGATGGACAGAGTGATGCTCACTTCCGAGATCATCTTGGAGGTGACAAAAATCCCCAGGATGGCGAGCACCAGCACGATGATGGAGCCGGAGGTCATGATGGTGTGGATGGAGCCCTCGTAGGCGGCCTTCAGGGCATCGGCAGCGGGGAGAGCCTTTCTGTTCTCCCGGTAGAAATTGCAGAACACGATCCCGTAATCGATGGTTGCCCCCATGAGGATGCTCTGCACGATTAGCAGGGCAAGATAGTAGATTGAGCCGGTGTAAGCGCCGATGACCGTCACGGTGATAAATACGCCGCACTGCACGATGAGGGTCAGAATCAGCGGCAGTGTGG
>JAFSYF010000214.1 GCA_017443695.1 Butyrivibrio sp.
CCCTGCGATCCACTACTTTGTCCGGAAACTTGGTCTTGTCAAGGATGGAGATATGAAACTATAATAAGATTCATCATATTAAAGGAGGTAAACAAACATGTGGGGTATTATTGTTACTCTGATCAGCGGGGCCATCGCGGGATGGCTGGCCGGTAAGCTGATGAACAGCGATGGCGGCCTGTTACGGAATATTATTCTCGGCCTGATTGGCGGCGTAGTCGGCAGCATCGTACTGAGCATCATCGGGATCGGTGCCACCGGTTTCATAGGCGGCATCCTTGTCTCCGTGGTCGGTGCCTGCCTGTTCATCTGGATTGGCCGCAAGGTACTCAATAGCTCCAATAAAAAAGAATAAAAATGGCGTGCTGCTCACCGTACGGAACGTCAACGCCTGATGCGAGACGACAGCCGTCAGCAGCAACAATCCGCAGAATCCAGCTTTTGCCTGTTCATACCGGGACCCCTCGGTATCCGGTATGGACAGGAATCTTCCGGCGAACCCCACGGCATGACAGATATAGAATCCCGCCAGCAGGATCGCATACAACCATCCTTCATTCAATACTGCAGAAAATAACTCACTGTGTGCATTGGTGAGTCTGGAGTTCCCGAAATGCTCCCTCACCAGCAATGCGAGCGCCTCGGAGGAATAGAGCGCGCCGGTGTATCCGTCCGGTCCAAGTCCGAAGAACCTCCGCCACAACGGTTGCTCAGCGGCCAGTTGCCCGCTGATATACCAGATCGCTCCTCTTCTGTTCCCCCACTTCATATTCAGACGTATATGCCATACCGCCCTCAGCATCTGTCGGAAAGGCTTCGTTTCGTCCGCTGCGACAAGCATCAGGATAATACCGCACAGAAGCAGCAGGATAACCACCGTCACAAACAGCACACAGATCGCAAGCCTGCGTCTACGCAGTGACAAAGGCACAGATCTGTCCACTTTGTTGTCAGGCACACCTCTTCGGCTCATCGCCCATCCGGCAACCAGGGCGAGGATCACCAGCACAAGGCCGGCATGCGCCTGCGCCGGTACCCGCCACAGATTATCGGTTCCGAAGGTCTCCTTTCTGGAATCCACCGTCACAATCAACCCATAGAGTTCCATGGAGGCCCCCCATACGCCCAGCAGCATGAGAACTCTGTGGGGACGGACCACTCCCGCAAGCAATCCTGCAATCATCACAGGCAGTACCATCAGAACGGAAAATGCCATCGTATTGCTGCCCTGGGTCAGCGTTGTGAATGCCCCGATGAACAACAGCACCGTCTCCCAGATCAGACGGGATCCATCCTTGGTCAGATACCAGCCCGCAAACAGGGAGAAAAACACCGCCACATAGGCACTATACCAGTTGATATTACCGATTGTTGACAGAAAAGAACCATCTACCCCCATGAAAGAAACCGGATAGATGCTGAATCGGTTCAGCGCACCCAGCAGAAATACCAGACCTGCCGTCCCTGTGCAGACATAGAATACCGGCTTCTTTCGCACCGGCAGTTTTGCTGCCGCAAGATAAAAGAACAGGATCAGCAGCTGCGTCAGGATGCCGAACCGCCAGCCGTCAAGCCCCCACAGTGCGGTAGTTCGGTCCTTTGCAAGGAAGAAGCTGATGATCAGGCACACCATCATCCCCGGCACCAGGAGTTTCTGCAATCTCTCCCTGCCGAGCCCCCCCTCTTCTTCCTGTTCCGTGGCTTCCACGGCAAACAGCAGACACATGACCGGCAGAAGCAGTACAAAAAAACCTGCCGACACCAGCCGGTAGGCTGCAAATTTAGCTTCTCCCAGTCCTGTGTACCCCTCCGGCACATAGAAGGAAACAACCGGCACCAGAATGCAAATATAGGCCGTCATCAGGGCGCCACCGACCCTGCGGAGTTTCTCACCCACGCTTCTCTTCCCTCAGATCCCCACCGCCATCGTGCAGCAGCTGATCCATCGTCCGATCGGCCGCCTCCGTTGCCAGCCTGTCGCAGCGTTCATTCTCCGCATGACCCGCGTGGCCCTTGATCCAGTGCCAGGTGATCTCATGCGCTTTTGCCGCTGCCAGAAGACGTTCCCACAGGGCACGGTTCTTCACAGGCTCCTTTGCGGCAGTGACCCATCCCTTCTTCTGCCAGTTATCAATCCAGTGATCCGTAAAGGCTTTCACAACATACTGTGAATCAGAGGTCAGCGAAATCCGGCATGGATGCTTCAGTGCCTCCAGTGCGACGATGACTCCCATCAGCTCCATCCGATTGTTGATAGTCTCATCATAGCCAGCCGAATACTCCCGCTCATGCACCTGCCCCTGCTGATCCACATAACGCAGGAGCGAACCATACCCGCCAGGGCCGGGGTTGCCCCGGGCGGCGCCATCTGTCCAGATCTCCACCAGCTGCAAGCTCACCACCGCCCGGTCTGTTCGAAACGTGTCGCCAATGCCTGTGCGCGATCCGTCACAGCATCATCATAACCAAGAATCGACAGCAACTCTATCGCATTGCGCGTCGTCGCCGCACCATCACGCAAAGTGTAGTCAAAATGCACATCCCGCTTCTGCGTGCCGTCCTCTGTCTGCACCGATCGGATCTCGCCTTCGAAGTGATACAGATCGTAATCCTCAGACAGAAGCTCGGTCAGCTCACCGTCATGCGTTGCCGCAAAACACATCGTCTGCTGTCCCGAAAAACACCGCAGAATTTCGCAGGAAGCTGCAATACGCTCCACCGTATTCGTTCCCCGCAGCACCTCATCGATAAAACACAGCAGCGGTGTCTCCGGAGCTGCATCAGCCGCGTCGAGAATCCGCTTCAATGACTTGATCTCAACGATATAATAGCTCTCTCCCTCGTCCAGATCATCCCTGAGCGCCATGGAGCTGTAAATCCGGTACAGGGGTGCCCTGTAACCCGATGCCGCACAGGTATGGACGCTCTGCGCCAGAATGGCATTGATGGCACAGGTTTTCAGGAAAGTGGACTTACCAGATGCATTGGAACCCGTGATCAAAACGCCGCGCCTTGTCTCTATCGTGTTCTTCACCGGCGTAGCCATCAGCGGATGATAACCCTCCGTCAGGGCATACCCCTGCTCCGGCATCGCAAAATCCGGCACACATACACCCTGCTTCCTGAGCGATTCCCGGAAGGAAGCAATGGCGATCACTGCCTCAATGCGTCCCATCAGCTCCTGTAGTTCATCGATGGCCTCTTTTCTGCCACGGATGACCCGGACCATCTGATTGAACTTGATCAGATCAATATGCGTCAGCATCCGGATGTAATCCATCAGCAGATCCACCGGATTGCCACTGCCCACCGCATTGCCTCCGCCCATGACGAGATCAGATCCCCGTCTGAAGCTGCCCATGCCGCGAACCAGCCCGGCGATCTGTGCCAGCTCCTGATCAAAGATCTGTGATCCTGTCCGGACGAGTCCCTCCGCTCCGGCCAGTTCCCTCAGGAGGTACCGCAGGGTAATATAATAGGGCTCCACGACCCCCTTGGTCCGGTAATAGGCAATCACATTATAGAAAAGCACCAGTATCAGCAGCCAGATGCCAGCCTGGATACCGGCGATGATCAGAACAATGGCAAGCACAATCACCGCTAGCGCAGCCAGATGCGGCACATCTGACTGCGCAGGCAGCGTCTCCAGTAACGAAAGATAATCATAGAGGGAATACTTGGAAGGGCGTCCGATCCGCCTGTAGAAGAGCTGCAGCCGAACTCTGTCCTCCGGTTGCTTCGTCACAGCCTGGATCTGCTCCTCCATCCGGCTAAAATCATCCACCAGCTGCGGTCTGCGGAGCATATCATACAGAATCTCCTCTCCCGCCGCGCTCTGGCAGGTGTCCAGCCGGTCAAAAACCGCGTCCATCCCAAGATCATTCCAGGTTATGTCATCGATATGGCCGCGTGCCGTTGTCTCCTCAGACAGATGGGCACGATAATATCCGCCCACCCGCTGGATCCGGACGAAAGGATCCTCCTTCACCGGTCCCGGCGGCGTGCCGAAATCATGCAGCAGACGCGCTCTCTCCCGCTCTGTCTCCCTGCGGCCCCGTATGGCGCCGGCTATAGCAATCACCGCCAGCACCACACAGACACACAGTACAAAGAATCCGTATCCACCCATCATAAGGCTGTATCCTTATAGATCCGGTGTTTGATACGATCTGCCTGCTCATAGATCGCATCCCGGTCTTCATCCAGGAAGAACGCCCCATCCCTGTACCGAATCACGCCATGGATCATTGTCATACGGATGTTGTCCTTACTCCCGCTGTAGACAATGTTCTTCACAATATTCTGCTCCGGCTGCATATTGGGCTTGCGCATATCGATCCGGATCAGATCCGCCAGCTTCCCGGCTGCCAGTACATCCGCATCCTGCCATCCGCAGGCCAGCGCCCCGTTCACCGTAGCCATCTGCAGCACGCTGACTGCATCCATTTCCGCTGCGTCCATGGCACGCAGCTTGGCCAGTCCCGTCACCAGGAACATCTCGCGGAACATATCCAGACAGTTGTTGCTGGCCGGGCCATCGGTACCGATGGCCACAGGGATTCCCTCCCGCACATAATCAGCCACCGGCGCGATGCCACTGGCCAGCTTCATATTGGAACCCGGATTTGTCACGGCCGTCATCTTCTTTTCTTTCAGGATGGCAATATCCTCCGGTGTCACATGCACGAGATGATATCCGCCGCCGCCGTATTCAAAGAGTCCAAGCCCTGCCAGATAAGACACCGGAGTCTGCCCGTGCCGCTCGATACAGCCGTCCACCTCTGCCCTGGTCTCCGAAATATGTGCCCAGACAGGTGCTTCAAACTCCTGTGCCAGTTCCGCAAGTGCCCGGATGCGATCCTCTGAAGTCGTGTATTCTGCGTGAAAGCCCAGCATATAGCTGTTGTACGCATCGCGGCCATTGAGCTTCTGATACATCTCCTTCACCAGCTCCGGTGACTGGGAGAAATTGTTCATCGCGCCCACCTGTACACAGCGGAACCCGGCATCCCTGCAGGCATCCGCCACCGTCTCCGGTGTCAGGTACATCTCCATGCAGCCTGTCATTCCGCTGGTCAGATATTCCATAATGGTCAGCTTGGTCAGCGTATAGATATCGTCACCGGTCAGTTGCGCCTCCACAGGGAAAATCTGCTGATTCAGCCATTCCGACAACGGCAGATCATCCGCGGCCGAACGCATGAGGCACATGGCTGAATGCGTATGCGCATTCTTAAAACCGGGCATCAGCAGATCACCGGCGCAGTCGATCACCTCATCAAAGGCGATCTCCTTTCCCGCTGTCTGCCTGCGCTGCAGCTCCTTTTCCGCTGCAGCCTCTTCTCCGATAAAATCAATACGCTCGTCCTTCGTCCACAGCTCTCCCCGAAAAACCTCCTGACCTGGACACATCGTCAGGATCCGCGCATGACGAAATCTGATTCTGTTTGCCATCTCGCCGAACCCCCCCTGTTACAGATCAGCAAAAAGCTTGACGGATTCCGTCACAAGCTTTGTAAACCGCGGCCCAGCCTCCACACCGGCCGCCAGTACCTCTTCATGATTCAGGGGCTGTGCAAGCATACCAGCTGCCATATTGCAGATGGTCGAAACCCCGCAAACCTTCATACCCATTGCATGGGCTGCGATGGCTTCAGCGACGGTGCTCATTCCTACCGCATCCACACCGAGTGTCCGCAGCATGCGGATCTCCGCCGGCGACTCATAGGAGGGACCGGTCAGCTGACAATATACGCCGGATTTCAACGGAATCCCTGTCTCACAGGCCGCCCGCCAGATCACTTCCTGCAGTTTCTTATCATAGACATTGCTCATATCCGGGAATCTCGGTCCGAAGGGCTCAAATGCAGGGCCGATCAACGGATTCGGCGCAAACACGCTGATATGATCCGTGATCAGCATCAGATCCCCGGCGGAGAAGAGATAGCTGACACCGCCGGATGCATTGGTCAGGAACAGGATCTCACATCCCAACAGGCCCATGACCCTGGCCGGCAGGACACAGTCTGTGATATCGTAGCCTTCATAGTAGTGAATACGTCCCTTCATGCAGGCCACCGGTACCTCTCCGACGTAGCCGAAGATGAACCGGCCGTCATGACCGGGCGCGGTGCTGACCGGGAAGCCTGGTATCTCACTGTAAGGGATCTCACACTCTATGCGCACTTCATTCGCATAATCACCGAGACCGGAACCCAGGGTGATCAGTACCTTAGGCCGAAAATCTGTCTTGGAACGGATATAATCCGCACAACCCTGCGCTTTCTCCAGAACTGTTAATTCTTTTGCCATCTGTCCCCTCCTGTTATTTTGCCTTACCATCCTCACCCAGTGTCCGCATGGCGTTGAGAATCGCCAGAACTGCCACCCCGACATCGCCGAATACCGCCAGCCACATACTCGCAAGTCCCATGGCACCAAGTACCAGAATGATCACCTTTACCGCAAGAGCAAAGAAGATGTTCTGTTTCACAATCCGCAGGGTTTTGCGGGCAATCCGGACGATTCTTGCGATCTTACGCACATCATCATCCATCAGCACGATATCCGCCGCTTCGATGGCGGCGTCGCTCCCGAGGCTCCCCATGGCAATCCCTACATCTGCCCGCATGAGCACCGGAGCATCGTTGATCCCATCGCCGACGAAAGCGACCTTTTCACCGCTTTCTCCTTTATTATTATGCAGGTCATTCAAGACTTTTTCAACCTCAAAAACCTTATCCGTCGGCAACAGCTCCGCGTGGACCTCATCAATGGACAATGCGTTGGCAACCGCGGCGGCGGCTTCTTTCCTGTCACCGGTCAGCATAATCGTCCGTTTGACTCCGGTGGCCTTCAGATCCGCGATGGCCTCCGCGGCACCATCCTTCGTCATATCCGAGATGACAATACAACCGATGTAATGACCGTGATAAGCCACATAGACGATGGTTCCGGCCTGATCGCAGGGTTCACAGGTGATCCCTCTGGATTGAAGAAGGGCTGTATTGCCTAGCAGGAGCTCCACGCCATCCAGATGTACAATAATCCCCTTGCCTGCCACTTCCTCGGCGTCTGACAACCTGCTCAGCTCCAGGTTTTTGCCGTAGCACGTACGGATGGAGGAGGCAATGGGGTGATTGGACATCCCTTCTCCATAGGCTGCGATCTCTAGAAGTTCATCCCTGTCATAGGCGCCATCCCGGGCAGGAATCACATTGACAACCCGGAACTCTCCACGCGTCAATGTACCCGTCTTATCAAAAATGAATACATCAGCCTGTGCCACAGCCTCCAGGAAGTTGCTGCCCTTGACCAGCACACCGATCCGCGAGCCGGCACCGATCCCGCCGAAGAACCCAAGCGGCACCGAGATGACCAGCGCGCACGGACAGGAGACAATCAGAAAGATACAGGCCCTGCGAATCGCATCTGAAAACGGCATCAGACCAAGGAGTGGCGGCACTACCGCCAGCAGCACAGCACCCAGTGTCACCACGGGCGTATAATACCGGGCAAAACGTGTAATGAAGTTCTCCATCCTGGATTTCTTATTGCTGGCGTTCTCCACCAGATCCAGAATCCTGGCCACGGTCGAATCCTCATAGGCCTTGGTTGTACGTATCCGAAGCACCCCGTCTCCGTTTACGCATCCGCTGATGACCTCCGAACCAACATCCACCCGACGTGGGACGGACTCTCCGGTCAGAGCGGCCGTATCCAGGAAAGAACTGCCCTCCAGAACCACGCCGTCCAGCGGAACCTTCTCTCCTGCCCGTACTACAATCGTTGCACCCACCGGCACCTCAGAAGGTTCAACCTCCTCCACCGTCTGATCCTCCCGCACCAGTCCGGCGCTCTCCGGTGCGATGGACATCATATCCGCGATGGAATTGCGGGATTTACCCACTGCATAGCTCTGAAACAACTCTCCGACCTGATAGAATAGCATCACCGCCAGTGCCTCGGAGTACTCCCCGATTCCAAAGGCGCCAAAGGTAGCGATCATCATCAGGAAGTTTTCGTCGAAAACCTGTCCATGAGAAATATTGATGACCGCCTTGCGCAGCACATCATAGCCGATCATCAGATAGGGCACCAGATAGATCAGAAAACGCCCCCACCACGGCAGCGGATCCAGAATCCCCAGATGGGACAGAACCAGCAATAGAACAAATATCCCCAGTACAATCAGGATGCGGTTGCGCGTTTTCTTCATCTTCTTTGTCATGGCAGTCTCCTCGATCTGTACCTGTCTTACGTTAAATCTCGATCTCGCAATCCGGCTCTACGTTCTTACAGGCCTTGACTGCCGCCTTCAGGAC
Organism: Butyrivibrio sp.; assembly: GCA_017443695.1. Classification (GTDB taxonomy): domain Bacteria; phylum Bacillota; class Clostridia; order Lachnospirales; family Lachnospiraceae; genus Butyrivibrio. The sequence continues at coordinate 8,325 of JAFSYF010000214.1, forward strand.
TTCATCATAGCGGTCATCATCTGCCTCCAGCGTGAATTTCTGGGTCATGAAATTCACACGGGCGCTCTTCACGCCCTCCAGCTTCAGCACGGCCTCCTCCATCTTTGCTGCACAGTTGGCACAATCCACTTCACACTTGTAGGATTTCTTCATGATTGATACTCCTTTCCTTTTGCTGACTTAATCTTCTTCGATGTGTTCTCTGCCCATATCCACAATGGTTCGGACATGTTCATCCGCCAGAAAATAGCAGATACTCTTGCCTTCCCTGCGGTTGCCCACGAGACGGAACTGCTTCAGGATCTTCAGCTGATGGGAAACGGCCGACTGCGTCATTCCCAGTGCATCCGCCAGCTCTCCCACAGCGAGTTCCCCGTTTTCAGCCGCAGACAGCGCATAGAGGATCCGCATCCGCGTGATATCCCCGAAAGCTTTGAACAGCTCCGCCAGATCATTCATTTCCTCCTCCGACGGCATATTCTGCAGTATCAGCATCTGCTCTGTCTGTAACATAACGTCCTCCGATCACCTCTGAACATATGAGCAATTATTCATATATTCAAATATAAATCGTATCTCCTTATTTGTCAATAAAAAAAGAAAAAGATGCTGCAGAAAACCCACAGCATCTTTCCAGTTACTGCTCATCTCCGGGAAGCCCCCAGCACCTGATATCATTCATGTGATTCCGGTTGATCCGAACCCTCCTCTGGCCTTATTCCCCAGTGTCTCCACTTCCTCAAAGGAGATGGCCGGCTGGTGCTCCAGAATACGGAACTGGCAGATCCTGTCATTGACATGAACCACCGTATCCCTTGTGGCATAGCATGCCCAGCGGAGATGATCGTCATCGCCACAGTAACTCTCATCAATGACGCCGATGGCATTGGTCTGGATCAGACCATAGTTCTTGAACGTCGAACTGCGGGCTGCGATGATCATCTCATACCCTGCCGGCAGTTGTACCGACACGCCGAGATCAATCACACGGAAATCTCCGGCCTGCATCGATACTTCCTCTGCGGCACGCATATCAATCCAGTCGCTCTTGCCTCCGATATAGGTCAGCCGGTCGATCTGATCCGAATGATATTTGATACGTATGGTCTTCTGCTCCAAATCTGTGCCTCCCCTTCTGCTTAGCGAATCCTGCCGGCCGTCAGCCTGTCCTGTGCCTTGCGGCGCTTCTCTTCATCGAGGATCTGTCCCCAGAAATACGGCGTATTCTGATAGACATAGTAATCCACCCAGTTGGTGTACAGGTTATTGCTGTGTGACCGCCAGGTGAGCGCAGGTTTCTGCAGCGGATCATCCTCCGGATAGTAGTTCCAGGGCTTATGGATCTCCAGTCCCTTGCCCAGATCACGCACATATTCATTGTGGAGTGTCATCCGGTCGTACTCCGCGTGTCCGGTGATGAAGATGTTCTTCCCGTCCTTTGACATGCACAGCAACACCCCAGCCTCATCAGACTCCGCCAGTACCACCAGTTCCTTACAGGCATATATGGCTTCGGCAGGCGTCGTCGTATGTCTGGAATGAGGCATCAGGAACACATCATCAAAGCCGCGCACCAGCGGAACCTTCCGGTTCAGAATCCGGTGCTGGAACACACCGAAGAGCTTCTCCGGCAACGCCACCTTGGGCAGACCGTAATGATAATACATTCCGGCCTGGGCACCCCAGCAGATATGAAATGTCGATGTCACATTTGTCTTCGACCATTCAAAGATCCTGGTCAGCTCCTCCCAGTAATCCACCTCTGTAAAATCCATCTGCTCCACTGGAGCACCGGTGATGATCAACCCGTCATAGGTATTGTCCGAAAGCTGATCAAAGGTGTTATAAAAACGGTTCAGATGGTTCGGCGAAGTGTTGGTCGCCAGATGGGAGGATACACGCATAAAGGATACATCAATCTGCAGCGGCGTATTGGACAGAGCACGCAGCAGCTGCAGCTCCGTCTCCTCCTTCAGGGGCATCAGATTCAGAATGCAGATGTTCAACGACCGGATATCCTGATGGAGCGCCCGATCCTCCTCCACGATGAAGATGTTCTCCTGCTCCAGGATGCTCCTGGCCGGCAGGTCATTCTGTACCTTTAAGGGCATGATTATGTCTCTCCTGTTTCGATCATTTTGATCAGCTCCGCCTCCGTGATCACAGGGATTCCAAGTTCCTGTGCCTTTGTCAGCTTGCTGCCCGCCGCCTCCCCGGCACCGAGGAAATCCGTCATCTTCGAAACGCTCCCGGTGGCTTTGCCGCCGGTTTGCACGATCAGTTCCTCCACTTCCTTCCGGCCCAGGGTTGGCAGGGTTCCGGTCACCACGATGGTTTTGCCCGCCAGATGCTGTGTTCCGCCTGTTTCCTCCGCGCGGGCCATGTTCACTCCGGCGTCTGCCAGCCTCATCAACAGCGTACGGTTTTCTTCCTCATGGAAAAACGCGTAGATATCCGCCGCGATTGTCCCGCCGATATCCGGAATCTGCGTCAGGCCTTCCTGTGTGACCTGCATCAGCTCACGGATGTCCGCCACATGCCGCATCAGCTCCCTGGCCGTGGATAACCCCACATTACGGATAGCCAGTCCTGTCAGAAGCCGCACCGCATCATTTCCTTTGGACTTCTCTATCTCCTGCAGAAGCTTGTCGGTGTTCTTCTCCTTACCGATGAGCCCCCGCTCGATCAGCTCATTCCGATGCTCATGCAGATGGTAGATATCCGCGCAATCCCTGAGATATCCCTCCCGCGCCAGTGTATCAATCAATGTCTCACCCAGCCCCATGATATTCATGGCATCTCTGGAGCAGAAATAGGACAGTGTCCGTGATATCTGGGCCGGACATGCGTTGTTGACACAGCGGATATCTGCGGAATCCTCCTCCCGTACCAGCGGGTGGCCGCACACGGGGCATCGTGACGGCGGCGCATAGATCTCCGGCGGCTCCACGACAAGCCCCGAGATCCGTGGGATGATTTCTCCGGATTTATAAACGGTATAGACACCGCCGACACCAATCCGGAGTTCCCGGATATAATCAATATTGTGCAGAGTGGCACGGCTCACGCTTGTTCCGCACAGTCTGGCAGGTTTGCCGGTCTCCCGGTCATGGAATACACCGGTAAAGGTCAGCTTGCCGGTACGTCCCACATCTGTCAGGATCTCGTCCATGACGACGGCCCGCTCCTCCGGCGGATATTTATAGGCGATATGACCGCTGGAATATTTACTGCCCGCCGGGAATTCCTCCCGCCACGGGGTATGATCAATCTTGACCACGGCACCGTCCAGATCAAAATCCAGGCTGCCGCGTTCCTCTCCGATGGCATCAATGGCCGCCAGAATCTCCTCCACCGTTGTACAGAGACGGTGCTGCACCACAGGGACCCCTGCATCCGCCAGCCGGTCCAGTGCGGCACAATGGGACGTCATCAGCTCCGGCGCCGCATCCTGCACATTAAATACAAAGATCCGCAGCCCGCGCTGCCTTGTAATCTCCGGGTCCAGCTGCCTGAGTGTACCTGCTGCGAGGTTTCGGGGATTGGCCGCTTCCTTCTTCTCCTGCCTGCGCTGCGCCTCGTTGTAACGCTCGAAGGCATCATGGTCCATATAGACCTCACCCCTGAGCTCAATGTAATCCCCCGGCAGCTCCTTTGGCAATGTCAGCGGCACATCCGGAATCACCCGGGCATTGACCGTAACATCCTCACCGATCCGCCCGTCTCCGCGGGTTTCCGCCAGCTCCAGCCGGAAGTCGCCATCTCCCTCCCGGCGGTACCGCAGACTCATGGAGAGTCCGTCGATCTTGGTCTCCACAGAGAAAGCACACCCGGGATGGCGTGCCAAAACAGAAGAAACCCACTCTTGTACGGCTTCCCTGGTGAACACATCCTCAATGGAGAGCATCGGAACATGGTGTGTCACCTTCACCCCTGCCGTCCGTTTCGCTGTCCCACCGATGATCTGTGACGGTGAGTCCGGCTGGATGAGCGTCGGATCCTCCGCCTCCATGGCCTTCAGACGCTGCATCAGCGCATCATACGCCTCATCACTGATCGTGGGGGCATCCTCGTCGTAATAACGGCGCATATGCCCACGGATCTCCTCCGCAAGGGCGAGATATTCCGTTCTTTTATCCATTGAATTCGTTGTTTTCACAGCCCACGCAGCTGTTCAATGGCGTGCTCTGCCATCAGACACTCCTGGCTCTCACTCATGGAGGAGATCATCTTCTCATCCGTGGTCATGAAGCTCCCATATTCATACAACAGGGTAAAGATGGCGGCAAAGGTTCTGGCCGGTGTCTCCATCCTTCTGACCAGCAGATAATACACATTTTTGGAGGTATCCTTATAGAGGGCACTCCCCAGTACCACATCTGACGGAATCTGTCTGCAGCAATCAATAACGTTTCGCATCTGCCTGAAGGAGAAAATATAGGACGAGAAATGCAGCTGGTTCTCCGCCCGAAGATCCAACTGCGGCAGGCCAGGCTGCTCCGTCTCCTGCGCACTCTCCCCGTTTTCCTCTCCATCCTGGCCGATCAGGTCCCGCATGGAGCTGGTGAAGTTCTTCAGACTCTGAAGGAACTCCCCGATTTTCTTAATGCGTTCTCCCTCCTCCACTTCTCCGAGCTCAGTCAGCAGCTGATTCGGGAGCTTTAAGCCCATCTGATCTGTCAGCATCCTCAGAAGATCCGCAAATGCCTCATCGGAGTTCTCTGACAGGGTCAGGGATAATGACTGATCCGGCAGCACCGTGATCTGCATCGGCATATAGGCGCCGGTGGGATGATAGTCCACCTCCTCAATGGCCTGCTGCAGTACACCCTTCAAGAAGTCCATGGCCTCCTGCTTGTGCTCAAAAAAATCCTGGAGCTGAATCCCCTGTTCGCTCAAATCATCCGCTGTGATCAGGCACCTGACTGTCTCACTGTCAACTCTTGTTATCCGCATAAAAGCACTCTTCTCCCAAAAATAATCAATGATTTCTGAATTTATTCCATGCATTATAACGCAGTTGCGCAAGCTTATCAAGCCCAAGTCAACGATCCCTTGTTCAACCTCTTTATTCCATCTCCCAGGCCTCAGCCAGTTCCTCTGATGTCTTCAACAGTGCCTCATCCCCAAACTCCTGCGCATAACGGCGGCAAACCTCTATCTTGCTCTTCAGGTTCATTACGGCCGGATGGTTCTTACCTGAGCCCTTAGGTACCTGATCCTGTGCTTTTTCCAGCAGCTCCTGCAGCGCTTCCAGGAGATTTTTCTGTATGCTCTCCTCCGTCAGCGTCTCATCACCGTTTCCCGTCATCCCGCGATACAGCAGCTCCGGCGCAAAACCAAGCCCAGCCGTCGTATACCAGTTGCCGTTGAACTTATTGGGATTCCTGCTGCTTGTCACAGGTGTGTTAATCTTATTCGTCAGGAGTACCAGTACCAGTTCTTCCTCAGGGTCAATTAGCGCGAGGGTTCCGGTCCAGCCCTGATGGCCAATGGTCTGCGCGGAGGCCCCGGTTCCGAAATACCCCGTCCTCTCCTGGTTACCCTGCCGCCACCAGCCCAGGCCCCATTTCGTGTTGTCGTCTCCCACCGGTGCGGTGAACATGCGGATCACTTCATCGGAGAAATACATCCGATCCCCGGCGCCACCTGTCAGCATCAAACTGGCCAGAACCGACAGGTCCGTCGCATTGGCAAACAGACCCGCGTGACCTGAAATCCCGCCCATCTGATTGTATGCATTCTCGTCATGGACCTCCCCCTGTATCATCTCCGTACGTAATCCCTTGAGCTGTACAAGACCATCCCTGGTGTTGCCGTTTAATTCCGTCGCTGCGCAGTCCGCTACCTGAAATCCGTGAAGCAGCGGCTCATAGGTGATATGGGTCAGCCCCAGCGGCTCCCAGAATGTCATCCTGCAGTAGCTGTCGAGATCCATCCCGGTAACCTGCTCCACGACCAAACCGAGTATCATGTAATCAATATCGGAGTACAACGTCCGTGTTCCCGGCTCATACAGAAGAGGTGTCTGACAGATTCTGCGGAAGGTGGCCTCTCTGGCTTCCTCTTCAGTGACGCCCACTGTTCCGGGCACAGTCCTGTCCTCCTCCGGATCCAGCTTCCGGAATCCCTCCGGAAATCCTCCCTGATGCTTGAGGAGATCCCGCACAGTCAGCTTGCTCTTCCATGCACGCTGGATTGTAATATCGACATAGACACCATCCTCCAGCGTCACATCCCATGTATCATCTGCGAACTGGTTCCCGAGGAATTTCGTCACCGGTGTATCGATGTCCAGCTTTCCCTCCGTCACCAGCAGCTGGATACAGTAATTCGTTGCAAACATCTTGGTCAGGGATGCGAGATCATACAGGGTCAGATCTGTCACCCGGGAACGATCCGGATTGACACTGCCATCCGGCAGATAGGCGTTATCCCAGCCCCATGCTCCCCGGTATACCAGTTTCCCATAGCGGATGACTGCCAGCTGTGCGCCCGGAAATCCATAATCCACATCGGTCTGAATAATGTCCGCAATCAGACGGATCGCCGTCTCCGAAATCCCCGCTTCATACAGGGTTCCTTCCGTCACCACCGGATAGGACACCTGCGGTACATCGGTTTCTTCCGGTCCAGTCTGCGATGTTTCCTCCGGTATCGACTCCCAATGCAGCTCCCCGGGCGCTGGATCGCCCTCCACATACAGACAGCCGGATATGCAGCTCAAAAGCAGACACCATAAAAGGAGAGCCGTCCTGATGACGGCCCTCCCTGTATACTGCTTCAATTCTGATCTGCGGTTTTCGGTCATGCCTTCTTATTCTGATCGTATACCCGTTTGGCTTCCTCAAGACCAGCCTTCAGTCCGGCGAAACCAGCCTTTGCAACCTCGGCACTGACCTCCGCCAGTTCCTTGGCGAGGGCCCCGGCTCTCTCCGCGGCCTGCTGGATCTTCTCCCTGGTCTCATCATCAAACAGCTTCTTGGTGAAATCCTCCTCCTCTTCGGAGCCACCATTCTTGCTCTCTGCGATGGCAGCCTGTGCAGCTGCCAGTCTGGCGACCGGCACACGGAACGGGCTGCAGGAGACATAGTCCAGTCCGATACGGTGGCAGAACTCTGCCGAAGCCGGATCGCCGCCATGCTCGCCGCAGATACCCACATGGAGCTTCGGATTGACGGGCTTGCCCAGCTTGATGGACATCTCCATCAGCTTGCCGACGCCTTCCTGATCCAGCTTGGCGAAAGGATCGTTCTCCAGGATCTTGGCATCGTAATAGGCACTCAGGAACTTCCCGGAATCGTCACGCGAGAAGCCGAAGGTCATCTGTGTCAGGTCGTTCGTGCCGAAGCAGAAGAAGTCCGCCTCCTTCGCAATGGCATCCGCCGTAAGCGCTGCACGGGGAATCTCGATCATGGTACCGACCTCATACTTCAGATTCGTGCCGCTGGCCTGAATCTCCGCATCTGCCGTCTCCACAACGATCTTCTTGACAAACAGGAACTCCTTCACTTCACCCACCAACGGGATCATGATCTCAGGAACGATCTTCCATGCGCTGTGCTTCTGCTGCACCGCAATGGCTGCACGGATCACAGCCTTGGTCTGCATCACAGCGATCTCCGGGAAGGTGACGCAGAGTCTGCAGCCACGGTGACCCATCATCGGGTTGAACTCATGCAGTCCGGAGATGATTGCCTTGATCTGCTCCACGCTCTTGCCCTGCGCGTCCGCCAGCTTCTTAATCTCCGCCTCCTCTGTCGGGACAAACTCATGCAGCGGCGGATCCAGGAAACGGATCGTCACCGGGTTGCCCTCCATGGCCTCGAACAGTCCTTCGAAATCGCTCTGCTGATACGGAAGAATCTTCTCCAGCGCCTTCTCTCTCTCCTCTTTGGTATCGGAGCAGATCATCTCGCGGAAGGCCGCAATACGATCCTCTGCAAAGAACATATGCTCCGTCCGGCACAGACCGATGCCCTCTGCGCCGAGCTCTCTGGCTTTCTTCGCGTCAGCCGCTGTATCGGCATTGGTGCGGACCTTGAGCTTGCGGTATTTGTCAGCCCAGCCCATGATCTTGCCGAACTCGCCTGCGATGGTGGCATCTACCGTAGGAATGATGCCATCATAGATGTTGCCGGTGGTGCCGTCGATGGAGATCGGATCGCCCTCGTGGAACTCCTTGCCTGCCAGTGTGAACTTCTTGGCTTCCTCGTCCATGACGATGTCACCGCAGCCGGAGACACAGCACTCACCCATACCACGTGCGACCACAGCCGCATGGCTTGTCATACCGCCACGTACGGTCAGGA
>JAFSYF010000031.1 GCA_017443695.1 Butyrivibrio sp.
AGAGCATGTCCCCGATCCGGTAATCCACAGGAACGATGTCCATGCTGCCGGCTTCAATCTTGGAGAAATCCAGGATGTCATTGATCAGTGCCAGCAGCATCTTGCCGGAGCCCTGGATCCCCATGGAATCCTTGACCACCTCTTCGGAGGTATCCTGGTCCCGGAGGATCAGTTCGTTTAAGCCCAGGATGGAGTTGATGGGCGTGCGGATCTCATGGCTCATGCTGGAGAAGAAGCGGTTCTGGGAACGTGTGAGTTCCTCCGCCCGTTCCGCTTCTTTCTTGACGCGCTCGTTCTCTTCGATGAACAGGCGGCCCTGGGACCAGTTGATGAAGTAGCACACGATCCCCACCAGTATGATTGAAAAGAAGATATCAATGAACCGCGCAGCCCTGGAGTGTGCGAATACCGTCTGTGGCCATTGCCAGGCAACAATAAAGCATCCCAGCGTGAGAAGAGTCATCAGGGTGAACATGACATTCCGCCATTTGCCGTGCAGGGTCAGTCCCACATACACGAAGCCGAAGATGATCCAGATCACACCGCCGCCCTCCAAACCGCCGCCGAAGAAGAACAAACCGGGCAGGATGATGAACACAAGTGTCAGCACAAGGATGGTGATCGCGATACGCAGCCGGTTCAGATACAGGCAGGGCAGAATGATGAGCGGGATCAGGATCAGAACGGCGATCAGAAGGATGATCTCATAGGGGTTCTCTTTGATAATCAGATCGCCGATCAGCGCGGTGAAGACCGTGATCTCCGACAGAATGGCAAGGATCAGGAACATCCTCTCATTGAAGGGACGTTCGGGATCCCGGAGGACAGACAGAGCTCTGTTGATCAACCCGTTGTGATTCATCATCTGTCACCTCCATTGCTGATCCGGGCTCTGGGCAGTACGCGCTGCATCACCCGTTCGAAATCCGTGGTATTGATGGGCTTGGCGATGAAGCCGTCGAAGCCCTCCCGGATGAACATCTCCTTTGCACCGGACACAACGTTGGCGGTCAGGGCCACGATGATGATGCTCCGGTTCAGGTCGAGGGCGGCAGACTTGATCAGCTTCATGGCCTGTACCCCGTCCATCTCCGGCATCATGTGATCCATGAAGATCACATCATAATGGTTCTCACGGAATTTGCGGATGGCTTCCTTGCCGCTGCCCGCTGTGTCAATGATCATCTCGTACTGCCGGAACAGGGAGGAGGCTACCACCAGATTCATGGGCTCGTCATCCACGATCAGCGTCCGGACACCCGGGAAGACGACCTTCCCCCCGCTGGTATGATCATCGATATCTCTGGCGGCGCGTCCTTCATTCAGGAGCTTCAGGATGGGGTAGGCATACAGGGGTTTGGGCATCAGCATGACCCGGCTGTCAGCACCCACCTGGAATCCGGGTTCCGCCGAAACTGCGATCACGATGTCCTCTTTGGCCAGTGCCTCAAAGTACCCGCGATTCTCCACGTATTCCTCCTGTCCCATGAAGATGTGGGTAACGGGCAGCTTCTCCTTCAGCCGTTCCACCTCATAGACCGTCTCTGCGGCGTAGAGTGGAACATGGATGCCGAGTGCCAGGTTATTGGCCATGTTGCGGTAGAAATCGCGCAGCCGAGGGACCTTGTATTTGGCGGGCCGCACATGGAACAGCACGGCGCCGTCGAAGGATTTCTCCAGCGCCAGACAGGGCTTATCGTTCACTACCTTCTGCGGCACCGTGACCCGGACGGTGGTGCCGAGGTTCTTCACGCCCTCGATCCGGACGAAACCACCCATCCAGTGTGCGAAACCGTATACGATGAAGAGGCCCAGGCCGATGCCGCCGGAGCTGCGGTTTCTCTTCTTGTTCTCCTGATACATCCCTTCGGTGACCGACTGGATCGCCGCCTGATCCATGCCCTTGCCGGTATCTGTCACCTCGATACAGAGATTGACACCCCGCTCGATGCTGGCGGAATACACCCTGACATAGATGCCGCCGGAGCGGGTGAACTTCTCTGCATTCTCCAGGAGGTGCCGGAAGATCTTGTGGAGCTTCTTCACATCCCCGCGCAGCATGGTGGGCACTCTGGCATCCAGATCCACCACCAGCTCCAGTTCCCGGGACCGCTCGCTCATACGGAAGCTGGTGACGACATCATTGATGAGGGAGGTGGCCATATAATTGTCCTCCTCCAGGAACAGGGTTTCTCTCTTGCATTCCGTATAATCCTGGATGTCCTCGATCTGGTCCGCCAGCCGGATACCGGCCGTCTTGACGGATTCTGCCTCCTGTCCCGCACCTTTCTTGATCAGGAGATCCGACATGCCATTCACCACATTGACCGGTGTCCGCAGCTCATGGGAGATGTTGGTCAGGAAATCGTCCATGCTGCTGTCGTTCATCTCGATGCGTTCCCTGGTCCGCTTCATTTCGTCTTCCACTTCCAGACGGTCACTGATGGTTTTGATGTTGATGAGGTACATCGCGAGAACAATGGCGAGCTGCAGGATGAGACGGGATACATTGGAATGATCGAAGATAATCGGTTCCCCGCCGGGCAGGCCGGTGAACTGAATGAACAGCAGGACGAAATACTCAAGCAGAACGATGTGCATCATTTAGACTGTATTGAAGAGCGAATAGGTCAGCATGACCACCAGGGTGGGGCCCATGATGTCGAAGAGATTGATATTCTGTACGCCGTGATAGAACAGCAGCAATGCCGAGTAGCCGAAATAGAACCTTGTACGGGTATCATAATCGATCCGGTCCGAGAGGTGGATCGCCCATACGGCAATCATGCCGACCAGTATAAAGATCGGTACCCAGAATTGCCATCCCATCAGGATGATTTCCATGATCAAGCCTATGGAACCCAGGGTGGTAAACAAGACAACCGTTCTCTCGTTTGATTTCTGATTCATGTTGCGCCTCTCTCATTATCCGGTATCTAAAAAAGCATAGTATAAATCATTGTATATTGTATCACAGAATACACGCTGATGCTGCCGGCATTAAAATATGATAGAATGATACCAATATGGTCGCACAGGCGATCAGGGAAGGATAAGGATGACCTTGCGATATATTCTGAAGCGAATGATGGCTCTTTTGATCCCGTTGCTGTGTGTCCTGCTGTGGATGCCCGGCACCTCTGTCCGGGCGGAAGGAACCTCCGCCAGGACAACCACCGACTATCTCGCGGAGTATGAGGCGCTGCGGTATGATTCCTATGACGGTCTGGTCTCCGCGGAGATCAATGCGGTGGTGCAGACATCGGATGGCTATATCTGGACCGGAACCTACTCTGGCCTCTATCGGTATGACGGCTTCCGTTTTGAGAAGGTGGATCTGGATGAACGGATCAGCAGCGTGATGGTGCTGTATGTGGACAGCAGGGAGCGGTTGTGGATTGGAACCAACGACAATGGTCTGTGCTGCTATGATCCGGAGAACCGCGGGATCACCTTCTATACCGCGGCAGACGGGGCGATCGCGGCCAATGCGATCCGGTCTATTGTGGAGGATGCGGCCGGTAATCTCTATGTCGGCACGGTTTCGGCACTGACGATCATCACTCCTGACGGGGCCACGCGGATCTGCGATACGTGGGAGAATGTGACCGGTGTCCGTTCCCTGACCTATGGCGGTGGCGGTGTGGTGGCCGGTGTGACGAACAGCGGACTGCTCTTTTTTGTCCGCGACGGCGAATATCTGCCGGCTGCGAGTGAGCTCTACCCGACAGAGGGCATATACTATACGGCCATCGGCAGTGACGGAAACGGCAACTATCTGGCGGGAACCACCGGTCTGATCATGGAACGGCTGGCCTGGACGGGAGAACGGATGGAGGTCATCGCCATCCTGGATACCGTTACTTCCTATTATAATAAGATCTTCTATGATACCGCCAAGAAGGAGTATCTGTTCTGCGCGGAGAACGGACTGGGATGTCTGTCCGAGCACGCGGGGGATGCGGATGACATCACGTATCTGATGCAGGACAAATTTGAGAGCTCCATCTCCGATGTCTGTATCGACTACCAGGGCAATGTCTGGTTCGTCTCCAACAAGCAGGGGATTATAGAGTATTCCAAAAATCCTTTTGTGAACATCTTTGTCAAGGCAGGACTGTCCTCCAGCGTGGTGAACAGTCTCCTGATCTATAACAACGATCTCTATATCGCCATGGACAGCGGTCTGGCGGTGGTGGACAAGAACAGCTACGAGCAGCGGAGCTATCCCTTCATAAGCCGTTTCCGGGGGATTCGGATCCGCCATGTGACTCAGGACAGCGCGGGGCACATCTGGATGAGTACCTACGGCAGGGACGGTCTGGTGGAGCTCACACCGGAGACGGGGGAGGTGCGCTGCTACAACGAAGAAACGGCCGGCACCGTGGGGGGACGGTTCCGCTACATGCTGGAGCTGGAGGACGGGACGGTCGTGGCTGCCAGCAACGTGGGACTGAATTACATCCGGGGGGGCCGGGTGGTGCAGACCCTCTCGCTTGACGAAGGCCTGCCGGAGGCCCAGATCCTGACCATGATACGCTGTGAGGATGGTTCCATCCTGGCAGGAACGGACGGAGACGGGCTTGTCAGGATCCGCGACGGTGTGGTGACAGAGCATATCGGCGAGGCGCAGGGGCTGGAGACGCTGGTTGTCCTGCGGATTGTGCCGGTCACAATGGGCGATGGCGGCTACCTCTATGTGACGAGTAACGCACTCTACTATGATGACGGGAAGGGCAGCATCACCAGACTGAATCATTTCCCTTACAGCAATAACTATGACATCTTCATCTCACAGAAGCATGAGGCCTGGATCAGTTCCAGTGCGGGCATCTATATCGTGAAGGTCTCGGATCTGATCGCCAACGGGGATTACCACTATACACTCATGGACTACTCCCGCGGGTTTGATACGACACTGACTGCCAATGCCTGGGATGCGGTGACGGACAATGGTGACGGGCTGCTGTTGTGCTGTACGGATGGTGTGCGTGAGATCTCCACGAAGTACTATAATTCGTTCCGGAACGGTTATTTCGTCAGGGTGGGCTCCTTTGTCTGCGATGATACGGAGATCCTGCCGGATGAGACCGGGACCTATGTGATTCCTGCCGGTACGGCCCGCATCCAGATCCAGCCGGCTGTCATGAACTATGAACTCTCCAACCCGCTGGTACGCCTATATCTGGAGGGGGCAAAGGATGACGGAACGCTGATCTATCAGAATGATCTGAAACCGCTTGTCTTCACGAACCTGCCCTACGGCCGCTACACGCTGCACATCCAGATCCTGAACAACGTGGAGCAGACGGTTCTTCGGGATGAATCCTTTGCTATTGAGAAGAAGGCGCGATTCACGGAGCTGCGGGCATTCCAGATCGCCATGATAATCCTCCTGGCGGCAGTTGTGGCATATCTGGTCTGGCGTATCATGCAGGCGACGATCATCCGCAGGCAGTATGTGCAGATCCGGGAGGCCAAGGAGGAGGCGGAACGGGCCAACAGCGCCAAGTCACGGTTCCTGGCGAACATGTCCCATGAGATCCGGACCCCCATCAACACCATCATGGGTATGGATGAGATGATTCTCAGGGAGGACAGGAATGAGGACATCGCAAGCTACAGCGCCAGCGTGGTCAATTATGCAAACTCAATCAAGCGGGCATCGGAGTCCCTGCTGTCCCTGGTGAATGACATCCTGGATCTCTCCAAAATCGAATCGGGCAAGATGAATCTGGTGGAGCAGGAATACGATGTGACGGAGCTCCTGCGGGCGATCACCACCATGATACGGGTGCGGGCCGCGGAGAAGGATCTGGCCTTCGGGTTGGAGATCGACGAGGCACTGCCCGCCAGTCTGTACGGAGATCAGGGTAAAATCAAACAGGTGCTGTTGAATCTCCTGACAAATGCGGTAAAATATACGCCAGAGGGCTCCTTCACCCTCCGGGTCCATCTGGAGGAGGTATCGGAGGGTGTTGCCCGCATTGCCTACAGCGTCAGCGATACCGGCATCGGCATCCGTCCGGAGGATATGGACAAACTGTTCTCAGCCTTTGAACGTCTCGATGAGAAGAAGAACAGCGGGATCCAGGGGACGGGACTGGGGCTGGACATCTCCCGGCAGTTCGTAGAGCTGATGGGGGATCATCTGCAGGTGGAGAGCACCTATGGAGAGGGCTCCACGTTCCATTTCACCCTGCGGCAGCGTATTGTGGATGAGACACCCATCGGGGTGTTCGTGGAGCGGGATGCATCGGAGACGACGGCGACCGGGCCGTATATCCCGCTGTTCGTGGCACCGGAGGCCCAGGTGCTGGTGGTTGACGACAATGAGATGAACCTGACGGTGCTGAAGGGGTTACTGAGGGCGACCGGGGTACGTCTCACAACAGCAATGAGCGGACGGGAGTGCCTGGACAGACTGGCGGCGGAGGAAACAGAGCTTCCGGCAGAAGTGGATGGTTCCGCCGGACATTATGACATCATCCTGCTGGATCACATGATGCCCGGGATGGACGGCATCGAGACCCTCCATGCGCTGCGGCAGACGCACCCGGAGATCCCGGTACTCGCGCTGACGGCCAATGCAGCCAACGACGGCGGCAGCTTCTACATCGGGGAGGGCTTCCAGGGGTATCTGGCCAAGCCGGTGGACGGACGCAGGCTGGAGGCGGCACTGAAGGAATTCCTGCCGCAGGAGAAATGCCTGGAGCCCACACCGGAGAATCTCGCGGGGGCAGCACCCGCAGGGCAGCAGCCTGCGGGAACACCATCAGAGGAGATCCCTGCCTGGCTCCATGAGGTGGAGGGCATCAGTGTGGAGGAGGGTACGCACAACTGCGGTTCGCCGGAGGCATTCCTGACGGCGCTGACCACCTTCTGTGAGACGCTGCCGGACCGGGCGCAGGAGATTGCAGATGCCTACCAGCGGGAAGACTGGGCGTTCTATACGATCAAGGTACATGCCCTGAAGAGCTCGGCGCGGATCATCGGCGAGTCGGAGCTCTCCGGGCTGGCGGCGGATATGGAGGCAGCAGGCAAGGCGGATGATATCGAGACCATCCGGGCGCATACGGGCCAGCTGCTGGCGGATTACAGGGAGTATGCGGAGCGTCTGTCCCCGTTGTCGGCGGAGCAGGGGGAGGATGAGAACCTGCCGGAGGCGGATCCGGAGATGCTGGCAGAGGCCTATGAGGCACTGTCCGAATTTGCGGAACAGATGGATGTGGAGTCTGCGGAGATGGTGCTGGACTCCATGAAGGAGGTTCGCCTCGCTCCGGAGGAGAGGAAACGGTTCCATACCATCGAGAGACTGCTACGGGAGCTGAACTGGGACGAGATCAAGGAGATGGTTGGAACGGCTGTATCGCAGGAGTAAGCTATGAATAAGGAAATCATGATCATCGGGACGAAGGAGTCCTTCCTTATTAAATCACTGGAAAGGAAGATGGGGGAAGCGGGACTTGCATGCTTCTTCTGCAAGTGTGAGATCAACGCCATCAACAGGGAACTGGATCGAGCGTATCTCATCGCTTTCTATCTCGACAGTACGGAGCATATCCGCAACGATGTGTTCCACTTCGTGGCGGAGCAGGTGTCGGACCGACATCTGGAGGTGGCGCTGATCGGTGAGCGGGCGGATACGGATGAGGCCAGAAAGCTCCTGCCCGGTCACTGCATCCTGGAGGTGTTCGGCCGGCCGCTGGATGCGGATGCCTTTATCCATGTCATGGAGACGAATTTCCATCTGGAGAAATCGGTGGAAGCCCGCAAACGGATCCTCATCGTGGACGATGACACGACCTACATGGGGGTCATCCGTGACTGGCTGCGGGATGCCTACAGCGTGGCGCTGGCCAACTCCGGGATGCAGGCCATCACCTACCTGTCGAAGAATCCGGTGGATCTGATCCTGCTGGATTATGAGATGCCCGTCACCAGCGGCCCACAGGTACTGAAGATGCTGCGCAGTGAGCCAACGATGGCACAGATCCCGGTGATCTTCCTGACCGGCCACAACGACAAGGAGAGCGTCATGGAGGTGGTGAGCCTCAAGCCCGCGGGCTACCTGCTGAAAACCATCCAGCGCGGCGACCTCCTCAAGGAACTCAAGCTCTTCTTCCAGAGCCGGTAATGATGACACTTGTGGGGTCAGGGTTTTCGTGATATAATGAAAAATACTGTGTGAAAATAGTGACAGAAAGGAATGACAGTCATGAGCAAGAGTTTTGATGAGATACTGAGCAAGGTGAAGTCCGCGGACCGCAAGAAGCTGTCTGTGGCCAGCGCTGCGGATGAACCCGTGCTGGAGGCGGTGGATGCCGCCAGGAAGGCTGGGATCGTCGACCCGATCCTGGTAGGGGATCAGGCGAAGATCGAGGAGGTCGCCCGGACACTGCAGATCGACCTGTCCGGCTGTGAGATCATCAACGAGCCGGATACGGATCTGGCCGCCAGACGCGCGGTGCAGATCGTCCATGATGGCGATGCGGACATCTACATGAAGGGTCAGCTGGAGACCAAGGCTTTCCTGAAGAGCGTGCTGGACAAGGAGGTGGGCCTCAGAACCGGCCGGCCGCTGTCCCATGTCTGCGTGTTTGAGATCGAGGGCGTCAACCGGCTGCTGTTCCTGACGGACGTGGCATTCATGCCCTACCCGACACTGGAGGACAAGAAGGTCATCATCGAATACACCGTCAATGTGGCCCGCGCCTGCGGCATCGAGTGCCCGAAGGTGGCACCCCTGGCTGCCGTGGAGGTGGTCAATGAGAAGATGCCTGTGACCGTGGAGGCCGCAGAGCTCACAAGGCTGTGCGAGGCAGGGGAGATTAAGAACTGCATCGTGGACGGACCGCTGTCCATGGATCTGGCCATTGATCCGGAGGCCGCCAGGCATAAGGCGGGCGCATCCGACCGCAAGATCGTCGGGGATGCGGACATCCTCCTGTTCCCGGATATCCACGCCGGCAACCTGGTGTACAAGACCATCGTCCGGATGTCGAAGTGCAAGAACGGCAACATCCTCACAGGAACCAAGTCCCCGGTGATTCTGACATCCCGCTCCGATACCGTTGAGGTCAAGCTCAACTCCATCGCGCTGGCGGCAGTGGTGGCAGAGGACCAGAAGAAGGGGATCCTGTAAAAGGGTTTTATACAATAAGGAGAGAACAGACATGATTCGATCACTGATCATCAATCCCGGTTCCACATCAACGAAGCTTGGCATCTTTGAGGACGAGACCCTCATCATGGACGAGACCCTTCGCCACTCTACAGAGGAGATCGCGCAGTATAAGAGTGTCATCGACCAGATGGATTTCCGTAAGGACATCATCCTGCACTTCCTCTCGGAGAAGCAGATCGATGTGAAATCCTTCGATGTCATCGTGGGCCGCGGCGGACTCCTGAAGCCTATCCCTGGCGGCACCTATGAGGTGACGGACGCCATGGTGGCGGATTTGAAGCGCGGCGTACAGGGAGAGCATGCCTCCAATCTGGGTGGCCTTCTGGCACGCCAGATTGCGGAGTCCATCGGCGTGAAATCCTATATCGTGGATCCCGTGGTGGTGGATGAGCTCTGTGATGAGGCCAGGCTCTCGGGCCTGCCGGAGCTGCCCCGGACCTCCATCTTCCACCCGCTGAACCATAAGGCGGTGGCCAGACGGTTCGCGAAGGAGAACGGCAAGAAGTATGAAGATCTGCGGCTCATCGTGGTGCATCTGGGAGGCGGTGTCTCCGTGGGTGCCCATGAGTACGGCAAGGTGATCGATGTGTTCAACGCACTGGACGGGGATGGCGCTTTCTCACCGGAGCGCGCGGGGGGACTGCCCTCCGGCGCACTGATGCGTCTGTGCTTCTCCGGCAAGTATACACAGGATCAGGTAAAGAAGATGATCACCGGCAACGGCGGCTTCAACGCCTATCTCGGGACGAATGATGCCAGGGAAGTGGTGGCCCGTGTCAAGGACGGGGACAAGGATGCCAAGCTGGTGCTGGATGCGTTTATTTTCCAGTTGTCCAAGAACATCGGCGCGCAGGCGGCGGTCCTCAAGGGCAAGGTGGATCAGATCATCATCACAGGCGGTATCGCCTACAACAAGGGCATCACGGATGCCATCACGGAGCGCGTCGGATTCATCGCACCGGTGACCGTCTATCCCGGAGAGGATGAACTGCTGGCGCTGGCGCAGGGTGCGCTGCGTGTTATGAACGGAGAGGAGCAGGCGAAGGACTACGAGGCCGCCTGACAGGAAATAGGAAATGAGTATTCTTGATAAAATCATCGGAACCCACAGTGAGCGGGAGCTGAAGCGGATCAGGGGCCAGGTGGATGCCATCGAGGCCCTGCGGCCGCAGATGCAGGCTCTCTCGGACGAGGAGCTGCGCGGACGCACGGAATGGCTGAAGAAACGTCTGGCGGACGGCGAGACACTGGATGACATCCTGGTGGACGCCTATGCAACCGTCAGAGAGGCGGCCAAGAGAGCCATCGGCATGGAACACTTCCGCGTGCAGCTCATCGGCGGCATCATCCTCCATCAGGGCCGTCTGGCAGAGATGAAGACCGGTGAAGGTAAGACGTTGGTCGCAACGCTGCCGAGCTATCTCGATGCACTGGAGGGCAAGGGTGTCCATGTGGTCACGGTCAATGATTACCTGGCCAAGCGTGATGCCGAGTGGATGGGCAAGGTCCATGAATTCCTCGGACTGAAGGTGGGCGCCGTCCTGAACAGCATGACGCCGGACGAGCGCCGGGCCGCCTATGGCTGTGACATCACCTATGTGACGAACAATGAGCTGGGCTTTGATTATCTGCGGGATAACATGGCCATCTACAAGGAGCAGTGCGTACTGCGCGGACTCAACTTCGCCATCATCGACGAGGTGGACTCCATCCTGATTGATGAGGCCAGAACGCCGTTAATCATCTCCGGCCAGTCCGACAAATCCACCAAGCTCTACGAGGCCTGCGATGTGCTGGCCAAGCAGATGACCCGCGGCGAGGACATGGAGGAACTGACCA
>JAFSYF010000215.1 GCA_017443695.1 Butyrivibrio sp.
ACAGTCTCCACATGCACCGTTCTTGGAAACAAATCAAAAGCGCGCCACTGGCGCAACGCATATCCGCCGTCTGCCAGGATCCGCAGATCGCGGGCCAGGGTGGCGGAATCGCAGCTGATATAGACAATCCGTTCCGGCGCGAGGGAGAGGATTGCATTCAGACAGGCTTCATCACAGCCCTTGCGCGGCGGATCAATCACCACGATATCTCGCGCTGCAGTCCGTCCCGCCGCATGCGCCTCACGCTCCTCTACAAGCCGCGGGAGGATCTCTTCGGCACTTCCTGTATGGTATTCCGTGTTCACCAGGCTGTTGGCCGCTGCATTTTCCCGCGCGTTTTCAACCGCCTCCGGGATCACCTCGATACCGATGACCCTGGAAACAGTATCCGCCATCGTCTGTCCGATGGTACCAATGCCGCAGTAAATATCCCAGAGCACGGTTGGATGCTCCTCATCCGCCACCGGGCACTCTCCCGATTCAGCGTCATGGAGCCCGGCATAGACCGCGGCCTGTTGATACAGCGCCTCCGTCTGCACCGGATTCACCTGATAGAACGCCCGGGGGCCGATACGGAACAGCCTGCCACAGAGCTCATCCCGGATTACCTCCGCACCCCACAGGACCTCTGTCACATCCCCCAGGATGACATTGGTCCGCCTGGGATTATAATTCACACAGATGCTGGCCATCCCTGGAATCTGTATCAGCGCCTGTATCAGACGATGCTGTCCGGGGATCCGCTCCCTCTTCTGAGATGCCGCATCACCGCGCTGCTCTTTCATAGTATCCCCTGGCCGATTCACGATCAGACACACCATCAGCTCACCGGTGGAAAAACCCTTGCGCAGCAGGATATGCCGCAGGAAGCCCCGCCCTGTCTGTTCGTCATAGGGCGCAATGTGATGGGACGCGCAGTGTGCACAAACCACCCGCAGGATCTGTCCGTATTCTGCGGGGCTTAAGGCGCAGTCCTCCATTGGGATGATCCGGTGGCTGTGTCCCGCATAGAAACCGCAGGTAATCTCCCCCTCCGGTGTCTGTCCCACCGGTACCTGCGCTTTATTTCGGTAGCGCGACGGTGGTTCATTGCGGCTATCCCCAGTATGCATACCGAGGATCCCCTCCGAGATCTCTTCAATGAATGTCGCGTCGAACCCGCCGATGCGGATCAGGTGGTTTTGCACCTTCTGTTCCTTGAAGGCCAGCTCCGCCGCATAATCAATATGCTGGAACTGGCATCCGCCGCAGCGGCGCGCTTCCGGACATACCGGAGATATTCGGGATGATGAGGGTCGCAGGAGTTCCTCGATCCGTGCGTAGCCATAGCGCCCCTTCACCTTCATGACCCGCACACGGCAGAGATCTCCGATCGCCGTATCCCTGATAAACAGTGGGAATCCCTCCAGGACGTGGCCGATGCCCGCGCCCTCCGTCGTATAGTCCGTAATCTCCACCGTGTAACATTCATTTTTTACAGGCGTCCTCAGCATGTCACTGCCGCCCCCTCTGCAGGATATGTCTCTCATACCACTGCTGGAAGACAAAGAAGCTCCAGGCTAGTTTGGAATAGTTGGCTCCGGAAGCCGGCCCGGCATCCCCTCTCTGCAAATAGCGCGCAATAAAATCTGTCACATAGGGGACATCAAAGATCCCCTGTCTGCTCAGCCAGGAGGATTCACAATAATCCGTCAGCGCCTCCCGGAGCGGCCCCCTGAGCCATGCATCCAGCGGAACACCAAAACCCTTCTTCGGGCGGTCCAACAGGGAGCTGGGGATATAATCATAGGCGATATCCTTCAGGATATGCTTCTTGTCCCCTTTCCTGTACTTAAATCCATGCGGGATCCGGAAGGAGGTTTCCATCACCCCCGTATCCATGATTGGGCACCGGCACTCCAGCGAATATTTCATCGAGGCACGGTCCATCTTGACCAGAATATCCCCCGGTAGATAAGTGTCCATATCCAGCAGCATCCGCCGGATCTGCCATGCCGCACCGCGTCCCTGATGCCTTGCACCGGTACGCCGGATGACTTCTGCGTAGACCTTCTCCACCGGATACTTGCAGGGAATATCAGCGACAGCGTCCGCATCACCCATTTCCTGACCGGACAGAAAAGCATGCGCCGCCAGAATATAGCTCTCAGAAGCGAACTGAACCTTGGTCCGTGGGTCCCGGTTCTCCGCCACCACCTGTACACGGAATGGAAGAATGTCCATCAGATGCCCGCCGGGAAACGGAATCTGTCCCACCCCCCAGGTGATGCCTCCCACAAGATCCAGCTGCTGCGCCTGGGCCACATTGTCATAGATGTTATACCCACAGAAAAACTCGTCTCCGCCATCCCCGGAGAGCGCGACCGTTACATCTTTTCTGGCTGTTTCACAGACCAGCATCGTCGGGATCTGGGAGCTGTCAGCAAAAGGTTCATCATAATAATCTGCAATGCTGTCAACCAGTGCCAGCATATCCGCTTCCGTGATGATGGTCTCCGTATGCCGGGTCCCCAGATGGGCCGCCACCTGTCTGGCATATTCCGCTTCATTGTATGCCGGATCCTCAAACCCTATACTGAAAGTCCGGATCGGATCATGACTGACCTCCTGCGCCATCGCGGAGATCAGGGAGGAATCATACCCCCCTGACAGGAAGCAGCCCAACGGTACATCCGCAATCATCCTGCGCGCAACGGCCTGGCGAAGCTGATTCTTCAGTACGGTTTTGGCCGCATCGTAATCCGTGATCAGCGATTGCTGTGCCTGCTCATAGGCACCGCAGACGGACCAGTAGCAGCTTTCCCGTGTTTCGCCGCAGTGAAAAGCCAGCAAATGCCCCGGCTTTAGCTGGTACACATCCTCAAAGACCGTGTTCGGCGCGTTGTAATACTGCTGATAGAGATACCGCGGGATCAGATCCCTGCGGATACGCACGTCAAAACCCGGACAAGCCAGTATCGGCTTTAATTCTGAAGCGAATACAAGGTTTCCATCCTCCATCCAGTAGTACAGCGGCTTCTTACCGATCCGGTCACGCGCAAGGTACAGCGTCTCCTGCTCCCGATCGTAGAGCGCGATGGCAAACATCCCGTGGATATGCTCCACAAAAGCATCACCCCATCGCAGATAGGCCGCCAGGATCACTTCTGTGTCACAACGGGAGCGGAACGGATAATCTGACAACTCCTCCCTCAGTTCCTGGAAATGATAGATCTCCCCGTTGAATACAACAGATAACCGGCCGTCCGCACTGGTCATGGGCTGGTGCCCAAGCGGGGAGAGATCCTGGATGGCGAGCCTGCGCTGTGCGAGACCAACTGTATATCCGCCTGATATCGGATACAGCTCCAGACCGGCATCATCCGGCCCCCGGTGGCGCATGGTGTTGTTCATGGCCTCCAGGTTTCCCTCTTTTATGCTACCTCTGGTAAAAAAACCACAGATCCCACACATCGCTTCTGCTTCCCTTCTGTCAGATCGTTACTGTTCCGCCCGTGATCTCTCCGAGATATTTCTTCCATTCCGCAAAGACAGCCTCATTCCCCGCCACCTCACAGATCCGCATCGCCCTTTGGCCAAACGCGGCTGCCTCCTCCGGATGCTCAATCAGCCGGCAGATCCCCTCCGCAAGCCTGTCCACATTCCCCACCGGCACCAACAGCCCGTTGACACCATCTTCAATCGCCATTCTGGGACCTCCGGGAGGACAATCCGTACTGACAACCGGCAGTCCCAGCGCCATCGCCTCCAGCAGCGAATTGGGCATTCCCTCATAATCGGAGGAACAGACGAAAGCGGCAGCACCCGGCAGCACCTCCTCCAGTCTGTCGCACAGCCCCATGAGCTGTACCTTTTCCTCCAGATGATGCACCGCGATCCGCTCCCGGATCCGCTCCAGCGACCCGTCTCCCGAATCCGGTCCGTAGATCTTCAGCACATACGCCGGATATCTGCTGCTTACGATGGCAAACGCGTCTACGAGCAACGGCTGGTTCTTAAAATCCGTCAGTCTGGCGACATGAACGATCTCCTTGCGCACCGGCGCCTGGAACGGCCGGCCGATATACTTCTCATTGATCGGATTAAAGATGACCCGCCCGTCCTGCAGCCACGGATGGAAGAAACGCTTCGCATCCTCTGTCTGGAAGACCGCACCGGCGGCCCGCTTCATATACCGCCATGTCAGAAAACGATTCCGCGGTCCCACATAATCATGCCAGGGATCGATGCGGACAGAGACGACGACCGGGACCCCTGTCCCACGGCAGGCCATCAGCGCCCGGTACAATGCCAGTCTGGCAAATGCCACCAGCACATCCGGCTGTTCCTCCTGCATGAAGCGCCTCAGATATGTAATACGCCTCAGATACTTCCGCACCCGGTCCAGCCCTTCATCCTCTTTCCTCAGCCCGACGTGAACACGGCGGACACCGGCATCAAGCGCATACTCCTGCGCTTCCTGCCACTCTGTAGCGATCACCACCTCGACCCCATCCCTGTGAAAACGGTTCGCCAGGTTGGATACCACGCGCTCTGCGCCGCCAAATCCCAAACTATTCAGATGAAACGCAATTTTTCTCATCATCTTCCATCTACACCGACCGTAGCCAAGCAGCAGAGTGCGTGGCTCGGAGCTGAACAGTAACGTATAACCACCCATTCTCAAGATTATACAGAACCGGCTCTTTTCAGACAAGTCTCACTATGATACAATCATAGTCGGCCCGTAGCCATGCAGCAAAGTGCATGATTCGGGGTTGAACAGTAACTTGATCGTAACTATTCAGTCACGATTTGAATCATTGCCAGAAATCAGCTATAGGGCCGGTGTATATGCCTGATTTGAAAAAGAACGCAAACCACAAACTGCTGCAGCTGATTCTTCTATTCACTTGCATCCTGTTTTTCTGCCTGTTCGTTGTCATTGACAAGCCCGTCATCTGTGTAGATTCTCCCAGTTATATTTCGATGGAGGTTTCCCGGGAGCCGCTTTACCCGTTATTTCTGGCCTTTTTCCGCCTGTTTCTCGGAGATCCGGCCTGTCTTATGGCCGCTGGTTTATGCCAGAGCATCTTCTGGGGCATCGCGATCTGGTACGCCTCTCTATGGATCGGAAAAATATGTACGCAAGATGCAAAACGTCAAATCATGATTCAGCTCTTCAGCATCAGCATACAGCTGGGGGTTGCTTTATTAAACCGGTTCGCAGCGAAGCGAGGATCCATGTATTCAGAATGTATCATGACAGAAAGCCTGGCCATGCCCCTGTATCTGTTGTTTAGTATCTGGCTTTGGCGCTGTTTTATGTGTCACAACAGATGGGATATGCTTCGTGTGGCGATATCCGCTTATCTGCTGGTATCCATACGGTCCCAGATGCTGATCGTTCTTTTGCTTTGGGGTGCATGTACTCTGTTTTATCATCTCATCCTGCCGAAAACGCGCTCCCTGCGGTTGTTCTGTATCCATCTTCTCGCCCTGTGCATGGTGTTCCTCCTGGTAAAAGTAACAGACTGCGGTTACAATCAAATCGTTCGGGGTAAGTGGATGACCCACACCGGCGCTGGGAAAGGCTCTTTTTGCACGTTATTCTATGCCACAGACGAGGAAGATCTATCGTTGTTCACAGACCCTGTAATGACCGGTCTGTATCAGACACTGTATGAAGAGGCTTCCGCACGCGGTGTCCTGTATCAATCCCTTCCGTCCGATACGGACTGGCTGACCAGGGGCGAACATTTTGCAGAAAGCTACGATATCATCGGTTTTGAGATCATGATGCCTGTGATCCGCTCTTATCTGGAGACACAGGGCATTACAGATGTGGTGGAAATGAATATCGAGATGGATCATCTGATTTCCCAGATCACACGCAGGCTTTTGACAAGGCCCAAAGGTATCCTGCTTCAAATCTACTTCATCAATATCTGGAAAGCACTCGTCTCCTCCATCGCAAGGGTGATGCCTGTTGTCATGTGGCTGTGTATCCCTCTGTACGGCGTATTCCTGCTGCTCTACTGCAGACTGAAAATCAGGGGTGTAGACCGGCCCGATTCACTGATTGCCTCTCCCTCACAAGCGCCTGCCCCCGGAATGGCGGCTGTGAATCGTGACGGGTTCAACGTGCCTGCCATCTGCGTTCTGGCTGAAATAACACTTGGCGGCATACTGATCAATTCATTTGTCGTTGCGGCGATCATCTTTCCCCAGCCACGGTATACCATATATGGCATGGGGCTGTTCTATACCGTACTGGTTATTTTAATATATTCACATAGATTTCTGCCAAAGGGAAAAAACCTATGAAGAAAAAACTGCTACTCATGGTTCCGATGCTCCACCAGGGAGGTTTTGAGCGTGTCTGCATAGAAACGGCAAGGCTTCTGGCCCAGGACATGGATGTGACAATCCTGATCTTTTCAGACAAGAATATCCACTACGACATCTCCGGTCTCCATGTGGTCAATATGGATGTGCCAAGCGCCAAAGGGCGTCTCGCCAAGGTATGGAATGTCCTGCGGCGCGTGTATCGCGTCCGAAAATACAAGAAAGCCCACCCCTCAGACTACAGTTACAGCTTCGGTTCCACGGCAAATATTGTCAATGCGCTTTCCGGCAGAGTCGGGAGAACCAAGGTTCTTGTCGGCCTGCGCAACGCATTGGATGTCCATGAAAAGCTACAAATGTGGATCTACCTGCATCGTGCGAATGAGATCCTCGTCTGTTCGAAGGAAATCCGGGATTTTCTTGAACGCGAATATCACTACAAACATGCACAGCTGATCTATAACCCGGTGGAGGTTGACGCCATCCAGAAACAGGCGCAGGAACCGCTGCCCGATCATGCACTCTCTCCTGATCAACAGCATGTTCGTCAGCTGGTCACCGTGGGAAGAGATGACTGGATTAAGGGCTACTGGCATCTGATCAAGGCATTCTCTCTTGTTTGCACCCGTCTCTCCAATGTACAGCTGACCATTATCGGAAGCGGCAGTTTTCAAAAATATAAGATGCTCGCCAGAACGCTCGGTATAGAGGACCGGGTTCATTTCCCTGGTGTTCTGCGCAACCCCTTTCCCTATGTCGCCGCGTCGGATCTGTATGTGATGACCTCCAACAACGAAGGTCACCCGAATGCCCTGTTGGAAGCCATGGCACTCGGAACACCCTGTCTGGCAGCAGACTGCCGTACCGGTCCGCGGGAAGTGCTGCTGTCTGATCAGGAATACGAACATCTTGCCCGTCATCATGTCTGGGAGAGTACGGCAGAAACAATCGAGGGAGAGTAT
>JAFSYF010000216.1 GCA_017443695.1 Butyrivibrio sp.
CCACCTCCTCCTGCAGCTCCTGTCGTGCCAGGGACAGGGATGGCAGACCCTGCACCGAAGCATCGCCTGAGAAATCCTCCTGCAAAAACTCCACCGCATTCTCTGTCAGCTCACTTCTGATCTGGCGGAACAGCGTCGAGGCCTCTGCCCCCGGCTGATCCATTTTATTGACAAAGAGAATCACCGGCACCCGATAGTGTGCCAGTAGACGCCACAGCGTCCTGGTCTGCGATGTCACCCCATCCGCCGCGCTGATGAGCAGGATGGCCGCATCCATCACCCACAGTGTACGCTCCGTCTCGGGTGTGAAATCCGTATGACCGGGTGTATCCATCAGACAGATATGGTGAACCGGCAGATCCAGCTGTGCCGTTTTGGAGAAAATCGTGATACCCCGGGATCTCTCCTGACTGTATCCGTCCAGAAAGGTATCCCCGTGGTCCACACGCCCGGCGCTGCGGATCGCGCCGCTCAGATAAAGAAGACCCTCCGAGAGGGTCGTCTTTCCGGCATCCACATGCGCCAGGATGCCGAGATTACATTCTCTGCGAACCGCCACCCGGCACCTACAGTGCAGCCAGAACTGCCAGCAGGTATTCCCAGGTGCGCCGTGAAGAAGCAACGGAGAGATGTTCTCCCGTCGTATGAATATCACGCATATCAGGGCCGATGGAGATGCAGTCCAGACCCGGACGCTTGGCCGACAGCAGCCCGCACTCCACACCGGCATGTATTGCCACCATCTGCGGTTCCTGCCCGTACAGCTCCGTATAGACGCGTTTCATGGTGTCCCTGAGCGGACTCTCCTCGCGGTATGCCCATCCCGGATATACACCGGAGATATCATAGGAGCCTTCAAAGCGCTCCGTCATAAGCCGCAGTCTGGTCAGCAGCTCCTCCTTCGCGCTGTCCCGGCTGCTGCGAACCGAATAATCCGCCTCCAGGCGATCCCCCTCCTCTGTCAGCCGGAGGATTCCCAGATTCAATGAAGTCTCCACAAGATTCGGCACCAGCGCACTCATGGCCTGTACGCCGTTCGGCATAACTGTCAGGTAATGCGCGATCCGCGACAGTGCTGCTGCAGTCAGCGGCTCTGCGGTCTTCTCTTCCGCTACTTCCACGCGGGACAGGGAAACGGACAGTCCAGGATCCTGTACGCCGTACTCTCCCCGCAGCTCCTCCTGCAACACCCGGATCATCTCCTCCGCTGGCACCATTGCGGCCTCAGTCAGCGTCACCCTGGCACTGCAGGACACCGGAATCGCATTGTCTGCCGCGCCGCCTGTCAGACTGCGTACCAGGAACCCTTCCTCCAGTTCCTCACTGAGTCTGCGCAGCACCCGTCCCATCAGCACACAGGCATTGGCCCTGCCTTTGATGATCATCTCTCCGGAGTGGCCCCCCAGCAGGCCATCGATCGTCAGCACATACTCTGTGCGCACTTCGGCAGGTACGCCCTCCCCGGTTCCGGCAGGGAGTCTGCGGGGAGCCGGGATACTTGCATGGAACCGCGCGCCGCCTGCACAACTGGTCAGCAGCACGCCCTCCTTCTCATTATCGATATTGATCAGGCACTGCCCTCTGGTCTCCGACAGATCCACGCCTCTTGCGCCGTCCATGCCGGTCTCCTCATCCGTCGTGATGAGTATCTCCAGCGGTGGATGCGGGATGTTGTTCGCATCCAGGATCGCCAGACAGTAGGCCACCGCGATACCGTCATCGCCGCCCAGACTCGTTCCCCGGGCCCAGACCTCCTCACCGTCCGTCTCCACATCGAGGCCTTCCGTCAGCAGATCCTTGGCCACCCCCGGATCCTTCACCGCCACCATGTCCATGTGACCCTGCAGGATCACCACCGGATGATCCTCATACCCGGCGGTGCCGTCCTTGCTGATCAGGATGTTGCCATACGTATCACGCCGCACAGGCAGGGAACGCTCCCGGGCAAACGTCTCCAGATAGTTACCGATCTGCTTCAGATTTCCCGATCCATGTGGAATCTGTGTAATCTCATAGAAGAACCGCCAGACCTCCGCCGGCTGTAATGATTTGATATCCATCCGAATTATTTATCCTCATCCAGATCCAGGAACTCGAACTCAAAGTCCTCATCGTCTCCGCCGAAGTTCTTCCTCCTGGGTGTCGGTGTTGATCCTTCTGTCGGGCGGATCGTTCCGGCTTCACCGCTCGGCACGGAACCCTGCGCTGCATTGCTGCGGATCTTCCGCACTGGCTGCGCCGGACGCTCTCCATCCTGCACCGGTGCCTTGGTCCTCGGCTTACCCTGAGGCGCACTCTCTCTCTGCGGCTGTCCCTTAGTGGCACCCTCACGTACCGCTTCTCCAGGCCGAGCCGGTCGGCGTGCCGCTCTCATGCCGGCATCTCCGGAGGCCGCTCCTGCCGCACTCTCTCTGCGGGGCTGTCCCTGTGCAGCCTGGTTCCTGACGGTCTGCCCGCCTTGGCTGCGGCCTCCCTGCGCGCTGCGGCTGCCCGATGTATTGCCGGCAATACGCCGCTGCGACAGCTCATCATATCCGCCGCGCCGGTCATAGGCATCATCGGCTTCATAATAGAGCTGGTCTCTCAGGCGGTAGATCAGCAGAATAATGATCACCAGGAACACCACCATCACAACAGCCATGATCACAACGATGATCTTGAACAGCTTGTTGCTCTTCAGAAGTCTGGCTGCCGCCTCTCCGTTGCCTGCTGCCGTCAGCAGATCCGAGAGCTTGACCTGGGTACTCTCCACATTGTCATAGAGATACCAGGTATCCATGCCGTTCTCATCCGGCTTATATGCCAGCGAATACTCTCCATTGCCCAGCATGGTCAACGTGGCATTGCCCGCCTTGCTGGTACTTCCGGATTCCTCGTAGCTCTCCTCCTCACCTTCGTACGCTTCTTCTTCCGTCTCCTGCGGAATCACATCACCCAGCGAAATGAGGTCTGAGCGGATGAAGCCGACCTTGTTGCCATCGAACTGGATCTGATACCAGGTCTTGCCGTCCGAACCGGAGGCCTCCCCGGTCACAACCAGCTCCTGTCCCTGAGCAACAGAGCCGACAGAATCATAGTCCTTGCCCGCACCGCCACGGACATTGGCCTTCTCCGTGGTTACCGTTGCGCTACGCATCTGCATGGAGCTCGACTCGGTGTCCGGCAACTTTGCCGGTGCGTTGGACGCCGTCTCCGTTGTTTCCGAGCTGCTGTCCTTCTGCACGAAATCACTGCGCACATAGCCGTACTCGTTATTCTTGACAACGATCTTATACCATACATAGCCGGAGCTGTCCGTTTCCTCCCCGACGATGTCCACCACATCCCCCATTGTCACGCTGGAGATCTGCTGTGAAGAAGTGCTGGCACTGGCCCGTACCTTGACGTTGCTGGCCTGTATCACGCCCTCATCCGCCAGGGCAGTGATCCCCATCCCTGCCGACAGGGCCAATGCCACAGCAAAGCCCATCAATGCCATCCAACCAAACTTATGTCTCATCTCCCCCCTCCTTATATTGCACTGGCCGCTATATCCGTACGGCAATACTTATTCTCAAATGTCACATGGGTGGCAGCCTCGTATGCACGGTCTCTGGCCTCCCGGATGTCCTTCCCCTTGGCTGTGATGCCCAGGACGCGTCCGCCGTTGGTCACGATACTGCCATCCTCCCGGCGTGCTGTGCCCGCGTGGAAACAGTACACATCCTCCTGCCCCTCAAACCAGGACAGCCCCTCGATGACCTTGCCCTTCTCATACTGTACCGGATACCCCTCCGATGCCAGCACCACGCAGACGGCAGCCCGGTCCTCAAAATCCAGCTCCAGCTCATCCAGACGTCCGTCGATCACTGCCTCACAGATATCCACCAGATCCGTCCGGAGTCTGGGCAGTACCACCTGTGCCTCCGGATCGCCGAAGCGGCAGTTGTACTCGATCACCACCGGTCCCCGCTCCGTCAGCATCAGCCCGAAGAAGATGACGCCCTTATACTCACGTCCCTCCGCCCGGCAGGCATCCACCGTCGGCTGGAAGATCTCACGCATGCACTGCGCCTCGATCTCCCGGGTGAAAAAAGGACTCGGCGAGAAGTTGCCCATTCCGCCGGTGTTGAGTCCGGTATCCCCATCCCCTGCACGCTTGTGATCCTGGGCGGAGCTCATGATCCGGACCGTTTTCCCGTCGACGAAAGTCAGCACGGAGACCTCTCTGCCGGTCAGGAACTCCTCAATCACCATCCGGTTGCCGGCATCGCCGAACTTCTTATCCTGCATGATCTGACGTACGCCATCCACAGCAGCCGCATGATCCTCGCAGATCAGCACCCCCTTGCCCAGCGCCAGACCGTCGGCCTTGAGCACGATGGGATACCGGGCGGTCTCCAGATAGGCCAGCGCCTCGGAAGCATCTGAGAAAGTGCGGTAGTCCGCCGTAGGGATGTTGTATTTTTTCATCAGTTCCTTGGAGAACGCCTTGCTCCCCTCCAGGATCGCCGCATTCGCCCGGGGCCCGAAGACCCGTAAGCCCGCCTCCTCGAAGCGGTCCACAATGCCACCCACCAGCGGATCATCCATACCCACCACCGTGAGATCGATCTGCTCCTGTCTGGCGAAATCGATGAGTTTGTCGA
>JAFSYF010000217.1 GCA_017443695.1 Butyrivibrio sp.
CCTTCTCCAGCACACAGACCGAGAGCTGATACCGGGAAAGAAAACGCGCCACACTGCAGCCCACAACCCCTGCGCCTATGATGATCACGTCCGTCATTGATTACATCTCCCCGCTCATAACGTCTTTATTCTTGATCAGATAATCCACCAGTGAGACGACGGTCAGTACCAGTGCGATATACATGATGACTGTGGTCACAATCGCCAGCTGCGGAATATCCGCAATCATCAGGATGACCATGATCATCTGGAAAGTGGTCTTGAATTTGCCCCAGTAGCTGGCGGCGATCACACGGCCGTTGTCCGCAGCAATCAGCCGGAAGCCGCTGATCACAAACTCTCTGGCGATGATGATGATAACGATCCACGCCGGGATCCGGGAGAGCTCAATCAGCGCGATCATGGCACTGCAGACCAGAAGCTTGTCCGCCAGCGGATCCATGAACTTGCCGAAATCCGTAATCAGATTGTACTTGCGGGCGATCTTTCCATCCAGCATATCCGTCAGCGATGCGATAATGAAGATGGCCAGAGCAATCCATTTATCCGCACTGCCCGTCACCGGAACCAGCAGGAAAATCAGGAAAAAAGGAATCAGTATCACACGAAAAACGGTCAGCTTGTTCGGCAGATTCATCTTCATTGGCTCAATCCTCCTGTTCGTCCATCAGTTCGCCCACAAGATCATAACCACGGGCCGCTGTCACCCGCACCTGCACATACTGGCCGGACATCAGCGCTACCGGCGCATGCTCGATAAACAAATATCCGTCAATGTCCGGCGCATCACGCCATGTTCTGGCCACATACACATCACCCGGTTCAACAAGTCTCCCCTCGATCACCGCCATGCACGTCTGCCCCACCAGTGCCTCATTCAACGCAAAGGTCACCTCCTGCTGGGCACGCATGAGCGCTCCTCTGCGGCGCGCCTTCGTCAGCTCCGTGCACTGTCCCTCCAGCTGCGCCGCAGGTGTTCCCTCCTCCTGCGAGTAAGCGAACACGCCGAGCCTGTCGAACCGAAGCTCCTGCACAAGCGCCAGGGTTTCCCGTTGATTGGCCGGTGTCTCTCCGGGGAAACCGGCAATCAACGTCGTCCGGATGCAGATATCCGGAATCCGTTCACGGATATGCCGGATGACCGCACGGATCTGCGCGCTGTCCGTCCGCCGTCCCATCCGGCGGAGTACCGTATCCGACCCGCTCTGGATCGGGATATCGAGATAGTGACAGACCTTGGGTTCCGTGCGGATCGCATCCAGGAGGGCATCATCAATCTCCTCCGGATAGCAGTACAGCAGGCGGATCCAGCGTAATCCTTCGATGCCGGCCAGTCTGTGCAGCAGCTCCGGCAATGCCTTGTGTCCATAGAGGTCCACGCCGTACAGAGTGGTCTCCTGCGCCACCAGAATCAGCTCTGTCACACCCTCCCCGGCAAGCCGTGCCGCCTCGTCCACAAGGCGCTCCATCGGCACCGAACGGTATCTGCCACGGATCTGCGGCAGGATGCAATAGGTGCAGTTCTTCTCGCAGCCCTCCGCGATGCGCAGATAATTGTAATGCCCGCCTGTCGTCTGCAGGCGTTCCCCGCATAGCGGCGGCTGATCCAGCGGTCCGATCTGCAGACGTTCTGCCGTTCCTTCCATGATCCCTGCCAGGGTTTCG
>JAFSYF010000218.1 GCA_017443695.1 Butyrivibrio sp.
TGCCCATGGAGACCGGTTTTTTGCCCAGCTCACCGCACTGCTTCATACCAGCGACAATCTCATGGAAGAGGCGTTCCGTGTCCCACACCCTGTGGCCGTCCACCTCATCCATCCCATTGTAGAAACGGTAGATCTCCTCCAGCCGGATGGTCCGGTCTCCCTCGATGTGCGCCAGGATATGACGCCCGGAGGAAGCACCGATGTCCACGGCGAGGAAGTATTTCGTTTCGCTCATAGTGTTCGCTCCTTATTATGCCCTCTTCGAGAGTACCTCCTTCTCATACTTCTCGCAGTCGGCGAACCAGGCATCCTCCAGCAGGACACCCTCCTTCTCACAGTAGTAATCCCATACATCGCCATAGGGCATCATCTTGAACTGCTCGGAGAGCGACATGATCTTCGTATAGTTCAGGGCATCCTGGAGCTTCGTGTATTCCTCGTTGGGCTGGAGCTCCGCATAGAGCAGCGCCTTGATGAAATTGCGCATGCCGTTGGTCCACGCGCTGATGCGGTTGATGGAGGCATCAAAATAATCCAGGCCGATGCAGAAATGCTCCGGGCCGTTCTTGACGATCTCCTGTGCCACCTCCCTGGCCTCGTCGTTGAAGATCACAACATGGTCGGAGTCCCAGCGCACCGGGCGGGTGACATGCAGCGCCATGCGGTCGTAGAACAGCAGCATGGAGGAGAGCTTGTCCGCCACGTTCTCCGTGGGATGGAAGTGACCGGTATCGATCAGACACATGACATCATTTCTGGCCGCGTAGTTCATGTAGAACTCGTGGGAGCCTACCGTGTAGCTCTCCTTGCCGATGCCGAAGACCTTGGATTCCACGGCGACGTAGACCTTGGAGCGGTCGTAGGGCGTGGCCAGAATCTGATCCAAACTGTCCTTCAGACGCTTCCGCGGGCTGCGGCGGTCCATGGGGACATCCTTCATGCCATCCGGGATCCAGATATTCATCATGACCGGCTCGCCCAGCTCCGTGGCGAAATACTCGGAGATCTTCAGGCAGGCGATGCAGTGATCGATCCAGAACTTACGGACCGACTCGTCCGCAGCGGAGAGGGTGCCGTCGTCTGACTTGGGATGGGCGAAGCAGGTGGGATTGAAATCGAGGCCGATGCCGCGCTTCTTGGCGAAATCCACCCATGCCTGGAAATGCTTCGGCTCCAGCTTGTCGCGGTCGACCCACTCATTCTCACCGAAGATGGCGTAGCTGGCGTGGAGATTGAGCTTGTGCCTGCCCGGTACATAGCTGAAGACCTTGTCAATATCCGCCATGAGCTGCTCGGGGGTCGTGGCCTTATACGGATAGTTGCCGGTGGTCTGGATGCCACCCGTCAACGGGCCCTTCTGGTCGAATCCAATGACGTCATCTCCCTGCCAGCAATGCATGGACAGCTGGATCTTCTTCAGCCTCTCCAGCGCCGCATCTGTGTCGACGCCCAGTGCCGCATACCGCCGCTTCGCCTCATCGTACCTCTCCTGTACAGTCATCCCTGTTCTCCCTTCTTTTCAATAAAAAGATATTGGTTAAATACATAGTCTATTTTACCTAATTCCCACCAAAATGAACAGCACAATCTCTTCTATATGGCTAAAAAAAACTTGCAACAAGCCGATTTATATATATATAATAAATAAAAAGGCATGGATGCCATAGCCGGAGGAGGGAGACGTCCTCCGTGAGATCAAAGGAGTGATGTATATGGGAATCAATGTCAATATGGATTATTCCACGCTGTTCAGTTCGTTGAACGGCAATTCTTCCACGAATTATCTGTCCGGCCTGTCCAATCTCGTCTCTGATATGAATTCCATCCAGAACGGGAGCTACAGCAAGCTGGTCGGGGCGTATTATTCCAAGCTGGAGAAGGAGGGCCGCACCACCAGCCCGAACAAGAAGGAGGCCTCCGGCAAGACCAGTGAGCGCCTGCAGAACTCCAGGACCTACAACACGATCCGCGGGGATGCCAATTCCCTGCAGCAGACCGCAGAGGATTTCGTGGCCGGCGGTTCAGATAGCATGTTTGTGAAAAAAGCGGACGGCAGCTACGATGAATCGAAGATCACCAGCGCCGCAGCCGATCTGGTGAAGAAATACAACAGCCTCGTCAGGGACGGTGCCTCGGCCGGGGACAGCACCACCTCTGACCGGATGGCAGCGCTGAACAAGATCTCCGAGTCCTACACAAAGAAGCTCTCCTCCATCGGCATCAACTACGACGAGGAGGCAGGGACACTGTCCCTGAACAAGGACAAGATGGCTTCCGCCGGCATGGACAAGGTCAAATCCGTGCTGGGTGGCCGGACCGGTTACGCCTACCAGGTGTCCTCCGCCGCATCCCGGGTGGAGACCGCCGCCAAGAATGCCGCAGCCTCCGGCACCGGCTACAACGCCAAGGCTTCTACCGCTGCCGCCAATGCGGGCTACAGCTCTATCCTGGATTCTTATATCTGAAACGAATGGCATCAGACATCAAAAAGGCACCGGCTGCACC
Organism: Butyrivibrio sp.; assembly: GCA_017443695.1. Taxonomy (GTDB): domain Bacteria; phylum Bacillota; class Clostridia; order Lachnospirales; family Lachnospiraceae; genus Butyrivibrio. Next base: position 2,506 of record JAFSYF010000218.1, read on the forward strand.
GGTGCCTTTTGTTATGTGTCTGTTTCTATTCGGAAACCGGAAACCTCTGATCCCACACCCCTCACGGCGTCGCCGCGGTGATGTCCTCCACCTTGTTCCTGTATTTCACACGGTAGATCCGCTTCAGCGAGGTGTCGATCCGTGCCTCCGGGATCGTCTGATCCTGAACGGCTGCCAACACACCTTCATAGGCTGCCTTGAAGTCCTCCGGCAGATACAGGAGATCCGCCCCTGCCGCCAGCGCCAGCAGCGCCGCCTGCTCCGAGGTGTAATACTCCGTAATGGCCTTCTCATTCAGGGCATCCGTGATCACAATGCCATCATACCCTAACTGCTCCCGCAGCAGGCTGGTCACCACTGCAGCGCTCAGATCACAGGGGGTATTGTCCCCCGTCAGCCCAGGCATCGAAATATTGCCCACGCACACCATTGTCGCACCGGCCTCGATCCCCGCGCGGAAGACCTGCTCCGTCGCCGCCTGTTCCTCCTCGGAGGGTTCTGCGGTCGCCATGCCCGAGGCGGTATCCCCCTTCGCCGGGAAGAAACGCAGGCAGGAGTTCACGCCATTGGAGGCCAGTCCCTCCACAGTCCTCGCCACCATGGGTGACACTGCCTCCGCATCTGTTCCGAAGGAGGACTCCTCCTCCGAAAGGTTGCAGTCCACACCCAGATTGAGGTTAAACCCAAGATCCGAGAGATATACCGCCTGCGTCTCCGCAGCCGTGGCAGCTGCCTCCCAGTCGCCTGTCTGGCCAATGGTTTTGGCGCTGTCCACCTCTGTCAGGGACAGAGCGCGCGCCACCGTTGAGGAAGCCCCGCTCTCCGAAACCGCCATGAAGACCGGATACTTGCTCATACCGGACGTCGTCTTGAGCATCTCTTTGATCTGCTCCTCATCCTTGATGTTCTTGACGGCATACACCAGCCCGCCGATGGCATAGGCACCCAGTGCGTCCTGTGTGCCGGTCCCGGCCTTGACCGCAGTGTCCACGCCTGTCAGCTGCTCCGGTGTCAGGATGAACAGACCCGCCACCTTATCCTCCAGCGGCATCTCCGAGATCAGGGTATTCACGATCTGATCCAGAAGCTCCTCCTGTGTCGGTACAGCGGTCTCTTCCTCTGCTTCCTCCTCCGGCGCCTCGATCACGATGGGTTCCTCGTCCGTGATGCTCACCACCGGGGTGGTCTCTTCTGTCGCCAGCTGTTCCTCCACTTCCTGCTTGTACGCCGTAAACATCCGATAGAGTTTGCGCGCGCCAAAGAAGATGCCGACCATGACGGCAGCGATCACGGCGACAAACACGATGATAGCGGCTATCTGATTGCGGATTCTGCGCCTTCTGCGCCGCTGTCTTTTTTCATCAAATTCGGTATCCATAAAGAAGAGTTTACCACAGAATTCAGGGGACTTCAATCAGTGGACTTTGATAGAAAATGGTCAGAGAAAATGAGCAGCAGTAACGATTCAGATCAGTTACGTGCAGAAATACATAGGAGCGGGAACCCTTCGGCACCCGCTCCTATGTCCGATCAAATGTAACTTCACTGTCCAATGGTCCTAACCTTCCTTTCTCAACCGCCCTTTCCATTCACCTTTGCATCTGCGATGCTGCGACGGCAAGTCTTCTTGACCTCTTCGTCCGGATCTGTATACTGGATCCACTTGTCTGCGCCGCTTGTCATGTACTTGAACAGTCGCTTTTGTTTTTGTTGAGTACAGAATACCACCCGGCGGATTCTCTGTCAATAGTTTTTCACATAAATTTTTATTTTTTTGTCGATTTTGTTGTAAGATTTTAACAAAATCGTTTTACTTTTGAAACAAAAGTTCAGCCATCGCCCGCAGGGCCTTGCCGCGGTGGCTCACCGCGTTCTTCTCCTCTTCCGTAAGCTCCGCGCTGGTCTTGCCGGCCTCCGGCAGATAGAAGATCGGATCATAGCCGAAGCCGCCTGACCCGGCAATCTCATGGCTGATCCGTCCCTCCATTACGCCGCGTGTCACCTCTGTCCCGCCATCCGGCAGCACCGCCGCGATCGCACAGACGAAACGCGCGCTCCGTTCCGCCTCCGGCACATCCTCCAGCTGCTGCAGGATCTTCGCATTCTTCTCAGAATAGGGCGTGTCATGTCCCAGGTATCTGGCGGAATAGATGCCCGGCGCGCCGTCCAGCGCATCGATGACGAGTCCGGAGTCGTCCGCCAGAACAATGGTCTCCATCTCCTCCTGTGCCTCCCGCCGCAGCGCCGCAGCCACGGCCCGGGCCTTGATCATGGCATTCTCCTCGAAGGTCGTACCGTTCTCCTCGATCTCCTCTGTGACACCGGCCTCCTTCATGGTCAGCACCGGAACCTCAACTCCCGCTTCCGCCAGGATCTCCCGGATCTCCCGCAGCTTATCCCTGTTCCCTGTGGCGAATACCACACGCGTATGCCCGTTTGTCATTGTCCCTCCTCCATGACGGTCAGCGCCTCGCGGACGCCCTCCGTAATGCCGTGTGCGATCTTGTCCTGCCATGCCGTATCCTGCAACTGCGTAAGCTGCGCCGGCTGCGTGATATCGCCGATGCAGACAGCGGCGGACGGGATCTGGGTCTGGTTCAGGATCCCGTCCCCGGTCTCCGGGAACAGCCCCAGCGCATCGGCGCCTGTTGTCTGCGTCACATGCTGCTCCAGAAGATCCGCCAGGGCCACATTGCCGAAGCCCCGGATATAGAACCTGTCGTTGTAATAGCAAGCAATGCCCTGCGCCGGCATATCCGCACGCGCATTCAGCTGGATGAACAGATCCGCCTCACTCTCTGTCAGGAGCATCCGCTTGCGCTCCTCCGTCGCCTCCGTCTCTCCCTGTGTCGTCAGATAACAGCGAACCGTACCGCCGAACTCCCGGTCCAGATGCTCCTTCACCAGCACCGCCAGCTGCTCGATGGCCTCCTGTCCCTGCGTCGATGCCCCCGCATCCGCATCCAGCACAATCACATGCTGATAGAGCTCCGACGGGTGCCGGAAGCGGATCAGGATCCGCCCGTCCTCCGTCAGCTCGGTCTCCGCCGCATAGAACTCACCCAGTGTGAACACCAGCCGGACGCTCTGGGGCTGCACCACCCTGGCTGCCTGCCGGATCATCTCCAGATCGGTACGGCAGGGGTGCGTCTCATAGAATCCGGTGTCCTTCGTGACGATGGTCAACGCCAGGGCATGGGACATATAGCGCTCCTCCAGCAGGATGCCATCCGATCCCACGCCCTGGGGCAGCGGAATGATCAGAGCATCCCGCTCCTCTCCGTCCAGCAGTCCCTCGGTCTCCATGGGCACCGCCTCCATGGCATCCTCATCCGCGATGGTGACCATCTCCTGTGTGGTTGCGGCGTCCACGATCACGATGCGCTTCGTTCCCGCCCGGTAGAGACAGGCCGTGATGGACAGCGCAGCGAATATGCCGGTGTATACCGCCAGTTTTTTCAGTCGTTCCACCGTCATGCCCGGTTCCCCTGCTTCGGCGGTTTCGCCCCGCGGTACTCATACAGCCTGGTCTGCAGCATCCCGTTGTAGATCTTGCGGTTCTTGTCCGGGCGGCCGCCCAGCGCCTTCTCCGCATCCTCATAGCCCGTTATCACATACATCGACCAGTCCGGCAGTGCCCGGTACCGCTCTCCCAGCTCCCGGTAGAGCCCGTAGAGCTCCCCGGCATTGCCGATCCGCTCCCCGTAGGGCGGATTCGTGATGATAAAGCCGTACTTCTTCCGGTGGGACAGTGCCGCAAGCGGCCGCACCTGGAAATGGATCAGATCCGCCACGCCGGCTGCCTCCGCATTCTTACGCGCGACCTCCACCGCCGCCGGATCGATGTCATAGCCCTGAATGTCCGTCTCGATATCCGTCCGGATCTGCGCCCGCAGTGAAGCCCGTTCCTCCTGCCACAGCGCGGCAGGCACCAGCTCCGGCCACTGCTCCGCTGTAAAACGTCTGTCCAGCCCCGGTGCGATATGTGCCGCCATCCGTGCCGCCTCGATGGGGAAGGTGCCGCTGCCGCAGAAAGGATCCACCAGAATCCTGTCCCCGCGCCAGGGCGAAAGCAGCAGAATGGCCGCCGCCAGATTCTCCGCGATGGGCGCCGCCACCTCCAGCTTCCGGTAGCCGCGCTTATGCAGGGAATCCCCTGTGGTGTCCAGACAGACACTCACCTCATCCTTCAAGAGGGACACCCGGATGGGATAATCCGCGCCATCCTCCGGAAAATGCTCCCGGGGGTAGTGCTGCTTCATCCGCTCCACCATCGCTTTTTTCATCACACGCTGGATATCCGAGGGGGAGAACAGCGCGCTCTTCACCGTCGATGCCTTCTTCACCCAGAACCGGCCATGCTCCGGCAGAAAATCCTCCCAGGGCAGTGCCTTCGTCCCCTGGAACAGTTCCTCATAGCTCGTGGCAGTGAAACGGCCGACCTCCAGCAGCACACGCTCCGCGCTCTGCAGGCACAGATTGGCCCGCACCAGCGCCCGTGCATCCCCGGAGAAATGCACACGCCCGGCCTGTGCGCCCTGCACCGCCAGGCCAAGATCCGCCAGCTCCCGCTTCAGCACCGCCTCCAGGCCGAAGTGACAGGGGGCGGTGAAATGCCAGTTCCGCTCCGTCATACGGTGATCTCCGCCGTCACATCTCCCTCCACCGGGTTGGCTGCCAGCAGCGGACGCACCACCTCCGCCAGGTAGCGCTCCACCTGATGTGCGCTGCAGCCGGTGTACTTCTTCGGATCCAGCGTCCCGGCCAGATCCTCCCCGGAGAGTCCGAAGGCCGGATCCGCCGCGATCCGCTCCAGCAGATCGTTGTCCGCGCCCTCCCGCTTGATGCGGTCGCCCACTTCCAGACTGAGCTCGCGGATCCGCTCGTGGAGCTCCTGCCTGTTCCCGCCGGCCTTCACCGCGTCCATCAGGATATTCTCCGTCGCCATGAACGGCAGCTCCGCCATCAGATGCTTCTCGATGACCTTCGGATACACCACCAGCCCGTCGGTCACATTCAGGCACAGATCCAGGATCCCGTCGGTGGCCAGGAAGCCCTCCGGCACCGACAGCCGCTTGTTGGCGGAATCATCCAGCGTCCGCTCAAACCACTGGCTGATCTCCGTCACCGCCGCGTTCAGCGTATCCACGATGACATACCGGGACAGGGAGCAGATCCGCTCACTGCGCATCGGATTGCGCTTGTAGGCCATGGCAGAGGAACCGATCTGTCCCTTCTCATGGGGCTCCTCAATCTCCTTCAGATGCTGCAGCAGGCGCAGATCCTGTGCCATCTTGGTGGCGCTGGCCGCGATCCCGGCCAGGACATTCAGCACCCGCAGATCCGTCTTGCGGCTGTAGGTCTGTCCGGAGACCGGCACACAGCCTGCAAATCCCATCTTCTCCGCCAGCATGGGATCCAGACGGTCCACCCGTTCCACATCCCCCTCAAACAGCTCCAGGAAAGAAGCCTGGGTGCCGGTGGTGCCCTTGGATCCGAGGAGCTTCAGCGAATTCAGGACATAATCCAGATCCTCCAGATCCGTCACGAAATCCTGCAGCCAGAGCGTCGCCCTTTTTCCCACCGTCGTGGGCTGTGCCGGCTGGAAATGCGTGAAGCCCAGCGTCGGCAGTTCCCTGTATTCCTCCGCAAAATCCGCCAGACGGCGGATGACGCCCAGGAGCTTCTTCCGCACCAGGCACAGCGCGTCCCGCATCAGAATCACATCCGTGTTGTCGCCGACATAGCAGCTGGTGGCGCCCAGATGGATGATCCCCGCCGCCTTCGGGCACTGCTCGCCATACGCGCGGACATGGCTCATGACATCGTGCCGTACCTCTCGCTCGATCTCCCTCGCCCGGTCATAGTTGATCTCATCCTGATGGGCCACCAGCTCATCGATCTGCTCCTGGGTCACCGGCAGTCCCAGCTCATGCTCGATCTGCGCCAGCGCGATCCAGAGTCTGCGCCAGGTACGGAACTTCCTGTCCTGGGAGAAGATCTCCTGCATCTCTCTGCTGGCATACCGCTCTGACAGCGGACTGACATAACGATCGGTACTCATGATTTAACTCCTTTCTCTCAACTGTTCAGAACCAGTTCTGAACAGTTGTGCACGGGGCACGGCTTCGCATTCCAATGTGCCCCGTGCCGACTGAATCTACATTACTGATACGCCCTCAGCAGCAAGTGCTTCGGGCTATTTGGGGTAGTTACTCTCTCTCCTTTCATAGCGATCCACCATGTCCAGGATCTCCTGCGCGTACGCGGGGTACCTGGCAACGATATCCTCAATCTCGGCCCGGGCATTACCTGCCACGACCTCCTGATTGTAATCCATACGGCTGCGCAGGGACTGGCGCTGGCTGACGAGCTCATGCCGCAGTTCCACCTCCTCGTTGTGATCCAATAGCGCCGCCGTCTGCTTCGTCCAGATCTCGGGATCCCGGATCCGGAGCCTGCGCAGACAGTTGACCAGCTCCCTGTCCGAAGCGTCCATCTCCCGCAAGGCCCTGGCCATACGCCGGCGCTCCGCGCGCTCCCCCATGTAACGATTGTACAGATCCGCGAGATCCCCGCTGTTTCTGACCTGATATTTCAGACATTCATAATCCAGCAGGTTCTTCGTATTGACATATCGGATCTTCACCCGGTTCTGCAGCTGGATCAAGCGGATGATGGCCCGGTTGATCGTCTTCCTCTCCTGGATCGCCTCCGTCTCCCGTTTCTTGATCAGATACAGCATCAACACCACCAGCCCCAGCACCGGGAGATACGCCGCCACGGTATTCAGCTTGTAGATCCTGCTCACGATGAACAGAGCGATCAGCACCACCGCCAGTACCCCACAGGCGATCACCGTGAACCGGTGCGCATTCTCCACCGAGTTGTCCAGCTCCTCCCTGCGGTACAGATAGGCCTGATGCTCCTGGAAGAGACGTTTCAAATCACTCTTCACCTTGGCGAAATACGTTTCCGCCTCCCGCATCGTCCGCGCCGCCGTCCGGATATGATCGATCCCATAGCGCTCCACACGCTCATACTCATCCTCGGTGATGTTGCTCTCCCGGCGCTTGTACTCACTCCGGCGGTCCTCGTTCTCCTGCACCCGCAGCGCCATCCGGTTGATCTCCCGGCGCTCCTCCTCCGGCAGGGCATCGATCTCCTCCATGTCCCTCAGATGGGAGGTGACCACACGGTATTCCGCCTGCAGGGCATCCAGCTCCCGCTGCGCATCCTCAATCTGCTGCAGGCAGCTCTCCACATACTCCCGGCGCTGTGCCGGATCATCGAGATCCACATCCTGCCGGTCATAGACGATGTCATTCCAGTTCTCGTAGCTCTCCGCCTCCTCGAACTCGGTCCGACGCGTTTTCTTTCTGCGGAAGAGATCTAAGAAACCCATGTCCCGTCCACCATCAGCCGGTATTCATTGTAGACTTGATCAGTGAGCTTCTTCAGCCGTTCCTGATACTCCTTCCTACGTCCCTCGCTCCGGTACAGGGCCAGACTCCGCAGACCCAGGTTGTCATCATCCGCATCGTAGAGCGCCTCCGCCTCTCCCCGCCTGCTCTCCAGCTCCAGGGAGAAACGGTGTGCCTGCGGATGGGACGCCACATAATCGATATACTCCTGCTCGCTGACGCACATCCTCTTGGCCGCCAGAAAAGCGATATAGGCCTCCGTCGCCAGCTGCTCCGCACGCTGCGATGCCTGCCTGGCCAGCTCATAGGCCTCCAGGAACAGCGTCTGCGCCCGCTCGTACAGGAACAACCGCGCACAGATCACACCTTTATTATAGAGTAACAGCGCGCGGTCCATCGGATTCGTCTGCTCCTCCAGCCTGTCCAGCAGGCCGTCGATCTCCGCAAGCGCAGCCGCGTAATACCGCTCACCAACGAAATGGCGGATCCGCGCAAGCCGTTTCTCATACACATTCAGTCCTGCCGTCTCCGACAGTGTACGGAGCGTATCCTCGATCTCCTCCTCCGTGTTGTACCGGACATACTCCAGGATCATGCGCACAGCCTCTACCACCGGCTGCCGCCTCGACAGCGTCTGCATCAGCCGCTGTCCCAGCTCCGTCAGACCACACTGTTCCGCAAGCCACTCCGCCAGCGCCTCCCCGGCGAAATCCTCCTCCAGTAAGAACGCGCTGTGGGCCAGCACATAGCAGAGTTCCTCGACGGTCGCCACATCCCGTCCCAGACGGCTGATATGGTAAGGCAGCTCCGCCACCCGCCCCATACACAGGAGCACCCGGCAGGGCACGGGTCCGTCCTCCCCGTTCTGCTCCGTCTCATAGCTGACGAACTCCTCTGTGGTCTGCCCGGTCCCCGGAAAGAACTCCCCGAAGCCCAGATCCGTCAGCCGCACGCGGATACGCTCCGGTCCATCCATATCCAGACGCAGACGTAGCCTCGTACAGCGCTCCGGCCGGTCCTCGGAGAATGGCGGCAGCGCCAGCCGGATCTCCCTCGGCGTACCGCTGGTCAGCGGCAGAAGCTTCAGCTCCAGCGCCTCCCCGTGATCCAGGATCAGATCCACCTCCCGGCCCGCATCGTACCAGTTGGCCCCGGCATCCATCAGCGCCAGATAGCTCTTCGTCCCCTGCTTGACCACATCCAGACCCAGGTTGACGCGCAGCTGATCCCGGCCTAACAGGATGAACTCCGTTGAGGTATCCAGTCCCTGGGCCGTCTTCTCCTCCTGCTCCAGGATCGTCCCCGCAGCGTAACAGGCACCCTTGCAGAAGAGATTATTCCCCTGGAAAACGCGCCTCGTCCGGCACAGAAACTCCAGTGACCGGTTCATCCATCCGGGCCGGAAGCCCTCACCCACGAGATAGACGGAACTGATGAGCTTCCCTGTGGTCGCCGTCTGTACGATACGGAGGAACTCCTCATCCAGCCAGTTCCTGTGCTGCTCCGACAGCGCCTCCCCTTCGGGCTGCTTCGGCAGATTGTCGCGGTCCACCCGGTCTCTGGACAGGGTGACCACCACAGGCGTCGTCCGCCGGTTACAGGCCATGTAGTAGCACTCGATCCGATCCGCGTCGTAATCAAAGGCGATCACATCCCGGTTCATCAGCGCCGGTTCCTGGTTCATCACATAGTGATAGAAGCTCTCCTCATAGCTCCGGAACAGATACTGCGCGCTGGTCAGTCCCAAACCGTCGGACATGCGCCCCAGCACCTCCTCCGTCCGGGCATCCAGCGTGTGTACCGTAAACAGGATTCCCGCGATCTCCTCCGGCGAACACTCCAGCGCCAGCAGTGAGAAAGTCCGCTTGACGAACAGCGTCAGCAGTGCCACCGGATCGAAGCTCTCCCCGGCCACCTCGATGTCTGCCCCGTCTATGGCGGCAGAGAGCAGATCCCGCACGGGGACCATCCCCTCCCTGTCCTCCTTCATCAGCGCTTCCCTGCCGTAGAACCACCGGTTCTCCACAGGATCCCGCAGCAGCATCGTGGGAATATCGTAATCCTCCGCGCCTGCCTTCAGCGACAGCGTCTCCGGCTGTAATCCCGTCCCCTGCTGCACATAGCTGATCCGGCAGACCCGGTCTCCCAGCTCATATCCCAGCAGGAACCGACGCCTGCGCTCCGTGTTACCCGACCGCCAGATCACCGTTTCCCTCCTGTCATGGACATGGGCCGGAACAGCCTGTCACACAGGAACCGTTCCCGCATATACTGATCCAGCAGACCCTCCGCCTGCTCCTCATGCCTGTGCGCCACCAACGTGTGCAACTCATCCAGATAGGACAGGCGTCCCGCATGCTCTTCTCCTGCGCCCCGGCCCGTGAGGCTCCCGCTCTCCACCAGCCGCTCCAGCCGGCCCTCACACTCCTCTACCGTGATATAGTAATCCAGCGTCTCTCCGCCGAAGAGCAGGAAAGAAGCAACGAACACGCCCTCCATCGTCTCCCGCATCCGGGTCACCGTGTACTCCGCATCCGGCGTATCTTCCCGTCTGGTATGGGCATAGACCTCACTCCCCTGCCGCGCGCGGTAGGACAGCACGGCATGTCCCATCACCGGCAGCGTCAGCTCCTGTTCCGGCAGCAGCGCCTCATAGGCGTGATAGAAGGGGTAGACATGCTCCTGCAACAATAGACCGCGCAGCAGCCGCGCCGCCAGTGCCTGCTGTGTATCCGACAGATCGGAGACCCTTGCGGCATAGTGATCCAGCCAGGCGATCCCGCAGATCTGCGGCAGCACATCCTCCTTCTGCCCTCTCATCAGCAGACGGCCGATCTGCTCATACACAAAGTCCTCCGCCTTCACCCCGACAGAGAAATCATCATGGGCCGCCCGGGCGAGATACGCCCGCTCCACATCTCCGCCGCCGCCTTCCTTCGCATACTGCTGGTAGACCTCCGCCCGCTCATTCGGCAGCGCGCCGGTGGTCAGCGCCTGCTCCAGCAGACGGGCACACAGACCGTGCACCTCCACCCCGAAGGACACCGCAGCGGCGAACAGCCGGTACAATTCCCGGCTCGTCCCGCTAAAATGCGCCACCAGATACTTTAGCACCTGTTCATCGTATTTGCGCCCGGCGAAAGCATACCAGGCCAGCTGCAGACAGAGCTCATCCACCGGGAGCTCTCCCGCGGACAGGAGCGCATCCACCAGCCGCAACACCAGCTTCTCCTCTACCCCGTAGAAGCCACCCGTCCGCAGCAGCTCCAGCGCCCGCTTCTCTTCGCCGATGAGGATCAGCATGGAGACCACCTCCCGCCGTTCCTCTCCGCTCATCTGTACGGGATCCAGCTCATTCAGATAGTCCATGAGCTGTGCCGTGAAATCATTGTCATAATAGAACCGGATCAGATTCCGGCGGATCTGCGCCCGGCAGGCGGGCTGCACCAGGCCGGAGTTGGCCAGATCCCGGAAACGGTCCACATTGTCCAGAGAGATCGTATAGGCCCCCTTGCCCAGCTCCGACAGGAACAGGTCCAGATTGCCGCGTCCCCTGCGGATATAGGGCGTCGCAAACCCCTCGATCTGCGGAGCCAGGATCTTACGCCGGAGTGTGAACTTGCGTCCCTCAGCATACCGGTGTCCCGCCGCGTCCTGCTGCAGGATCCGGAAGTCACTGCCATAGAGCGGGAAACAGGCCCTGCCCTCATTCAGCCGGATCTCGATCTCCTGGGTCAGCCGGTCGTAGATGATGTAGACCCGGTCCATCGCCGGATCCTCGCTGATGAATTCCCAGGTATTCAGGATGGCCAGCACCTGGGTGCTGTTCTCCATATCCACCATCTGCCGCGTCAGCATGTTCTGGTACAGGTAGGCCAGATCATCGTTCACACGGCCATGGTCCAGCTGCTCCATCAGATAACGGTCGATCTGTTTCCGGTAGCTGTTCCACAGCTCCGGATAGGTCTCCCTGTGCTCGTGGAGATAGCGGTAGAGGATCGCATTCTTATCATAATCCAGGTCGCTCTGATAGGAGAAATACATCAGCACCTGCTTCGAGATCTCCTCCGGCAGCACCCCGTCCTCATTCACCGCGATGGACATCATGTAATACTCATAGAGCCGGGTGATCCGCAGCTGCTTGTCCACCGCCAGCGCATACCATCTGTGCGCCTCCGCGTCCGTACGTCCGCCCTTGATCAGGAGGCCGCAGACCGCATCCAGCGCTTCCTCGGTGTGGCAGACCTGGTAGCACCCGACCATGATCCGGAACAGCTGCAGCGAGTAGTTCCGCTCCCGACGCCCCAGGGAGATCGCCTGCTCCGCCAGGCCCTCGGAGATCAGCCCCTTGCGGACACCATAGTGCAGCAGGATCATCTCCGTATCCGTCAGCCGCACCAGCAGATCCGGCGATTCCGACAACAGCAATACCGCCTCCAGATAGATCAGCGGACTCCTGCAGCCCTGCCGCACCTGGTTCGTCAGGAACCGGTACTTGGCACGCGGGTCCTCCGTCAGCGTCTCCGACACATACTGGCAGATCCACGCCACACGGAAATCACTCTCATCCTGACCGTAGATCCGGCCGATCTTCTCCGCCACCTCACCGGTCAGCGTATCGTCTCTGGAAAGGAGGGAGGTCAGATACAGATAATAGGCGCGCAGCGTCTCGTCCTCCAGCTCCCCGCTCTCGAACTGCGCCCCCAGCTGGTTCAGGATATACCGGGCCTCACTCCCCCGGCCTGCGGTGATCAGATACTGTGCCGTATAGGCCCGTACCACCGGAGATTCCCCGGGCACTGCCGCCTCCATGGCAGTCACCAGCTTGCCGATCTCCGACAGCCACGCCCGTGATCCGATGCGTTTGCAGCGGAAATCCTCATAGAGCCGCATCAGCTTCAGCTCATACTGCAGCAGCACATCCCCACTCTTGTTGCGTGCCGAGTGTCCCGCCGGCAGCTCCAGCGAATCTGTCACCGTCACGGGCACGACCGTCTCCCCATACGGATGACGCAGAATCACCCGTCCGAAATTCCTGCCTGAATGGAGCTTCTCCGGATCGATGAACAGCCGCAGCAGACAGAAATTACCTGCAAAATCCGCTTCCAGGAGCTTCGTGGCATCGACCTGCAGGAACGCTCCGTCGACCTCCACCGTTACCTCCGTATAGCCCCAGCCGTTGCGTATGATGCGCAGCTCATACCGGTTCTGACCCATGGAGTAATCGATCAGCACCTGGGGAGGATCACAGTGATAGCTCACCGGCGACTTCTTATGCACAGAGAGCAGGAATTCCTCCATCCCCTGAGCGGAGCCCGCCGTATGGGACAGCCCGCGGTAGAGGGTCTCGTCCGCATGATCCGATTCAGAGAACATCCCGGGGAAATCCGGGGAATAGAACAGTGCCTGTGCCTCCTCCCAGTTCGCCTTCGCCAGATTGGCAAAATGGAACAGGTTGGCGATCTCTCCCATGGAGGAATCCGGCCGTCTCTTCTGGACCACAGCCCGGTACGGCACAGAGAGCTCCCCGCTGTTTGAGATGATCCGGATCGTTCCCTCCGTGACATCCCCGACAGCCAGCCCGCGGCCGTCGAAACGCCAGGCGATCTCCGACTGTGTCCCGGAAAAAGAGGGTGTCAGCAGTGTCAACCGCGGTTCCGTGGTACTGGCCTCCCCCTCCAGCGGATAGCCAGGTGTCCCCGTGATATCAAAAGAACCCTCCGGAGACTCCCCCTCCCACAGGGCGATGTCCAGACGGTCGATGGCACACGTCAGGGTGCGATCCTCATATTCAAATTGGCCACGCAGCAGGCGGTCGATCGTGTAGCGCATAGTAATTTGATTATACCACAAAAATACACAGGGTAAAACGATTACCGCCGCCACTATTCTGCACGTAATGCTTCAATGGGATCCAGTTTGGCTGCGCGGCGGGCGGGGTAGATGCCGAAGAACAGGCCCACGGCGCTGGCGATGGAGACCACCAGCAGGATGGTGGCCGGGTTGATCACAAACGGGAATTCCGCATACCGGCAGATCACATAACCGCCCACCAGTCCCAGCACCACGCCGATCAGGCCACCCATCAGCGTCAGGATGGCAGACTCCGCCAGGAACTGTATGAGGATGTAGGAGGTCCGGGCCCCCAGTGCCTTACGGATCCCGATCTCCCGGGTACGTTCCGTCACCGTGACCGTCATGATATTCATCACACCGATGCCGCCCACGATCAGAGAGATCGCCGCGATCAGCGCCACCACCAGTGTCACCACATCCATGATCCCCGAGATCGAGTCCATGTTGCTGACATAGCTTTCGATCTTCACCGCGTTCTCCCCCCGCAGCCCCATGTGACTCTCCAGCACATTTCTGGCCTGGGCGGCACAATCATCCCGGTTGTCCGCATCCGCATAAATGCTGATCGAGGTGAAGCCCTCGTCTGACAGATAGAACGCGCCCGTAAGCCACGTATACGGCGCATCGATGATCACCAGGGGATCATCTCCCCAGTAGCTCGCATAGATATCATCGGTGGCATTGGCTTCACGAACGCCGCAGATGGTGGCCTCCGCGCTCATCCAGCTCGTGGATACCGTCACCGTCTGGCCCACCACATCCGTCGTGCCGAACAGATCCCGAGCCCCATAGGCCGACAGCACGATGGCCCCTCTGGCCTCCGCCACGTCCTCCGCCGAGAAATAGCGGCCGTGGAGCATGAAGTCCGAGTTACCGTAGGAGAACCGTCTGGCCTCTGTCCCGCCGTAAACCACCGCCTCATAATCCCCCCGGCGGGAGGACACCGTCCCCCAGATCTGATTGGTGATATCGATTCCCTTGATCTGAGGCACCATGTCCCTGACCGTTTCGATATCCTCTGTCGTGATCAGCTTGTCCGTTTTCTTGCTGTCCACACTGATGGTGATCCCGCCGGAGCCCAGATCATTGACCTCGCTGTTCACCTCCGCCTTCATCCCATCCCCGACGGACAGGATCGCCAGTACCGAGGCGATACCGATGATGATCCCCAGCATCGTCAGAAAAGAACGCCCCTTGTTGTTCCGGATCGAGGCCACCGCAGACTTGATATACTCACCGAATGCCCTCATACGTGCCTCCTACAGCCTCAGCGCATCGATGGGCCGCATTTTGGCCGCCTTGCGCGCCGGATACAGCCCGAAGAAAATGCCCACCCCCGCCGAGAACAGCGTCGCGCCGATCACCACCGTCGGCCGCACCACCGTTGTGAAGCCCAGCGCCCGGCACAGCACGGAGGCGAGGCCGATCCCCAGGAGGATCCCCAGGATCCCGCCCAGCGCAGAGAGGATCGCCGACTCCGCCAGAAACTGCACCATCACAGAGGAGGTCCTGGCACCGATGGACTTACGGATACCGATCTCCCGGGTACGTTCCGTCACGGACACCAGCATGATGTTCATGACGCCGATACCGCCCACCAGGCGTGAGATCGCCGCCACCAACGACATGAACAGCGTGATGTTGTTCATCACTTCGTCGATCTGCCCCATGGAATCCTGCATACTCGCGATGGACAGCGCCTGCTCCCCCCGGAGCCCGTGACGGATCTCCATGAGCGCAACGGCTTTTTTGCCTGCCTCCGGCAGATCCTCCTGTGCCGCAAACAGATCGATGCTGGTGAAATCGGTATCGCTGTAATAATACTGATCAATCAGGAACGTGTAGGGCACCTCCGGCATCGCCAAATAGTCCTCCAGCGCCACGGAGAGCATCATCGATACCATCCCGCCGAAATCCTCCCGCACGCCGACGATCGTCAGCTCCCTGGTGATCCCGTACATGGACAGATCCAGGGTCATCCCTACCACGTCCGTCGTCCCGAAGAGCTGTTTGGCATCCGATTCCAGCAGCACACACACCGCGGCCCCGTCGTCCACATCCCTCTCGGAGAGATACCGGCCGTTGATGATCCGGTTGCCGTACTCATAGATATAGTACTGCGTACAGCCCGTCACCTGCGCATCCACCGTCGCCCGACGAGCGGAGACCGTCCCGGAGCCGTACATCGTCACAGAGGTTCCGTAGAGCTCCGGAATCTCCTCCTCCAGGGCGCGCATATCATCCAGGGTCAGGGTCTCGCTGGTCTTGGATTCATCGAGACGCAGCGTGGCATAGTTGCCCGCCAGCGCGTTCAGCTCTCCCTTGACATAACCGGCCATGCCGTCCCCCAGCGTGATGACGGTGATCACCGACGCGATACCGATGATGATCCCCAGCATCGTCAGGAGAGACCGGAAGCGGTTATGATTGATATTCTTGATCGCACTTGCGATATACTCCAGAATCTGTGCCACGAATGCGTCACTCCCCTGTGTGCATCACCTGAACCGGCATCCCCTCCTGCAGCTCGGAGGCATCGCTGGTGACCACCTGATCGCCGTCCGACAGTCCTTCCATAATCTCCGCGTCCGTACTGGTGGTGATTCCGATCTGCACATCGCGCCGCAGGAGCGTTCCGTCCTCCACCACATAGACGAAATCCCCGTGGGTATCCGTATTCACATATTCATAGGGCACCACCAGCACATCATCCGCGTGGCGGGTATGGATCTTCATACTGGCCTCCACCCCGAGAATGATGGCGTCGTCCGGATTCTTCACCGTCACCTCGGCGGCCACCACCGGTACATTGCTGGAATTGCGCGTCGCGGCACCGGCGATCCAGCTCACCTCTCCCTCATAGGCACGTCCGCCCACCGTGACATCCACCGCCTGTCCGAGCTTGATCTTCGACATATCCGACTTGGAGATGGACATGGTCACCTTGATGCGGTCCGTACTGGCGATGGAGAAGAGCTTGGTGCCGGCCTGCATCGTTGCGCCCTTCGAGGCATTCACCTCCGTCAGAACGCCGTTGTATTCCGCCTTCACACCATCCCCGACCTTATCAATATCCCGCAGGGTCTTCTCATTGGTGAGCCGTGCCAGCTCCCGCTGGGCCTCCAGGGCATTGCGGCCGCCACTGGTGAGCTCCGCACTCTCCCCGGCAGACTGGTCGCTCTTCAGCTCGGTCTTCTGCTCATTGAGCTTCGTCAGCGTCTCATTCAGTTCCTCGATCTGTTTGTTCCAGCCCATGATCTGCTCGTCGTGGGACTGGGCCAGCTGGTTGTCCGCGATGGCATTCTGGATGGACAGATACATCTCATTGCCGTCCTCATCCTGGACCTCCAGATAATTGTCTTCATCCGTCACACCATCGTACTTCCCGTTCTGATTGATGTCATGGGAGGCCTTTGACAGCTGTGTCCCCACCTGGGCCATACGGTGCTGCTTCTGTTTGATCTCCTCATTCAGCGCATCGATCTGCGCCTGTGTCTCGTCGATCTGCGCCTGGATCGCCGGCAGATCCCGGTCTGCCACCGCCTTCTTGGACTGGGCCTTGCCTGCCTTGGAGATGGAGTCGTCATAATTGCCGTCCGCCTGCTGCAGGTTCAGTTCCGCCGTCTGGCGCTGGATCTCCAGCTCATCCGTGTCGTAGGCCACAATGAGATCCCCCTTCTTCACCCGGTCTCCGGCTTTGAAGGGCAGATCATTGACCCGCACCGCGAGCTCCGCATAGCAGTCCGATGTCTCTGCGGATTCCACGGTGCCGCTGATGGACACGATCTCTTCAATATTACTGCGTGCGATATCCGCAGTCTCCACCGTGGTCATCGCGCTGCCTCTCGCACTGATCGCCCGCCAGATCCCCAGGGCAGCCACAACGCCCACCACCCCCAGGACGATCCAGCGCTTCTTAAACCGTTTCTTACTCTTCTCTTCCATTGCTTCCCTCCTCGAACCTCCGGAAGTCCGGATTACTCTCATCACTCCGGATCCGACCATCGCTGATCGTGATGATCCGTGCGGCCTGGCGTGCGATCCCCGGGTCATGGGTGATCAGGATCACCGTGCGTCCCTCGGCATGCAGTCCCCGGATGATCTGGATGATCTCCCGGCTGGATGCGGAATCCAGATTGCCGGTGGGCTCATCCGCCAGCAGGATCGGCGGTGCCTGGGCGATGGCACGGGCGATGGCCACCCGCTGCTGCTGTCCGCCCGACATCTCCGAGGGCCGGTGCGTCATCCGCCCTGCCAGACCCACATGTGCCAGCGCCTCCTCCGAAAGACGCAGCCGCTCTCTCTTGCCCAGGCCGCGGTAAATCAGCGGCAGCTCCACATTCTCCAGCGCCGTCAGAGAGGCGATCAGATTGAAGCCCTGGAAGATGAATCCGATCTCCCGGTTGCGGATATCCGACTGCTCGTCATCCGACAGATGGGAGACATCCTGCCCGTGCAGGCGGTAGCTCCCGCTGGTGGGGGTGTCCAGACACCCCAGCATATTCATGAGGGTGGATTTGCCGGAGCCCGACTGCCCGATGATCGCCACGAATTCGCACTCATCGATGGACAGCGATACATGATCCAGCGCCCGGACCTCATTTTCTCCCGGATTATATATCTTACAGACATCCTGTATCTCTACCA
>JAFSYF010000219.1 GCA_017443695.1 Butyrivibrio sp.
TGGGACGCGTCCCTGCAGTCCAGCCTGATGAACGGTGGCCATTTCAGAGATACCACTCTCAAAATCTCCCGGAATGATTAACTTCTGGAACTGTTGCATTTCCAGATCAGCGGCATAGAATTCCTCCAGGTTCTTCGTCCACTGCTTCCGGCTGTGTTCCTTACGCTGCTTTCTAAGTGTATCCAAATGGGCCATCGGATCCTCACCGGGCTTTAATGACTGGAAGCCCTCTTCGTCCCGGGAACGCACCATCTCGGCGCCATACAATGCAATGAAGCTCTTCAGATTCTCCAGTCTTTCTATACGACGCTGTGCCCTGTCAATTTTTTTCTGAATCTCTGCTTTCTTCTTTTTGCTTGTTGTCTCCTGGGCCTGGGTATTCAGGAGTTCAATACCTGTCCTGAGTGCCGTAATGGTCTGATCGACATTCTGCGATTTCTGAACCAACTCCTCCGCAGGGAGTCTCTCCAGTTCCTTCAGATCATTGTCCCGAAGCATCAAATACTGCGGATGCAGCAGTGTCTGATCCTTGCTGATATACATCTGCCGCTGCTGCTCCAGGAAATCAATCCGCGCGTGCAGTTCCTGCAGCGTCGCCTCATCCATGGCCCCGCCGTTATCCACAAACTCCTTCAGCGACTTCCGCAGCACATGACCGGCATCCATCAGACGCATCTTTTCTTCGTAATGGTTGTAGATGTCATCGTCATTTCTATAGGCAAAAATGGAGAAATCCGCTTTCAGGATCTTATCATAAACCATTTGCAGCGCAGCGACCTGTTCCGCCGGCTTCTGACTATGGCAGCCGTTCATGAAACCCTGCTGCTTGTCTGTCTCCAGAATGTGCATCATATCCCAGGAATCCTTCTGCCGGAATGACGCCGTTTTATCCAGAGATGCTTCCTCCGTGTTGATTTTCTCATAATACTCGTCCACCACAGATCGCCTCACCCTGGCGACCTCCTTTTTTTTACGGTACTCCCGCCGCGCCTTGATCATATCCATACTGCCGATTTTCTTACCGGACAGGAGCACTGCGTCATCCTGAATGGTTTCATTCTGGATCTCCTCCGGGATCTCCTGATTGTGTGCAAAGCCAAAGCCGGAGAACACATTCTGAACTCTATCCATCCACCCCCGTTTGGACTGCATCACCGGCACGACTGTCTGCTGTGTGCCTGTATGGATCTGCCCCGTCTTCTGTGTCTGCTTCTGCTTACTCTGTCCGATACACATAATCAACCCTCCTGGTTATCCAAATCACATGCATCAAAGAAAATATCCCGGATCGTTTCCGGATGACCTGCCAGCGGATCAATTGTCACAGGCCGTCCGGCGCCTGTACAGCGGCACCTTGTAAAATGAATCCGCCGGAAGAACGGGATATCTGCCGGATCCTCCGACTGTTTCACCGGGTCATCCGTTCCCATCTGATTCAACATATAGTGCATGGTCAGGATCACCGGCTGTTCACGGATGTCCACCATCTGGATATCCGTGAGCCAGATATCTTCCACAACACCGCCCCGGCCCATGGCGCTCTTGAACCGCAGTCCCACATCCGCATCGATGAAGGTGCAGTCCCGGACCAGGACATTGCGGACACCGCGGGACATTTCGCTGCCGATGACGAAACCGCCGTGGCTGTGTCCAACCCGGCAGTCATGAACCAGTACGTTCTCGCAGGGCTGAAGGAGCTTCCTGGCCTCCCTGTCCTTGCCGGATTTCAGACAGATCCCGTCATCTCCGGTCTGCAGGTCGCAATGATGGATGTGCACCCTGTTACAGGAGTCCACATCGATGCCATCTCCATTCTGTGCATGATAGGGATTAAAGATCGTCAGATGACGCAGGGTCAGATCCTCGCAGAAATACGGATGGACGCACCATGCCGGAGAATTCTGGATCCGTACGCCCTCCACCAGCACACGCCGGCAATGCCTGAGACTCACCATCACAGGGCGGTAATAATCGTAGTACGGCGCCGCTTTTCTGAGCGCAGCTTCTTCCGAGGCACAGGCATCCGGGTAGACCTCCCCTGCCTGATGACCGTCATAAATGGTTCGGGTCGGAACCCAGATGTCGGATTCCGCCTGATGGATGACCACGCCGCCGCTGGCTGTCAGTGCTGCCCATTGCCTGCCCGTCAGCTTGAACTGCTTCACGGGACGCCACAGATGTCCGCTGCCATCGATGGTGCCGCCGCCGGTGATGGCGATATCCTCCGCATCCTCCGCCAGAATCGGCGAGACCGCGCGGATACGCCGGATGCCTTCATAGTCCGTCACCATCAGCGGATACTCCTCCGGGCTCTTACTGAACAGGATCAGGGCATTGTCTGCCAGATGGAGCTCTACGCCGGAGATCAGACGTACGGGTCCCGTCCGCCAGATGCCATTCGGCACAAGAACCCTGCCGCCCTCCGTACCGGCATCCCGGATTGCCGCCGCAAATGCCGCCGTATTGGAGGTCTGTCCATCCGGTATGGCACCATAATCTCTGATATCAAAATCCCTGCCCGAACGTGCAGGAAGCGCCACCTCAAACTCCCGGAACATCATTGCCCCTCTCCGCCTGTCATTGACAGACAATCAACGACCGGCCAATAAATTCCACTATTCATCCTTTTCCCGGTCAACCGTAGCGGCATCCAGCACGATGAAATCATAGACACTGAGTCCGTAGGTGGTATTCGGACGGACAATGGCGTATTCATCATTCTGATACAGAATCTTGATCTGCCGGAAATCCGCATAGCCTTTATTAATATTATATACACCAATCAGCGAGGCCTGGCGACTCACCGTGTACCGGCTGTTTGAGTCCGGCTGAATCAGGATATCACCACCGCGCAGCGCCGTCATATCCACATAACAGCCGTCCTCTCCTTCATTGTAAATCGGAGTTTTGACGAATTCCGTTGACTGTGCGCCGTTTTCATCGTAGCGCTCCCGCATGACGCCCTGTTCCCCACTGTTGCCGGTGATGATATACGCCTTCGGAACGATATAGAAGTTGAGCTCGGAGATCGCAGAATTCGGGATCTTCAGTCCCCGTTCCTCCTCCGTGATGAGCTCAATGGACAGAAAACGGTCACGGCAGAAAGTGATCATGGAATTGGTAAAGGTGAACTGGACAAAAGAATCCCCGTCTGCATTGGTATAGGTGGACACCTTCCCCCAGGCCTCATCCTGGTTCTTCAGAAAACGGATCTTCACATATTTCAGATCCTCCAGTTCCTGTACCTTCTCCGGATCGTTCTCCTGAATCACCACGGACCAGTTTTCTTCCGTGCAGAGCTTATAGATCGGATCTCCGCGCTCCACCAACTGATTGCTGACCAGCTGCTGCTTATCATAGCGCGTCTCATCCATTCGCTCAGCCGTCATATTCTGGAGCGTCACA
>JAFSYF010000220.1 GCA_017443695.1 Butyrivibrio sp.
AATACCGCGGAAAACGTGCTGCATGTCACCGCCGACTCCGTCTATCATATGCTGATCAGCGGCTCCACACCCGCCAGAATCCACGAATTCCTCGTGGAGGAAACCAACAATGTCTCCGAACAGTTCGATGAGAATTTCACCGGGCTGTACGGCTATATCATGAGCAAATATATGGATGGTCTGAACTGGATGCCGCCGGAGGGGTATGACCCGAAGAGCCGCGACTGGTACGTCATCGCCCAGCAGGCCGGCGGGGATGTGGCGTTCGTCCCGCCCTATGTGGATGCCCAGACGGGGAATCTCATCATCTCCGTGTGCCGGATGCTGCCGGACCGGCAGAATATCATCTCCCTGGATGTGCAGTTGAACCGTGTCCAGCAGATCATGCCCGAGCTCACCATCAAGGACCGGGGTTACGGCTTCGTCGTGGATGAGAGCGGTCTCATCATGGCGCATCTGGAGGAGGACCTGAAGGGCACGAACATGAACGACACCCCGGAGGGCAGGAAATTCCTCGAGGCCATCCGGGCCGTCGAGTCCGGGGATTTCATCTATACCCATGACAGGGAGAAGAGCACCGTGTTCGTCAATCGTCTCATGAACCGATGGTATGTCGTGATGTCGGTCAGCAATGAGGAGCTCTATGACGAGGTGAACCGCCAGCTGTTCGTGAACATCTTCATCTGCTCCGGCGTCTTCCTCATGATCGCCGCCATCTACTATGTCGGCCACAAGAATGAACAGAACTATGCCCGGAGCATGGAGGAGATGAAGCTGGAGGAGCAGAAGGCGGCCTATGAGCGCCGGGTGCTGAAGCTGGAAAAGGATACGGCGGATGACGCCAACAAGGCCAAGAGCAATTTCCTCGCGAATATGTCCCATGAGATCCGGACGCACATGAATGCCATCATCGGGATGGACGAAATGATCCTGCGGGAGACGAAGGATACGCAGATCCGAAAGTACGCCATGGACATCCGCAGCGCCGGCAGGACCCTGTTGTCCATCATCAATGACATTCTGGACCTGAGCAAGATCGAGTCGGGCAAGATGGAGCTGGTGCCGGTGGCGTATGATTTCGCTTCCGTGCTGAACGATATCGTGAACATGACCATGTCCAAGGCCCGGGACAAGGGTCTGACCTATGAGCTGCAGGTCAATCCTGAGATCCCGTCGGTGCTGCGGGGGGACGAGATCCGGATCCGTCAGGTGATCCTGAATCTTACGAACAATGCCATTAAATATACGGAAACCGGCGGTATCACGGTCGCGGCGGACTATAGACCCGCGGAGAAGAAGCTGGTCATCCGGGTGACGGATACGGGCATCGGGATCCGGGAGGAGGACCGGGAGAAGCTGTTTTCTTCTTTCCAGCGGCTGGATGAGACCAGGAACCGGAACGTGGAGGGGACCGGACTCGGTCTGAATATCACCCGTCAGCTGGCAAAGATGATGGGGGGCGGCATCACGGTGGAGAGCGAGTACGGCAAAGGCTCCGTGTTCACGGTGGAGCTGGTACAGGAGGTGGTGGATGCCACGCCCATCGGGGATTATACGGAGCGTCTGGCCCGGGCGCAGGTGCAGAAGGAGGAGTACCGGCCGAAGCTGGTGGCGCCGAAGGCCCGGGTGCTGATCGTTGACGACAATGAGATGAATCTGGAGGTGATCACGGGGCTGATGAGCGAGACCCGGATCCGGACCAGTGTGGCGCTCTCCGGAGCGGAATGTATCGAACTGCTGCGGAAGGAGTCCTACGACCTGATCCTGCTGGATCAGATGATGCCCGGGATGTCGGGGACCCAGACCCTGGAGGTCATCCGGAAGGAGCAGCTGGCGGAGGGGACGCCGGTCATCGCGCTGACGGCGGATGCGATCATGGGGGCCAGAGAGGCCTATCTCCGGGAGGGTTTCCAGGACTATCTCTCGAAGCCCATCATGTTCAACGAGCTGGAGGATCTGCTGTTCAAGTATATCGATCATGCGCTGATCCTGCCGGAGGAGGCGCCTGCTCAGGCCACAGAAGGGAAGCCGTCGGAGAGTGTGCCGGATGCGCCGCTCCCGGTGGTGCTGGTGATCAATGAGTCCGCGGAGAAGCTGCGGGATCTGAAGGAAGCGCTGGCGGGCAGGTATAAGGGGGTCTTCGTCAAGGATGAGGCCAGCGCCGAACGGTATCTGGCGAAGCATTCCGTGGCCTTCATCATCCGGGACGGGATGGAGGCGTAAAACCCATCCTTTGTTTTCCGTATCTCCTGTGGTATGATGAAAGGTGCCGGTCGCATCGTATGCGGCACAGGCAAGAAACAGAGGGAACCATTCAGAACATGTTCTGAACCGTTACATACGGAGGAATGCAATGAAGATACAGTGCGATTATTGCGGGAATACCTACGAGGATACCCTGCCGGAGTGCCCGAAATGCGGGGGACCGAACAAGTCTCATAACGATGGGGATGTCCAGCCCAGGACCATTGAGCAGCTTAAACAGTGGTATAAGGACCGGAAGCTTCCGCCGGAGGAGGTCACGCGCTTTTTTATCGGCAAGGACATCAGGGAGGCCCGGGCGTTTGGTATCTACAAGGATCCGGATACCGGGGCGTTCATCGTCTACAAGAATAAGGACAATGGGGAGCGGGCTGTCCGGTATCAGGGCAAGGACGAGCAGTACGCGGTCAACGAGCTCTATCAGAAGCTGAAGGATGAGATCGTCCATCAGAAGGCCAATGTGGCCAGCAAGAATGCCGCGCAGGAACAGGTGCGGGAACAGGAGCGGCAGCAGAAGGAGAAGCGCAACCGTTTTAAGGTTGCCACTGTCACCGCGATCGTCACTTTCCTGATCTCCATCTCGGTGCTGTCTCCCATCCTGTCCAGGCTTTTTCCCACCAACAACGGCTATTACCTGTATAACAATCAGACCTATTATCAATACGATTCGAACTGGTTCTACTACGACAGCAACGTCGGCGAATGGTTCAAGACGAATGATTACGACGTCTACCTGCCGCCGGAGGTCGCGAGTGCGGACCACAACAGCAGCTATTACCAGGGCTATGACTGGAATCCGAATCTGAACGTCAGCGACTGGAATGATTCCGCGTATTACGAGGAGTATCACAGTTCTGACAGCAGCTACGACTGGGACAGCAATGACAGCTGGGATTCCGACACCACGGACTGGGGTTCGGACTGGTGAGGACGGGCCGGGCCAGGCTGCGGACCGCTCTGGTGGAGGAGCTGTCCGATGTGCTGATGTTCTACAACGATGTGCTGCTCTGCTATGGGATCTCCGCCGAGGAACTGAAGAAATCGTATATCGCGAAATTTGAAAAGAACATGACACGGTGGGAATGAGCGCGTTATATATAAAAAGAAGAGGAGCGTGGCCATGCCGGATCGCGTAGCACTCGAAGAAGTCAAAGAGGATGATCTGCCCATGCTGCATGAGATGCAGGTGGAGAGTTTTATGCCGCTCTATGAGAAATATCATGACGACGGCTCGCCTGCAATCGAGTCTCTCGAACGGATCAGGGCGAGAGCCGCACAGCCGAACAGGAAGTATTATTTCATCGTGATGGACGGCGAGCGCGTGGGGGCCATCAATCTCGGACACAGGGATCCGTCCGAGAAGACGGTCTCGTTCATCAGTCCGATATTCATACGCCCCGCATTCTGGGGCCGCGGGATCGGCTATGCCGCGATCCAGAAAGCGTTTCAGCTGTATCCCGGGGTGAAGACCTGGAAGCTGGAAACCATCCTGCAGGAGGCGCGCAACTGCCATCTGTATGAGAAATGCGGGTTTGTCCGGGTCGGGGAGGAAAAACCGGTCAATGAGAAGATGACCCTGATCGATTATGAGCTGAAGCTTCCGTGAGTCCCGTGAATCATCTCTATTCTGTGGTGGCCCCGGTCAAAGAACCCGTCCCTTTTCTTTTGCTGATATGGTCAAGCACTGAACAGTAACGGCCTGAGTGGGACGAGCTGCCTCGGCAAAGAATCAGCAATTGACATTCATAGCATAAGATGGTAGGAAGGCAGGGACAGACGGTGCAGGCAACGGATCTCCTTGCCAGCTGCGCCGATCTCCCAGATATCCTGTTTTCTACGCTTCGTTATTGTCGTTGCCAGCCATGTGCCTCATGCACATGGCATGCGCGGTCAGCCCCTTGCAAGATTCTTCGCACGCAGCGTCCGAACCAATTCCTTCACAAGCGCCACATCATCATCCGTCAATCCGGATGTATCGACCCGATGAGAATCATCTAACCCAAGCAGATAATCTGTACTAACCTGAAATATCCCGGACAACCTGATGAGAGTATCCGGCGAAGGGGTCCGCTCTAATAATTCGTAATAAGACACCACAGATTTTGAGACACCAAGCTTGTTGGCAAGCTGTCGCTGCGTATACCCGGCGGATGTACGCAGCTCCTTCAGAATACTGCTGAATGACTTCTCCTCCATTACCAATATCCCTCCTGCATCTATTATCCGACGTAAACAGTCCTAAGATGGTGGACAAACTATGCAGTAAAAACAAATATAGTTGACGTACGCCCGTAATGGTGATAAAATCAGATATCGCATTGGAGCGGTGATCCAATCAGAGAATTCTGCAAGAGCAAACAGATCACCCGTCGGGAGATGGCAGAAGATGTGGTATGTGATACAGACCCTGACGGGGAGGGAAGATGAGAACGCAGCCCTCATCCGGCGGGATGTCGTGATACAGGGAGAGGACGCCTTCGTTCTGGAAAACGA
>JAFSYF010000221.1 GCA_017443695.1 Butyrivibrio sp.
CCATCCCTCCAATGTTTCTCTTTTTTCTTTCCTCAGCACGGCGCGCCTCCACTTCACGTTCCGCTTCCGCCGCCATCTGCTCCTCTACCCTGTTCCTGCTGATCTCCTCAATGGCCCCCAGCGTCGCCGCCAGCGCCTCTGTGGTCTCTTCCTTGAGATCCGCGGTCGTCCGGATCTCCTCCCAGCCGTCAGGCTCCACGGCTGCAGGCTCCGGGAAGCTCTCTGCGACCTCCTCCGCCACTGTCTCCTGCACCGCCGGTGCCGGCTCTTCCGCCTGGATCTCCTGCACCGCCTGTGCCAGTTCTGCCTGTGCGGACAGATCCTCCGCAGGCTTCTCCTGACTCTCCTGCTGCAGCGGCTCCTCTGCTACAGTCTCCTGCGGCTCTTCTGCGACGAGATGCTCGTCCAACTTGATGTCGTCCAGGTGATCCAGCATCTCCCCCAGATCCACCTTACCACCCGCATCGGCTGCGGGCGCGACCTCCTCCTGTGGCTCCTCCTCCGGCAGTATCGTATTCACTGCCTGGGAAAGATCACTCTTCAGCTCTGAGAAAAAACCCATTGCCTTCTCCTTTCACTCATATTCCCGGTGCTTCACCGATTCCGTATTCTCCGTAATCGGCAGCAGCACGGTATTGTCCATCTGTTGTATGGCCTCGATGATCTGAGGCAGGGCCTCTACGGTGTGTTTCTTATCCGCCGCGTCATGCATCAGCACGATGCAGGTATGGAACTTCGGCACACCGGACAGCACGTTCTGGATCAGGATCTCCGTCGTGGTGCCTGCGCGGTCATCCCCGCTGGCCACATTCCAGTCGTAGTAGACGATGTCCTCATGCACCAGGTAATCCGCCAGCTTCGACATGTCCACCCGGCTCACGGTGTTGCTGCTGCCGCCGGGAAAACGGTAGAGCTTGCACCAGATCCCTGTCGTCTCATACAGGAAGGTCTGGAGCCGGTGCAGATCCGCCTGGAAGGCATCCAGCGATGCATAGATCTCGCTGTATTTGTGGCTGTAGGAATGCATCCCCAGCGTGTGTCCGTCCTCTACGATCCTGCGGTACATCGGGAGGTAATAGGTGTCCTCTCTGCCGGTGACGAAGAAGGTGGCCTTCACGCCGTACTGATCCAGAATATTCAGGATCTCCTCGGTGGAGCTGCTGGGGCCGTCATCAAAGGTCAGGTAGACGCGCCGCACGCCGTCCCATCCCGCATCCTCGTCCACACCGATGGGGAATGCCGCGGGGATGATCTTGCCGCCGATGGTCTGCTTCCTGTCCGGATCCGCACCGTCATCCGCGTCTTCCGTTTTGGAGGCCCTGAGGCGTCCGCCGCCCAGTGCTTCCACATCGGCAGCCAGACGGCTGTTGACAGGCGTATCCGTGGCAGACGCCGTCTCTTGCTCTGTGGGCGGTGCTTCGGGCTGATTCGCGCTGTCGTCCACCTCCTCTGTGGGCAGAT
This sequence comes from Butyrivibrio sp., assembly GCA_017443695.1. Classification (GTDB taxonomy): domain Bacteria; phylum Bacillota; class Clostridia; order Lachnospirales; family Lachnospiraceae; genus Butyrivibrio. The sequence continues at coordinate 1,462 of JAFSYF010000221.1, forward strand.
CCTGCGCGGGTGCTGTTTCTTCCTGGGCTTTTCCCTTCTGATCCGCATTCCCCGCGGAGGAAAAAACCACTGTGCGTCCCTCTAAGCCGTCATCTGTGGCCGCATAGGCCAGGCTGTATGCATCAAAACCTGTATGTGACTGGGCAATCGCCGCCTCGTACTCGTTTTCACCGTAATGCTCTCTGTACCATGCCAGATCTTCTGCGGCCTGTCTGAGTCTGGTCTGTGTGCGGTCATAGCGGACCGCCAGGATGACGCAGATGCAGGTGGGAACAAGGCAAGCCAGCAGTACCGCCGTAACGATGAGCCGCCGCAGGAGACGGATCCGTTTGCCGCGGTCCATCTGTGTATACTTCGCAAACATGTCTACAGTATATCATAATCCGGGCGTGCAGAACAAGTGGTGAAGCGTGGGTGGATTGATGACTTACGCTCCGGGAGCATCCCACAGCGGCCTGAGCCTTACGCTCCGTGAACATCCCACGGGCGGCCTGCTCGCGCTTGTCGCAAGCTCGCGAACCACCCGTGGGTGTTCCCGTCGCTGGTCAACGGCTACCATTCTGCGAGAATGTACTTGCGAACTGTAAGGCCTGCTCCCGGAGCTGTTCAACGGCTACCATGACGCGAGTGCACATTCAATAGTCCACTTTCATTAAACAAAGGCCCTGGGGAGGGGCGGTAGGACCGGCGAGGGAACGGTCGCAGGCGGCGAGGATGTCGCTGACGTCCTGGGGTGCGAGGCGACCGAAGCCGACCTCCAGGAGGGTGCCCGTCAGGATGCGGACCATGTTCTGGAGGAAGCCGTTTCCGTGGTAGTACAGGTGGAGTCTCGGTCCGTTCTCCTCGATGCGGATCGTGTCCAGGCTGCGAACGGTGGATTTCTTCATGTGGGTGTTGCCGCAGAAGCTCCTGAAGTCATGGGTGCCCACCAGGAGTTCCGCCGCCTGGCGCATGGCTGTGACATCCGGTGTGCCCTCCAGTACCGTGACGTAGCGTCTGTCGAAGACGGGGCGGGCCGCGCCGGTGTAACAGGTGTAGCGGTAGGTCTTGCCCAGAGCGTTGTACCGGGCGTGGAAGCGGTCGGAGGCGATGCGCACCTCATTGACGGCGATATCCTCCGGGAGGTAGCGGTTCAAGTAGTCCCGGATCTCCTCCGGTGACAGCGTCGTCTCCAACCGGACACTGGCCACCTGGGCCCTGGCGTGGACACCCGCGTCCGTGCGGCCGGAGCCGATGACATCGACCTTCGTCTCCGTCATGCGGGACAGCACGGACTCAAGTTTCCCCTGGATCGTCCACTCCTGGTCCGGCTGGCGCTCCCAGCCCAGGAAGCGCGTGCCGTCATAGGCGATGGTGAGCTTGTAGTTCATCCGTGTTATCTTAATGCCTCCCGGATCGCCGCGAGGAATCCGTCATAGTCCTCAAACGCAGACAGCTCCGGATGTGCCGCACGGATGGCCTCCGTGGAACGGAAGAGGAAGCCTGCCTTGCTGGCCTCGATCATGGCCAGGTCGTTGAAGCTGTCGCCTGCCGCGATGGTCTCATATCCGATCTGCTGCAGTGCCCGCACGGTGGAGAGCTTGGAGTTCTCAATCCGCATGCGGTAGTCGGTGATCGTTCCGTCGGGATCCACCACCAGTTCATTGCAGAAAATGGTGGGCCAGCCCAGCTTGCGCATCAGGGGGGTCGCGAACTGTGTGAAGGTGTCGCTGAGGATCAGGACCTGGGTCTCTGCCCGCAGTGCGTCCAGGAATTCCTTTGCCCCCGGCAGCGGGTCAATGGTGGCGATGGTGTCCTGGATCTGTTTCAGTCCCAGGTGGTGCTCCCGCAGGATGTCCAGGCGGAAGTGCATGAGTTTGTCATAGTCGGGTTCGTCCCGGGTGGTTCTGGACAGGGCCGGGATTCCGACAGCCTCGGAGAAGGCGATCCAGATCTCCGGTACGAGGACGCCCTCCAGGTCTAAGCATACGATGTTCATGGGTTTGCTCTCCCTTCTTTCCAAAAATCAGACAAATTATACACCAGAATTCAATCCCCCACCATAGCAGCAAGGAGATCGGCGCCGTCACCTTCAACGATACGAATGGGGATGTGCAGGGCGGTTTCGATGTCATGCACGTGGATGTCGTCGAGGAGGACGTCCTCGCCGAAGCGGAGGAGGTTGCGGGTGAGGAGGAGACGGTCGCCCAGGGGCTGGTCTCTGAGCTGTGCGATGATGTCCTGGCCCGTCAGGAGGCCGGAGACCGTGATGCGCGGGCCGAAGAAATCGTTGCGGATCGGGTAGAGGTGGACGGTGATCTCCGGGTAGCGTTCGTGGAAGCGGTTGATCAGTTCCCCGAAGAAGCCCGCGATTCCCATGCCGCAGGCGATGGAACACGTATATCCTTTTTTCCCCTGCGGAGCATCGGCGAGGGCCTCGTCGAACTCATTGGAGAGGAGCCGCAGCATCCCGACGCCGTTCGCCAGCTGCAGGTAGCCGTCGTAGTTGTCCGCATCCGGCAGGGGCGCCTCTGCCAGCAGATACCACTCGTCCCCGGCATGGATGAAGTGATTGCCGTACCGCGCCATGCTCTCCCGCTGTCCCTCATGGATGATCTCCAGCACCTCTATGGCGTCTTCCTTCGTAAATGGCTCCAGCGGATACAGGCCCTCCCTGAAGCGGGTCAGGCCCACGGGCACCACGGATACGCTCTGCATCTGCGGCTGCATCGCGGAGAGATCCCGGATGGAGCGGCGCAGGTGTTCGCCGTCATTGACGCCCTTGCAAAGGACGATCTGTCCGTTCATGGTGATCTCCGCCTCGCACAGGCGCTTCAGCTTGCGCAGCGCATCCCCCGCGAAGCGGTTGTTCAGCATCCGCACCCGGAGCTCCGGCTCTGTGGTGTGGACGGAGACATTGATGGGCTGCAGGCGGTAGCGGATGATGCGCTCCAGATCCGCGTCGGACAGGTTGGTCAGGGTGATGTAATTGCCCTGGAGGAAGGAGAGTCTGGCGTCATCGTCCTTGAAATACAGGGTCTCGCGCATGCCTTTGGGGAGCTGGTCGATGAAGCAGAAGATGCATTTGTTGGAACAGGAGCGGTAGTTGTCCATGAGGCCGCCGTCGAAGACGAGCCCAAGATCCTCGTCCTCATCCTTCTCGATCTCCAGCTCCCATTCTTCGCCGTCCGCGCGGCGGATGAGCAGGGTCAGTTCCTCGCTCCTGGTGAGGAAGCGGTAGTCAAAGATGTCCTCGACGGGCTGATTGTCAATAGAAAGCAGTACGTCGCCGGGGGCCAGCTCGAGTTCTTCAGCGATGCTGCCCGGTTCTACGCCTGTAATGATATGCTCCGTGTGTGCCATATATTTCCCCTGTGATTAGAGTTGCAAGCCTGCCCCGGGAACATCCCACAGGCGGCCTGCTCGCGCTCGTCGCAAGCTCGCGAACCGCCTCGCGGGATGCCCCCGGGGCTGAATCTGTCCATAAATCTACTGTCCCTGTCTGCGCAGACTGGCAAGCAGGAAGAATATGGTTTATGATGATATCAGGGTCAGACTCCGACACCACTGCGAGCTTGCCCTGTTCCATTCCATATAGTATAGCATGGATGGCGTGTACCGCACAGAAAAGTTCGCATTCCTGCGCAGCCTCGGGAGCATCCCACAGCGGCCTGCTCGCGCTCGTCGCAAGCTCACGAACCGCTGTGGAATGCTTCCCGGGGCCCGCCTGGTATAAACGCGCAACCAGTTATCCGGAGAATTGAGTATGACACAATCCGATGCAACAACAAGTACATGCGCGCAGCCCCTTCTTTCCATCTCGCTGCTCTCCAGCGGGCGGCCGGAGACGCTCTGGCGGTGTCTTAATTCGCTGCAACCCATCCGTGACCGGATCCCCTGTGAGGTGATCATCGTGGATACGGGGTGCCCAGCGGAGATCCGGGCGCGCATGGCAGACTATGCGGACACGATTCTTGATTTTACCTGGTGTGATGATTTCTCTGCCGCGCGGAATGTGGGACTGTCCGCCGCCCGGGGCGCGTGGTTTCTGTATATCGATGATGATGAGTGGTTCATCGAGACGGATCCCATCGTGGATTTCTTCCAGAGCGGGCACTATCTGGCGTATAAAAATGCCTGCTACATCCAGCGCAACTACCACGACCCGGCGGGGCAGACCTGGCGGGATGTGTGGGTGGGCCGCATGATCCGGCTCACACCCCGGCCGACCTTCCAGGGGCGCATCCATGAGTATCTGACCTCCCCTGCGGGGGATGACGGCGGGACGCTCCTGCATGCCCTCGTTTCTCATTACGGCTATCTCTATGAGACAGAAGAATCCCGGCAGGCGCATTTTAAACGCAACAGCAGTCTGCTGCTCCAGACCCTGGCCGATGACCCGGCGGACCACCGCGCCCGCACCCATCTGATCCAGGAATATTTCAGCATCCGGGATTATGAGCAGGTGCTCGTCCAGTGCAGGGAGGGTGTTCAGCGGATCGGGGATTCTGATTCCATCACACATGCCGCTCTCCTTTCCCTCGGATATTTCTATGTCGCCGAGATTCAGGCCCTGCGGCTGCTGGACCGGGAGGAGGAGGCACTTGCGGCCATCCGCCGGGATCATGCGGATACGCGGCTGACAGACTACTACACCGCCAGACTCTGCATCCATGAGGCAGCGCTCTCCTATTACCAGGGGGATCATGAACGCTGCATGGAGGCGGCGGCGCGTTATCATCAGATCGATACGGCGATCAGCGGCGATGATGCCCTGCTGTACGCCCAGGGGGCGCAGCAGATGGGGGACTGCTTCACGGCACAGGATCGCAGTACGGTCTGCGCGCTGGCCATGGCCGCCGGTCTTGCTGTGGGGGATGAGTCGCGGATGCTTGCGGATATGGATCAGATCTCCTGGGAGGAGCCTGCGGCGGATATGGCAGCGCAGCTGCTGGCGGTGCCGTTGATGGAACGGCTCCATGACGAGTCGGAGAATCCGCGCTATGAGGCTGTCCGGGCGCGTCTCCACAGGAGCCGGGCCGCCGCGGAGCGTGTGCTCCACGCCCTGCTGGACAGGATCTGTGACGAAGGGCCCGGGATGTCATACGGGGAGCTGCGCCAGGCCATCAGTCTGTATATCCAGGAGGCGCTGACGATCTACGGGCCGTACTTCACCGATGAGGCGTTCTCTGAGCCGGAGCAGCCGCATCTGCCTCCGGAGTGCC
>JAFSYF010000222.1 GCA_017443695.1 Butyrivibrio sp.
AACGACAAATAGAATTTGTCGTTCACTATAAAGCCTCCGGCGGATGCGCACGGATTTTGTAAGGAAGATGCCGCTTGCAGCGGCCAAAATCCGGCGCAGCAAACGCCAAAGTAAAAAGATCTTTGTCGTTTGCTATAAATAGTTTCAGTCATTGGAGGACAGTAATGGGAAAGGAAGCGAGTAAGGCCGGGAAAAAACAGGACCCCCAGCTCAGCCAGCTGGAAAAGACATACAGGAAGAAGCTGAAGCTGCGTAAGTTCTTCCTGTATCTGGTCGTTATCCTGGCGACAATAGTGACACTGGTGCTGACGGGATCCATCATGCTGGTGCATCTGATACAACAGATCAGGCCGCAGAGTGCCCAGGCCATGATCGAGATGTCGCAGCTGTTGCCGCAGCTGGACAGTGACGAGGAAGCGCTCAGGGATGCTTATCATCAGATGACCTTAAGCCGTGCCCGGGTGATTGCCGCGGACCCGGGGCTGGATATGGCAGGTTATGAGGACAATGATGAATGGCTGAACGGCCTGATTAAGAATACCCTCTCCTGGATAGAGCGGATCCGGTATCTCCACATCGGGCGCGATGGCTATGTGGTGGTGGCCTCCAAGGAGGATCAGACGATTCTGTCCCATCAGGACGATGAGGCGATCGGTTATCACCTGTCTTTCCTCATCGAGCCCACCGACGCGCATATCATCAAGGCAGCGGATATCGATCCGGCGCAGTCCCATGAGGATTTGGAGGTGAAACTGGTCGTCGCCACGGTGGACATGCCTGTGGAGAGTTTCTCCGATCTCGGCGATATCCTCTGGCATTTCATCATCGGCGGGGTTCTCGAATACAAGGACAACTATCTCATCTGTGGCATACCGCTTAGTGAGGTGCTGGATAAGGTCATCCTTAAGGCGTTACAGGTTACCGGCATCTTCCTGGTGATACTGCTGCTGTTCGTCCACTATATCTGCCTGGTGCTGAACCGCCATAAGGAAGAAGGCCAGGCACTCCGGCGCAAGGTGCTCATCTACGGCGTCCTGGCCGCCACGCTGGTCTTCGGCCTGACCTCGTACAAGCTGGTATTGGAGGATCTGTCCTATGGCGTGAATGACATGCGTTTCCATGCCACAAATTCCGCCTATACCCTGAATGAATACAGTAACAAGAAGGATGAGATCGACAGATGGCTGGACTGGGAATACCTGATGCAGTGCCGTCTGGTCGGCGACATAGTCAAAGCCCATGGCAGAGACAACCTGACCAGAGAGGATATGAAGCGTTATGCGAATGCGCTGGGGGTGAAGTATATCTATGTATTCGACCAGAATGGGAAAGCGGTGGTGACCAACGCCCCCTATGACCATTTCGAGATCAGCAGGGACGTGAATGACCAGTCCAACGCCTTCCTGCCGCTCCTGCAGGGTCTGGATCATGTGATACAGGCACCGATGGCGGACGATACGGAGGGCAGTTACCTGCAGTATATCGGTGTGAGCACCCGGGATGAGGATGATCTGAGCGATGGCTGTGTCCAGATCGCGGTGGATACAGATCTCCGTGAACAGCTGACGAGCGCGCTCTCTGTGCAGAAGGTGCTGCAGCAGATGACCATCGGTGCGCCGGATTATGCGCTGGCCGTTGACAAGGAGGATCGGACCGTCAGGGCCACCTCAGGTATCGACTATCCCTCAGGGACTGCGGATGAATACGGATTGTCCAAGGTGATGCTCAAGGACTACAATGCGGGCACGCTGACGTGGCGGGGAAACAAGCTCAATTATGGTATCGCCGGTACCGATGATGTCTTTATCGTCTCCATGGCCAAGGCCAGAACAAGGGCGGATTCTTTCTGTATCGCCATCTATGTGGGTCTTATGCTCTTCGGCGTCGTGCTCCTGGAGAGCCTGATCGGTTTCGTCCGGTACCAGTCGGATGTGGTCCAGCCGGGCAATCAGATCGACAGTGCGAAGGAAGACGAAGAGGGGCCGGCGAAGGATAAAAAGAGTGTGGCGCAGAAGATCATCGATCAGGTCAATAACGATGAGAATGACTGGGGCTTCATCAACATGCTGGCACAAAACCAGAACAGTAACCGGAATCTGGAGGAACGATGGGGCATCGACACCACGCCGCCGGAGCAGCAGACGCCTGAAAAACGGATCGGCAAGATCGTCTCCGGGCTGATCCTGGTGGTCTGCGTCTGTATCCTTCTGCTGCAGCTCCTGGTCAGGGTCATAGGCCCTGATAGCATCATGCTGTCCGGGCTGTCCTATGTGGTGGCCGGCGACTGGGACAAGGGGTTCAATATCTATGCCTTTACGTCATGCATCCTGCTGCTGTGTGGCATCTATGTCTCCGTGATCCTGGCAAAGTACCTGCTCTATCAGATCGCCAGGGTTTCGGACACGCGTGTGGAGACCGTCTGCCTGCTGATCCGGAACTCGTTGAAATACATCTGTGCCATTGTCTTCGTCTATTACGGACTGTCCCAATTCGGTGTGGATACCAAGACACTGCTGACCGGTGTCGGACTCTTCACCATGATGATCAGCTTCGCAGCCAAGGATCTGGTGTCGGATATCATCGCCGGTTTCTTCATCATCTTTGAAGGAACGATCCAGGTGGGCGATCTGATCCGCGGCGGCGGATGGGGCGGTATCGTAGAGGAGATCGGCATCCGGACGACGCGGATCCGGAATTACAGCGATGTACAGATCATCAACAATTCATCGCTGAAGGATTTCACCAACAGCAGCGGCGGCGGGGTCGCCCGCAAGATCATCGAGCTGCCTCTTCCGCCCACGGTAGATCTGGAGAAGGTGGAGGCTGTACTCAACGAGGAGCTGCCGAAACTGCCGGACAAGATCGACGGTTTCGTCAAGCCGCCGAAATACTATGGTGTCTCCGCTCTCGACGGATACAGGATTGTGCTGCGTATTGCCATCTTCACGGAGCCTCGCATCAGGAATAAGGCGTACTACAAAGCCCAGCGGGAAATCAAGTTGTTTTTGGACAAACATGGGATCGCAAGACAATGAGATGAGCCGGATTTCGGTGAAGGTGAATCATGAGGAGTAATTCATTCATTCCTTCACCACTGGGAAAAACAGTATTCTTGACAAACAGACACGCTTTGATTATACTGATACAATAGTTTGTTCGTATCCGTAGGGAAAAAGCATACTTTAAAGGAGGTTACTCAATGAATTGTGAAATTAAGGGTGGAAACTTTCCGGTAGCCATCTGCAGCATGAAGTCCGGCGAGGCGATCATGTGCGAGACCGGCGCTATGGCCTGGATGAACGGCGGCGTCAAGATGGAGACCAACACCGGCGGCGGACTTGGCAAGATGCTCGGCCGTGCTCTGTCAGGCGAGTCCCTGTTCATGAACCGCTATTCCGCTTCCTCTGACGGAATCCTTGCACTTGGTGCATGCTCACCCGGTGAGATCCGCAAGGTCGATGTGTCCGGCAATTCCATCGTTGTACAGAAGGGTTCCTTCCTTGCCATGGACGAGGGCATGAAACTTGACATCTATTTCCAGAAGAAGCTCGGTTCCGGCCTGTTCGGCGGCGAAGGCTTCATCATGAACAAGATCTCCGGCACAGGCTCCGTCCTTCTTGAGATCGACGGCGGCGCTGTTGAGTATGATCTTGCTCCCGGCGAGAAGATGACCATCGACACAGGCTACCTGGTAATGTGTGATGACACCGTTTCCATCGACGTCGTGATGGTCGAGGGTCTTGGCAACGTTCTGTTTGGTGGCGAAGGTCTCTTCAACACCGTCGTGACCGGCCCTGGTCATATTATCCTTCAGACTCAGCCGCTGTCTCAGTTTGCTGGCAGAATCGCCGAGATCATTAAGCAGATCAAGAACTGATGATGCAGCAGGCTTCTGCATAATTGTTTCTTTGATTCATTTTCATTGTTTATTTTGGGGCATAGGAGAAAGCAATTTCTCCTATGTCTTTTTTTGCGCAGAGTCGATCCATCTCCCCTGCTCGATTGCACAGAACCTCCCGTTACAATTCAACGCCTTGCCAGCGCTGAATTGTAACGGGCGATTCGGGCATTCAAATGCTCGCTACGCTCGCGGCCCGAATCGCTTGTATCGGCTGAATCCAAACACTGGGCCGCAGTTCCACGCTTCGCTTCGGTCGGCGCAATACCGAGGTCCACTGGACCTCGTGCGCCATGCAGCGGAGTGCATGGCTCGGCACTGAACAGTAACAACCTCCCAATTGGAGGATGTTGACTCTGGTATATAAATATTGACTTAACAACTGATGTTTGGTATAGTACGAAATGTTTATGTACTTTTTTTTGACCGGAGAAACGGGCAAAATACCGCAATTACTGACACAGGAAGGAAACTGGCTATGAACAGTGGGAGTGCGCTATTAAGGAAATATGAGGACAACCTGAATGTCTGCGGCATGGGTGTGATCATTCTGAGCGCCTGGGACGTTCTGAAGGTAATCATGCAGTTAATACTGGATGGGAAGGAAATCCTCAGCCAGTTCGATCTGGAGATGCCGGACGTAGAGAAGGCTGAGGCCTTACTGGTCATCATCGCCGTTGTGGCAGTGGTGATCGTGTTAACCCTGCTGCTTTTTCTGATCCATTTCTATATCGGCCGGAATGCCATCAGGAACTCCAGGAGAGAGCCTTATAAGAAGGGATATTTCGTTTGGGCAGTCATACTGCTGGCGCTGTCACTGCTTGGTACACTGTCCTACGTAGACGAGATCAAGGAAGCAGAGGCCATAGAAACCACCATCGCTTCGATCATCGTGGATGTGACTGCCATCTATATTATGGCAACCCTTGTCATATCGACCCATAAAGTGAAGCAGCTCAGAGCCGAAGGGCAGAGCTGAGCAGCAGCAGAAGCAGATACAGGAGTGATGAGAAAATGCAGGAAGATTTCCATTATTATGCAACATATTGCGCTGCATTCTTAGCAGGCTATAATCATGAGGAGAGCCTCAGCGTGGCCTACAGCGCACAGTTCGTCGATCTGTGCACGAGGACGCTGCTTGCCAAGATCAAGGGTCCCTCTGATGCGGCGACCACGCAGATGCAGCTGGAGCTGATGGATGCCCGAACGGACCTGGTGGGGTTGCAGGACATCACCAGGATCTGGTCCTCCTTTCATTTCCTTCCGAAGGATCTGTATGCCACCAAGCAGAAGTGTGGGAAGAGATATCTGGATAAGTACAGACTGATCTGCGGACCCAACGGAGATCTGGTGGTCAGGACCGTGGAGCTGGCGAAGGGCAAGCCCCTGCAGTCGGTGGGTATCGCGATGCACGTCCTTGCGGATACCTGGGCACATTCCAATTTCGCCGGAACGCCGTCCCTCGTTATCAACAATACGAACTATTATTTCTATGAGCTGTTCCCGCAGGGAGACGGTTACAGGGAGGTGCCGATCACTTTCGTGCACAGGACCTCCACACCGGATGATCTGGAAAACAGCGTATATACGAACAGCCTGTACCAGACCAGCGAGAACACGATCATGAATCTGGGCCACGGCCGTGCCGGACACCTTCCGGACTACAGCTTCATCAGATATAAATATCTGCCGGCCTGGGGCGAGTATGAGGAGCTCATTAAGGACAATCCCAGTGATTACATCAAGGCCTTCACCCAGATGATTCAGGCCATGAAGTACATCCGCGGCGACATCGACACCTTCGCGAAGAATGAGTACGACATGAAGGCTGTGGAGCCCTACATGGACAGGCTCAAGAACATCATCGAGAAGAGACAGGTCATCGCCTGCGATGACTGGAAGGCCTGGGGTGAGGAGCTCTCCGGACAGCCGATCGAGGATCACAAGATCGACAAGTATTTCGATGAGTATACGAAGAGCTCCAACAAGAATGAGACCTACCTCGGAAGGTTCATCAGGGGTGCAATCGCCCATAAGGGCATGGTTATCAAAGAAATCTATCAATCCGGCAACAAGCTGGCAGGTGTAGTCAAGTAGAAGAGGGATAGAGATGAGTGGATTTCAGAGAATAAAAGCGGTTCTGTTCGGAGTGGCCATGCTCGCCGTGGCGATATTGTTTATCTTCTTTCCGTCAGACGAAGCGTATACGATCATTGTTGCGATCCTTTCACTGGGTATGGCCATCGCGGGGATCAAGGACATCATCTTCTATTTCACCATGGCCAGGCATATGATCGGCGGTAAGATGATCCTGATCCAGGGTGTGATCATCCTCGATTTTGCCCTGATCACCGCATCCCTGTCGAATGTGCCGAAGATCTACATTCTCCTGTACTTGATCGGCATCCACGCTTTCTCCGGTGTAGTGGAGGTTCTCAGGGCCATGGAGTCCAAGAAGACGGTGGAGGGACCGTGGAAGATGAAGTTCACTCACGGCCTCGTAAACTTTGCGCTGGCGGTTGCCTGCCTGATCTTCCTCCGGAAGACCAATACCGCGCTGATGATCTACAGCCTCGGACTGGTCTACTCGGCGATTGTCCGTATCTTCAGCGCATTCAGGAGAACGTCCTTTATTCTCATTGAGTAAGGTCAGGTGGTCCTGCCGGGGATATATCCATCGGCCTGCATGTCATTATTTGCGCTCATATCTGTTGTTCCATTTTATATGTTTTTCCACGAGGAATACGGATACCGCCAGAATATCATTTTTGACGAGCTTTTGGCGCTTCTGGTTCTGTGTGCCCTGAAAAAGGGCAGCATCCCAAAGGCGACTCCTGGATATGGGGTGCGACCTGTTTATGGGAGAGCTTTTCGCGTTGGATCAGAGTGAACAGGGTTAATGTAACGATTCAGAACAACATGTCATCTTGAAAATGAGAAAAGCCATGCAAGAACATTTTATTGTTCCTACATGGCTTGTTTTCTTGCTCTCCGCTTGAAGATTGTCGCTTGAAAACTTCTGTTTCAGAAAATCCCTAAGTCCACCCCTCTAAGGGTCGCCTCTTATTTAGTCGTCTGAGCTGCTGCCAGGGGAACTGCCACCCGGGAAGCCGCCTTCAAAGCCTTCCGGCATTTCCGGCATGTCGCCGCCCTGGAAATCACCGCCGGGGAAGCCGCTGCCACCAGGGAAGCCGCTGCCTCCTCCGGGGAAGCCACCGCCACCGCCGCCCATGGTGCCCATGTCCTTCAGGTTCAGGTCGCCCGTTTCGATGAGGGCGGAGCTGTCCTCTGACTGGCCCGCCTCCGTAGAGGGGATGATCCCCGCCAGCTGGCCCTCCACACTCTGGCCGCGCAGCGCACAGAACTCCCGGATCGCCTCCACACCGGTCGTGAACTCCTCGTAGGTGCAGAAGCTCGTGGGATCCTTCTCCACGTAGGGCGCGATCATCTCTGCCGTATCATCGATGAGCGCTGTCAGCGCGCCGTTCTCAATGAACTGTGACACGAACTCGCTGTAGTACGCATGGTACTGTGCCGTGTAGGCTTCATCCGAGAAGATCCAGCCCACCATGGGTCGGTCGTCCATATCCCCGCGGTCCACCGGCGTATCGATGGGATCGTTGACAATCCCCGAAGCATCGTTGCCCTGGAAGGTGCCGTAGGCCAGGTTGTAGTCCCACGGAATCATCTCCAGCTGACCGTCCTGCTCATGCAGATAGTAGTTATGGACCATGGTACCGGTGTAGGAGTCACCGTTCACCACGAAATCATGCACCACGAAGTAGCGCAGCACCTCCTCCATATTCAGTACCGAATCCAGATCCTCGTAGGCATTCAGCTTCTTTAGGGAAGCGATGAGCCTGGCCTTGTCCGAATCCGTCACCGCCGTTTTGGCGTTGTTGAAGATGTTGGGATAGCTCTCCGGATCATCATCCGAGTATTTCAGCTTGATGTCGTCGCTGCCCATGCCGCCGGGGCCACCTCCGGGGAAGCCGCCGCCGGGACCTCCGCCACCGGGACCACCTCCCTCAAAGCCTTCCGGCATATCCCCGCCGGGGAGTCCGCCCTCAAAGCCTTCGGGCATCTCCGGCATGTCACCGGAGGAGAAATCACCGCCGCCAGGGAAGCCACCCCGGCCGCCGCGTCCGTGTGACGATTTCTCCGAACTCGCCGAATCGTCCTCATCCTCCGCAGACGCAGAAGTCTTTGCATCCGACGATCCGTCTGCCGCATCCGCGGGTCCATCCGGCGGGGCAGGAGAGGTGTTGTCCTCCGAATCCTCAGAATTCTCCGGGATCCCGTCCGGCTTGCCGTCGCCGTCCTCATCCTTCAGCCCGTTTTCCTCCATGAACTGATCCATATCAAAGTCACGGCCATTGCCGCGGCCACCGCCATTGAACGACGTATCCGGTTTGTACAGGTCGCCCGAAGCGCCATAGTTGCGCTCCAGGAACGAGTCCTCCACGCCCTCCACCGCCAGATACAGTCCCCAGTCCTCACCGTTCACAGTGATGTAGGCATAGCTGCACAGCGGCGTGGTCACTCCGAAGGAATCCATCATCACATAGGTGAGATAATCCTTCATATAGGTATTGTCCTGAATGATGTTGTTGAGGCACAGCTTGTCCAGCCCGTGGTAGGTCACCCCGTCCTGATAGTGGTCGAACTCCACCTTGAAGCTGTACCGCTCGCTGTCCATCTGGGCGACATTGGAGAGGGAGGTGTTGCCCTTGCCGCGGATCGCCACGTTCTTGTAGGACTCGCCGTCGATCACCATCGCACAGGTATAGTAGGTCTCGCTGGTGGCGTTTGCGATGAGCTCATCCCAGTCATCCATCACAATGTCGATCGTGTGCACCCGTGAGCGGTCGAAGAGCCGGTTCTCGTAACCCAGGGTTCTGTCCCCCGACTGGACGCCCAGATACCCGGCGCTCATGAAGAGGATGGTGATGACCAGCATCGCGGCGATGACGGCATAGAATATTTTGTTCAGATTCTTGCTTGTCGCCATACTCATACCTCAGTCTTCAGCTCATGTAATCCCCGTTGTAGCTGACCAGCACCGCGCTGTCCACACCATTCATGTCGGAGAGCTGGTTGATGAAATCGGTGTTGTCATTCTTGAGCCGGATATCGATGTTGAGCTCGATCAAACCCCTGGTCACGGATTTGCTCTTGGTCACGGCCTTGTCGGTGTGCTGTTTAACCAGCGCCACGGCGGCCTTCTCTGCCTCGGCATTGCTGCAGCGCAGTACCACGATATAGGGATTGAAATGAGGCTTGCGATTCACGAACAGGATCAGCACCAGGCCGATGACCAGGCTCCCGAATACCGCCAACGGGATCAGACCGGCCGCCAGCACGATGCCCACTGCGATACTCCAGAACAGGAACGCGATCTCCAACGGTTCCTTGATGGCTGCCCGGAAACGCACGATGGAGAGGGCACCGACCATGCCCAGGGACAGGATCACGTTGCTGGTCACTGCCAGAATCACCAGCGCGGTGATCATGGTGAGGGACACCAGTGTGACCCCGAAGCTGGAGGAGTACATCACCCCGGAAGAGGTCTTCTTATAGACCCAGAAAATAAATACACCGATGCAGAACGCCAGTACCAGCGTGATCACCATGTCCAGGATGCTGACGCTGGAGATGTTCTCAAGGAAACTCGATTTGAAAATGTCTGAAAAAGTCATGTGATTGTCCTCCTGTTGATCAATCCAAAAGATGTATTTTCAATCCAAAATGATGTAGAACTGCCAATACTAATCGTACATTCTGCATGCCGCGTATTTGCTGTATGCCTGTTCCCGCACCGGCAGCTGTACCGCCTGGCGGATCACCTCCGGGAGAAACGCGTCCCATTTCACCTCCAGGATGATGGGTGCATCCTTCACCGGTACGGTGGGGAGAGAGAAGTCCAGCATATCCTGAACCTTCAGTCCCGTCCGGATGTCGTAATCCAGTGTCACCCGCACATTGCCGGGATCATAGATGAAGGGTTCCCTGGTGTAGTCCACGATCACCGCGGGCCGCATCCGCTGGTTCCGGATCACCGTATAGAACTCCTTCAACAGCGGGTCCTCCTCCAGCAGGAACTCTGATTCCCCTGCCAGGATGCGCTGCACCTGCTCCGCCGAGAGTCTGGCCTGGTCCTTGGTGCCGACGCTGCCGATCTTGGTCTTCTTCTCCAGCCGGATGAACCCGGGATCCCGGTCGTAGCAGCGGATCCGGAACTTCTCCCGGCGGGCCACCCCCATGAGCTTCTCCCTGAGCGCCGTATCGTCCGGCGTATCGAAGTACAGACTGCGGATGTAATACCTGCCCTCGGTTGCGTGATCGTCGCGTCTGGCAATGGCGGAGAGCCTGCGCCGTATATCCAGCATATCGCTGTAGCTGATCGGGTGCTTCACTTCATGCCTGTAATCCTGCCTCACATATATCCACCCCCTTTGATTATGAATGTCAATATAGCCCGAAGCGGAGCGTAGAGCCGCGCCCCGTGCGTAACTGTTCAGAACTGGTTTTGAACAGTTACGTTCAGACCAGTTTACGTGCACATCCTTAATCAAACCTTAAATCAAACCTTAAATAAAAAACGATTTATAAAACAATCAATATATGTGTTATAATATGAGGGATTATCGCGTAAAAGCGGAAGTCATACATCCTTTTTTTTACCGGATACCGATTTGTAAGGAAGGATTTTTTCCCATGAGCAGAAAAGCCACCATCACCATCCATCCGAAATACGAAATCGGGGAGATCTCACCCCGCCTGTAAGAATGAGAGAGAGCACGGCAGGACAACAGCAGGCCCGGGCGGCAGAGAAGCTGATATCCAATACGGACAGACGGCCGCTCTTAATCGCGAGCGACCTGGATCATACACTGCTGCACCACGCCAATGAGATCACGCAGCGTAACTTTCAAGCGATAGAGCGGCTGCGCGCTGCCGGGACTCTGTTCTGTGTGGCAACCGGGCGCTGCAGTGCCATTGTTCCCAGACGGAACCTCCCCGGAATCGATGTTCTGATCAGCTGCAATGGTTCCGTGATCACGGATGCGTCGGGGCAGATCCTGCACCGCAGTCCCATGGATCCCGCGGCGATCCTGCGGCTGATGCCCACCGTCCGCAGGCTCCATCCTTTCATGGAGCTGTTTGTGGAGGACAACATCGTCATCGAACGCGATACCATGGACCATCTGGATACGTACCGCATGCCGGTGTTCCACCGGGCACATATCGAGGCGGGGCGGCACGTGGTCATCGAGCGCTGGGAGACCTGGCTCACGGAAGCGGCAGCGGCGGGGGATCAGGCCCCTGCCATCGGCAAGGTCAATTATCCCGGGGCCCTGATGGGGGAGCTGCTGGAGCTGGCGGAGGAGGCGCGGGCCATGGGGTGCTTCGAGGTCTCCACGGACGGCGGCTCGCTGGAGATGACGAACCCCGGGGTGAACAAGGGACAGGCGCTGCTCATTTTGTGTGAAAAACTGGGGATCGACCCGGCGCGGACCCTGGCCTTCGGAGACGGGGCCAATGATGCTGGGCTGCTGCGGGCAGCGGGCACAGGCGTCGCCATGGCGGATGGGGTACAGGCCGCCCTGGATGCGGCGGATGTCATCGGCGGCCGCTACCAGGAGGATGCGGTGGCGGCGTATATAGATTCTATTTAAGATGCGGAAAGCGATGCGACTCTCATCCGTTCATCTGATCCCAATCTGTTTCCTTGTGACGATCCTGTTGGGTGCGTCACTGCTGATGCTGCCGGCGGCCAGTGTGTCGGGGGCCTCCGCAGGCCCGGTCACGGCGCTGTTTACGGCCACCACTGTACTGCTCGTTGTTATGGAGAAGAAGGATCTGGAGAAAATGGCGGTGCGGGAGTCCGCATCTTCGCAGCGGAGTTGAAATCACTGCGAAAAGTGATTACAATAATTGAATTGAATATAAACGCAGACAGGAGAGGATAACAGAATGAAGAATTACTGGCTAATCGGAGGTATCGGGCTGGTGCTGTTGCTTGCGGTGGGGAGCGGTGCTTTCTTCGCAGGTAAGACGCTGGAGGATAAGAAGTACCAGGCGGAGGCGGAGTATAATATCAGGCTCAACCGCAGTGATCTCGACGGGCTGGGTGAGATCGACGGCAAGATCTATGTGACCGGGCATAAGAGTCCGGATTCGGATACAGTGGGCAGTTCCATCGCCTATGCGTATCTGCTGCGGCAGCTGGGCTATGACGCGGAGGCCGTGGTCCTGGGACCGGTGAATCATGAATCCGCATACATCCTGCAGACCGCGGGGCTGGAGGCGCCGCCGCTGTTGGAGGACGCCTCGGGCTGCAACATGATCCTGGTGGACCACAGTGAGTATACGCAGTCGGCGGAGGGTCTGAAGGATGCAAAGATCATCAGCATCATCGACCACCACGGGGACGGCGCCGTCACCACCGGCAACCAGCTGATCTATGACGCGAGGCCCCTGGGCTCTACCGCCACCATCATCTGGATCCGCTACCGCAATTACGGTCTGCAGCCGGACAAGGCCACCGCTACGGCGATGATCGGTTCTATTTTCTCCGATACCCAGCAGCTGAAGGGAGGCTCCACCACCTTCGCAGACAGGGAAGCAGTGACCGCCCTGAATAAGATCGCCGGCATCACGGATCTGGACAGCTTCTACCAGAACATGTTCAAGGCCTCGATCTCCTATGAAGGCATGACAGACAAAGAAATCTTCCTCAGCGATTACAAGGAGTATGAGAACGGCGGCAAGAAGTACGGCATCGGCGTCATAAGTGCCTACGACGACGCGGCAGCCCGTGACTATGCGGAGCGGATGAAGACGACCGTGCCGGACTGTCTCGCAGAGACGGGCATGGATATGCTCTTTGCACAGATCAACGTCTACCATGACGATCTCAGTATCAGCTATATCGTCCCCTCCGATGAGGCGGCGGCCGAGGTGATCCAGACCGCATTCCCCGACACGGGTGCGTACGACGGGTCTGATTTCCGGTTTGAGCCGGGGATGTCACGAAAGGCGCACCTGGTGCCGGCCATCACCGATGTCCTGGAGGCGACTCCGGGCGAATGAGCCTGTAGTCAGAGAAGGGTAGAAAACATTGTCTAAGGAAAAGAAAAATGATATGACCCAGGGGCGGCCGCTGTCGGTGCTCCTGGGTTTTGCGCTGCCGATCTACATCGGCAACATCTTCCAGCAGCTCTACAACTGGGTGGACACCATGATCGTGGGCCGCTTCGTCGGGCAGGGGGCGCTGGCTGCCGTGGGGAGCACGGGGACGATCATGTTCCTGATCTGGGGTTTCTCCTCGGGTCTCACGACGGGATTCACGGTACTGACGGCCCAGAGCTTCGGAGCGGGAGATGAGAAGCGGGTGCGGCACAGCGTCGCCAATGGCATCCTCCTCTCCGCCATCGTCATCGTACTGACCACGGTATTCTCCATGTTGTCGGCCCGGGGGCTTCTGGAGCTCATGAATACCCCCGCAGACATCATCGATGACGCCTATGTGTACACAGTGACCATCTGCGGCGGCATCGTCGCCAGTGTCATGTACAACCTCTTCAGCGCCAGTCTGCGGGCGGTGGGCAACAGCCGGATCCCGCTGCTGTTCCTCGTCATCTCGGCCGTCACCAACATCGTGCTGGATCTCTTCTTCATCATCTTCCTGCAGCTGGGGGTGTTCGGTGCTGCGCTGGCGACGGATCTCTCCCAGGCCCTGGCGGCGGTGGGCTGTGCCATCTACATCATCACCAGAGAGCCCGC
>JAFSYF010000223.1 GCA_017443695.1 Butyrivibrio sp.
AGAAACCGCTGCTCGGAATTGGACAGAATACCAACCGTCATCCCTGTTCGCTGCCGTAATAACTCCAGCACGATATCGATATCATCCGTCTCCCGCATGGCACTGGTCCCATAGGCGCGGTAATCCTGCACCCCATAGGTCTCCATCACCTGTCTGTAGCCCTGCAGGATCCGTACCAGCTCATCGATATGCGCCGTGGAGATCCGCCTGTGCCTGTAGGTCTCCGTTCCCAGATCGATCCGGTGCCTGACGTGGTCCAACTCCCGTATCTGTCCGTCACGCCTGAACTCATAGATCTTCATGCCGGTCTCATAGGAGCCCAGATCGATGGCCGCGAAGGTTGTCGTCTTCTTCGCCATTTTCGCTATTCCTCTCCTCTGCTCTGCAGGAAGTTGATATACTGCTCTGCCGTCCGGCCGGACAGGCCGCCATGGGCCATCTGCCAGCGGATGGCACCCTGCACCAGTTCTTCTTCCGGAATATCCAGCTTCGCCCGCTGTGCCAGTGCGCGTACGATCTCCTGATACTCCTGGGGTGTCGGCGCGCCAAAATAGATCGAGACGCCGAAGCGGCTGGCCAGCGACAGTTTCTCCTGCACCGTATCGTTCTTGTGGATGTCATCATCCGACAGGGATTTCTTGTCATTGAAGCTCTCCCGGATCAGATGCCTGCGGTTGGACGTGGCATAGATCAGTACGTTGTCCGGTTTTTTCTCCAGGCCGCCCTCTATCACCGCCTTCAGATATTTATATTCCGTCTCGAAATCCTCAAAAGAGAGATCGTCCATATAGATGATGAATCTGTAGTTCCGCCCCTTCAGCTGGGCGATCACATCGTTCAGCAGACGGAACTGATGCTTATACAGTTCGATGATGCGCAGACCCCTGTCAAAATACTCATTGGCCAGCGCCTTGATGCTGGAGGATTTGCCGGTACCCGCATCCCCATACAGCAGGCAGTTGTTGGCAGGGCGTCCCGCCACGAAAGCCTCGGTGTTCTCAATCAGCTTCGCCTTGGCGATCTCATAACCCACCAGGTCTTCCAGACGGACATGCCGGATCCCACGGATCGGCTGTATCCGCGCATGCTCCTCCCCTGCCGCATCGGGTATGCCGTCTCCCTCTGCCACCCGGAAGGCCTTATGCAGGCCGAAGCTCCCGACCCCGTAATCCCGGTAGAATTCCTCCAGTACCTCCAGGAACTCGTCAGGGGCCGCACACCGCCCCAGGGCGTCGGCCAGGTGCACGATACGGTCCCGTATCCGTTTGTTGTAGACCGCAACAGGCCGCTCGTCGATGTGATAATCCAGAATCGCTGCCAGCTCCGGCACTTGCAGTCTGTTGGAAAGTGCTTTCAAATCCTCGTCAAACAGCTTCAGAAAAAAGGCCGCATCGTGCATGGCCAGTTCCCGCACGGTTCCGTCCACGGCGCCGCGGCGTTCTGCAGCGATGGAATAGGTATTCTCGTTCTGAACCAGCAGCAGCGCCAGATAATCATGCCACAGATTGCCATAGAATCCCCTGTGCGCCGCGAGCTCCACCAGCCGGCCTACTACATCTCTCAGCCGGATCCGCAGCTTCTCTCTCTCTTCTGCCGGC
>JAFSYF010000224.1 GCA_017443695.1 Butyrivibrio sp.
ACCTTGCGCACATGATCCTCTTCTGACATATTGTGCCAGAACTCGATGGTGATGGGTTCTGTCACCGCATAGAACGGATCTACTCCGGCATCGGCGGTCTCCGCTGCAGTGGTCTCTGCTGTCGAAGCCGCGGTCTCCGTGACAGATGCCGTCTCCGTTACGGAAGCTGCCGAGGTGGATGCTGTACTCTGTGCAGAAGCAACCCCCCCGGCTGCTGTCTGCCCGCAGGCGGTCAGGCTGAGTCCCATGGCGGCAGTCATGATGGCTGCAGTCGCTCGTGTGATCCCACTCTGCCGTTTCATCGTTGTTCGTTTCATCTTTTCTTCCTCCCTAATCGCTGGGTCCGTGTTCCGCGTCTGTTTCTCGTTGCGTTTCACAGATCGCGTTCACAGAACCGTTTGCAGTGTTGGGGCCAGTGTACAGGGCACAGAGGAAAAAAACAAACCCAAAAACTGAAAACGTTATCAGTAAGCTTTCCCATAGGGGACAGGCCGGTCACCTGCGCCGAGCGCCCGGATCACGCAGGCGACCAGCGCCTGGAAGCGCTCCTCCGCGAGGGTGACGGACCCCATGGGATAGGGCCTGTGCAGGGAGGCGTATTTGGCCTCTCCGTAGCGGTGGTACTTTAAGAGCTCATAGCCGGCGCCAATCTCCCGTACCAGACCCGCGATGGCACAGAGCATCTCCTCATGGTCGTTGACCCCGGGGATCACCGGCGTACGCACGAGAATCGGGAGATCCGGGCGCAGCGCCCGCGCCAGCCGCAGATTGCGAAGGATGTCCTCATTTGGCGCGCCGGTCCACGTCTCGTGAGAAACGGGATCCAGCAGCTTGATGTCATAGTACAGGGTGTCCAGCAGGGGTGCCACCCGCTCCATGGCTGCAGACGGTGCGCATCCGCAGGTCTCCATGGTCCTGTGGAGTTGGCGGCGCCCGGCTTCCTCAAGGAGCGCTGCGGTGAAATCCGCCTGGGCAAGCGGTTCCCCGCCGGAGATGGTGAGTCCTCCGCCGGAGTTCTCGTAGAAGACCCGGTCCCTCTCCACCTCCGCGATCAGCGCCTCCACGGTCCTCTCCTCTCCAATGACGTGGAAGGCGCCGGTGGGACAGACGCTGTCAACCTCCCTGGCCGCAGGGATCCGGTCTGCGTGCTCCCGGCTCCACAGCAGGCTGTCCTCTTCAAAATGACAGCCATATTCTGAAAACGTTTTCACACAAGCCCCGCATCCGATGCATTCTTTTGCGGTCCAGCCAAACTCCGGATCAAAACGCTGGGACTCCGGATTGGCGCACCAGCGGCACCGGAGCGGGCACCCCTTAACGAAAACGACGGTCCGGATACCCGGCCCGTCGTGTACGGAGAAATGCTGGACGTTGAATACAATTCCTGTTCTGCCGCTCATCGCTCTGATCCACCCTCTCTGTCTCTGTGCGCCCTCAGTCCGCGCCCCGGCGGACGTAGAGCTCATAGGTGCCATCGCCGTTGTCTGTAAGCTTCAGCACCTCATGTCCCTCCTCCTTCATACTGCGGGGGACATTCTGCAGCGGTTCGCCGTCGTTTAAGTGGATCTGCAGCACCTCGCCCTCCTCCAGCTCCTCGATGGCCACCTTTGACTTCACAAAGGTGATGGGGCAGGTGACATCCGTGATGTCGATGGTATCTGTGACTTCAAAACCAAGCTCAGCCATTGTCTATTACCTCCAGTTCTTCTGTACTTGAAACGCCCTGTTCCACATGGAATGCGTGCAGCACCGGGTTGTCCTCCTCCATCAGGGAGAGGATCAGGTAGCTCGCCTTGCTGTCATAGGCCAGACGCTTGTCCTCCTCAGAGGGGCGGCTGGGGGATTCCGGATGGGAGTGCCAGTTGCCCAGGGGCTTCCAGCCGTTGGCCCGCATGTCCTTCACCGCCGATAACTGCTCCTGCGGATCCAGGGTAAAATGCTCGTTGGAGGCATCCGTGTTCGTCAGCAGATAGACGTGGCGGATCTCCCGGACACCGTCCTCGTGGTCGATCCCCGCGATGAGGCCGCAGGCCTCGTTGGGACGCTCCTTCAGGGCGTGGGCGAGCATTTTATCGTAGTCGGATCGGGTGATTGTAATGCGCATGAGGTTCTCCTTTTTTTGACGGTGCCATTACTTTTTCAGATCGCACGCCACCTGTTCATAATCGATGAGCTCCGTGATGGTGGGGTGATCGCCGCAGACGCCGCAGTTGTGGTCGCGGCCCGGGAGCTTCACCTTGTGGAAATCCATCTTCAGCGCGTCGAAGGTCAGCAGCTGGCCCGTCAGCAGATCCCCCGCACCGACAATGTACTTCACGGCCTCCAGTGCCTGGAGGCAGCCGATGACACCGGCCATGGCGCCGATGACCCCCGCCTGCTTACAGGTAGGCACCGCATCCTTTGGCGGCGGCTCCTTGAAGACACAGCGATAGCAGGGCAGATCCTGATCCGGGAGCCAGGTCATGAGCTGTCCGCGGAAGCGGATGATCCCCGCGTGGCAGAAGGGCTTCTTCGCCATCACACAGGCGTCGTTGATGAGGAACTTCGCCGGGAAATTGTCCGTGCCGTCCAGGACGAAATCGTAGTCCTTGATGAGGTCCAGGATGTTGTCGCTGGTGACGAAGGTGTGGTAGGTATTGACGGTGACGTCCGGGTTGATGTCATTCATGGACTCCTGGGCGGAGGCTACCTTGGGCTTGCCCAGGTCGCTGGTGGCATGGATGACCTGTCGCTGCAGATTGGACAGATCCACCACGTCCGCGTCCGCGATGCCGATGGTGCCCACGCCTGCCGCCGCCAGGTACAGCGCCGCCGGCGCTCCCAGACCGCCTGCGCCGATGATGAGGACCTTTGCATTCAGGAGCTTCTTCTGCCCCTTGGTCCCCACCTCCTTCAGGATGATATGACGCGAATAGCGCTCCAGCTGCTCATTTGTAAAAGCCATTACCGCGCCCCTCCTCCCATACAATACAGGAACTCTACGGTGTCCCCTTCTTTAAGCGCCTGTGTGGCGTAGGTGTTCTTGTCCGCAAAGGACTCGTTCACAGAGACGGTGACATACTCCGGGGTTTCCACCTTCTCCAGCTCGATGAGCTCTGCGATGGTGATGCCCTCCTTCACTTCCTTCGTCTCTCCTGCTACCGTGATCTTCATGATGCGTCTCCTTTCATTTTTCAATATCTATTCCTGTATGGCATTCCGGAAATCTTCAATGAGGTCCTCCACATCCTCGATGCCGACGCTGACTCGGATCAGGTCATCATAAACACCGGCGGCCCGCCGCTGCTCCTCCGAGCTGCGGATATAGAGGGTCGAGTGCGGATGGATCACCAGGGTTCTGGTATCTCCCAGGGAAGTGGCCCGCACCGCGTACTTCTGGCGGTTCAGGATCGCAAAGGCACGCTCCTTGGTGCCCACACGGAAGGTGAGAATCCCGCCGCCCCGGCCACCCAGCTCCGTTCTGACCAGGTCGTTACAGGGATGCCCCGCAAGGCCCGGATAGTTCACCTCAATACCCGGCAATGCGGTAAGCGCCTCCGCCAGCCGTGCCGCATTGTCACAGATCCGCGCCATCCGCAGCCCCAGGGTCTCCAGACCGATGACGTTCAGAAACGCCGTCATCGGCGCCATGCAGCCACCCATATTCTCCCAGATGTCCGTCCGCAGACGCACGGTGTAGGCGAGCTTGCCGAACTGACGGTAACCGTCCAGAGCACGGAAGCGGTCGAAATCCCATGGGAAATGCGCCCCGTCGACGATCACGCCGCCAATGGCATCCCCGCTGCCGTTGATGTATTTCGAGGTGGAATGCACCACCACATCCGCCCCCAGTGACAACGGCTGCACGAGAAAAGGGGTGGCCGTTGTGGCATCCACGATGAGCGGCAGATCGTGGGCATGGGCGAAGGCCGCCATCGCCGGAATATCCATGATCTCCAGGGCGGGGTTGCTGATGACCTCCCCATACAGCACCCGGGTATGCTCGTTGATCAGCGGTTCAATGGCCTCCGGCGTCATCCGGGGGACAAACCGTGTCCGAATACCGAATTTCGTCAGATCCTCAAACAGATCGATACTGCCGCCGTAGAGTCCCTCTCCCGCGATGATCTCATCCCCCGCGCAGAGCATGTTCAGCAGGGAGAGCGTAATCGCAAACATGCCGGAGGCGCAGGCGATGGCGGCATTGCCGCCCTCCAGTTCATTCAGCCGCTGCTCAAAAGCCGCCACCGTCGGGTTGGCCACCCGGGAGTAGGCATAGCCCGCGGCCTTGTGATGGAAGACCCGGTCCTGCTCCTCGGCAGAATCATACTGGAACGCACTCACCTGAGAAATCTGAGGCAGTGTTGCGCCATCCGCATATTTTTTTACCGCGCTGCCATGCAGCAATCTGGTGTTAAATCTCATACACTATTTTTCCTATCTCAATAATAGGATTAAAATAGCACGAATCAAATCCCCTGTCAAGACAGGATTCTTCCAATGGGCGGCTCTGTGCAAAAAAGATCCCATCCACAAGGACTGTGGATGGGAACTCTTATTACTGCTTAAAGAAGAAATTGATGAGCCAGCTCAGGATGGTCTCTCGGGAGGAGGATTTCAGGAGGTAGCCCGCCGGCTTGAGGGCGATGACCTTCTGGACACTCTTGGCATCCCCGACGCCGGTGAG
>JAFSYF010000225.1 GCA_017443695.1 Butyrivibrio sp.
GCCCAGGCGATGTATGACGTCTCTTCCATTGTGTACCGGCGGTTTGCTGTCTCCCTGGCAGAGGTGATGGTGGACATCCAGGGAGAGACGGGAAGCGCCTATACGGAGATCTACAACCTCACCCACGGCTTCAAGTACCAGGGGATGCTGGTGGCTCTGCTGCTGGGGGCCATGGTGACGGCTATTTTCCTGGATGACCGGCAGATGGAGGGAGCCGTGGGTCTCATCACGCTGATCTATATGATCTCCACCATCTGGATCGGTATGGGGACCATCTCTCTGTTGGGTCACAGCATCGGTGTGGTCTGGTCCTCTGTGATTTTCCACGTGCTGGAGACCATCGGGCTGATTACAATCGCCCGTTATTTAAGACTGCGGTACCGGGGTGTTTAGCAGTAACTGTGATTTGTTACAATTCAGCGCATGACCAGCGCTGAATTGTAACGCACCAGGCGCGGCGCTTCGCGCATTCCAATGCGCCCGGTGCCTGGCTTCTGGATTGCATTGGCCCGTAGCCACGCAGCAGAGTGCGTGGCTCGGGACTGAACAGTAACTGTGATTTCACACATTTTTTCTATAATTTCACGATTGCTGTATGTTATAATTGAATTACAACCGGGAAAAAGGCACTTGTTCCGAAAGGGTGCAGCGTATGGATACGAAACAGCGGAAGAAATTCACCATTCTGTTTGAGCAGATGATCGACGTAATGACCGATCCGGAGCATTTCGATCGGAAGGTGTTTGTCGGTATTCTGACGGAGATATCCCTGCTGTTCAGACTCTCCAAGGGTGTGACGGAGTTCTACACGAGTATGTCCAATGAACGCAAGGGCGTGGGAGAGGTTCTGATCGACTATGATAACGGCCACGGGGATGTGGCTGTCCTGCGCAGACGCATCATCGGTAAATCCGGCGCCGTCATCATCGGCACCCTGTATATGGCCAGGGATACACAGCCGCTGGATGAGGAGGAACGGGAGAAGCTGGATCTTGTCCAGCGGGCACTGCTGAGCTTTATCAGCCGCAACCGGATGCAGGACACCATTGAGCGGCTGGGCTTCTCTGACGAGTCCGGCTATCCCAATTTCCGTGCCTTCCGGCGTTTTGCGGAGCGTTTGAATGAGGCGGGGAGGCTGGGCGGCTATGTGGGGATCTATCTGAATCTGCGCCATTTCGCCCTGATCAATCAGGCGGTCGGACGCCTGCAGGGCGACGAAGTGATGCGGTCCTACGTCAATCTGCTGGAGATGGCTGCCGGGGAGGACGGTATCATCGCGAGACTGGGCGGTGACAACTTCGTCATGCTGGTGCAGGGCGAGCTCCTGGATCAGGTGACGGAGATCCTGAACAGCGCCATCGTCTACTATGGGGAAAAAGGAGATAAGAAGGTACGGGTGAGTGCCAGCGCCGGGATATTCATCGTTCCGGAGGGATTTGTGATGAATGATCCGGGGGAACTGATGGAACGGATGATCTCCGCGGTCACGGTGGCCAGACGGGATGAACAGGGTTCCATTGTCTACTATAACAGTGAGATGCAGGTGCTCCGGGACCGGATGATGTGGGTGCAGCACCTCTTTCCACTGGCCATCGAGAACCGGGAGTTCAAGGTGTTCTACCAGCCCAAGGTGGATGTCACCAGCGGCTGTATCGTGGGGGCGGAGGCGCTGTGCCGCTGGTTCAGGGATGGCAAGATCGTCCCGCCTATGGAGTTCATCCCCGTGCTGGAGCAGAGCATGGACATCTGTACCCTGGATTTCTATATGCTGGATCAGACCTGCAGGGATATCGTGCGCTGGATCGCAGAGGGCCGGCAGGTGGTCCGGATCTCCGTGAATCTCTCCCGCAAGCATCTGACGGATGTGGATCTGCTGGAGCATATCATGGAGATCATCGAGCGGAACCATGTGCCCCATCAGTACATCGAGATCGAGCTGACAGAGACCACGACAGACGTTGAGTTCAAGGATTTGAAGCGGGTGGTCAGCGGTCTCCAGCGGGAGGGGGTCTACACCTCTGTGGACGATTTCGGCATGGGCTATTCCTCCCTGAACCTGATCCGGGAGGTTCCGTGGAATGTGCTCAAGATCGACCGCTGTTTCCTGCCGACGGACGAGGATGCGGAGGACAGTGTCACCAATATGATGTTCAAGCATGTGGTGGCCATGGCCCGGGATATGGGCCTGGAGTGCATCACGGAGGGCGTGGAGACTGCCGGCCAGGTGGAGCTTCTCAGGCGCAATCAGTGCCACATCGCCCAGGGCTTCTTCTTCGACAGACCGTTGCCGGTGGCTGAGTTTGAGACACGGCTGGATCAGCACCAGTACGCACTGGAACCGAAGGATGCCTGATCAGATGGATATGCCGGCGATCTGCGGCCTGCAGAAGCTGACTCTACTGGATTACCCCGGCAGAACGGCCTGTACCGTATTCCTGCCGGGGTGTGATTTACGCTGTCCCTTCTGCCACAATTACGAGCTGGTGGAGGGGGGCGCCGCACCGATGATGAGCTGGGCGGATTTCATGCGTTTCCTGGACAGGCGCCACGGCCTGCTGGACGGCGTGGTGTTCACCGGCGGGGAGCCCTGCCTGCAGCCCGCGTTGCCGCAGATGATGGCTGATGTGCGGGCAGAGGGCTTTCTGGTCAAGCTGGACACCAACGGTCTGCATCCGGATGGCCTCGCTGCAGTGCTGTCGGCGCATCTGGCGGACTATGTGGCCATGGATATCAAGAATGCGCCGGCGAAATACGCGCGGACCACGGGCCTTCCGGAGGAGCGGAACGACTATATTATGGCGCAGGTGACGCGCAGCGTCGCCCTCC
>JAFSYF010000226.1 GCA_017443695.1 Butyrivibrio sp.
TATTCATGTATCAGCAAAAGCAATCAGAAGCGGGGACGGCAGCGAGAGACATCCTTTTCTGAAGATCGGGGAGGCCGCGGCCATCGCTGCCCCGGGAGATACCGTACTCGTTGCACCGGGCGTCTACAGGGAGTGTGTGGTGCCGGCGCAGTCAGGCAGGGCGGATGCCCGTGTGACATACAGGAGTGTGGTGCCCGGCGGCGCGGTGATCACCGGCGCCGAACGGGTGACCGGCTGGATCCCGTACCGGGGGAACATCTGGCGCATCGTCCTTCCGGAAGCCTTTTTCGGCGGTTATAATCCCTATTCCACCATGATCTATGGAGACTGGCTGGATCGGTCTGTCCTGCTGCATACGGGTCAGATCTATCTGGACGGACAGCCGCTGCGGGAGGTCGGGACACTGGAGGAATGTGAGCACCCGGCAGAGGAGGAGACCCGTCTGCCCTGGTACACACGTCAGGAGAATGGCGGAACGGTGCTGTTTGCGGATTTTGGCGGGGCGGATCCGAACGTGGAGGAGGCCGAGCTCCTGGTACGCCGCAACTGTTTTATGCCACAGGAGAACGGCATTGACTATATTACGGTGTCCGGGTTCGTGCTGCAGCAGGCAGCAACGCAGTGGGCCCCGCCTACAGCATATCAGGACGGGCTGATCGGGCCGCACTGGTCAAAGGGCTGGATCATCGAGGATTGTGAGATCGCGGAGTCACGCTGTGCGGGGATCTCACTTGGCAAGTATCTGCAGCCGCAGAATGAGAACCGGAGCATCCGGACCGGGATTAAGGACGGAACCCAGACGGAACGGGATGCTGTCTGCCAGGCGGTGAACGAGGGCTGGGACCGCGCCCATGTGGGTAGTCATACCGTACGGCGCTGTCATATCCATGACTGCGGTCAGGCCGGTATTGTGGGCCATCTTGGAGCGATTTTTTCCACCATTGAAGACAATGAGATTGAGCGGATCAACAACCCGCAGGAGCTGAAGGGCGCGGAGATCGCCGGGATCAAGCTCCACGCTGCCATTGATGTGGTGCTGCGCAGGAATCACATCCATCACTGCACCAGAGGACTGTGGCTCGACTGGCAGGCGCAGGGGACGCGGGTGACACAGAACCTGTTTCACGACAATGAGCCGGAGGAGGGGAAACCGGTGCAGGGCGGCCTCTGCTTTGGCGAGGATCTGTTCATAGAGGTATCCCACGGTCCGACGCTGGTAGATCACAATATTTTCCTCTCAACGAATGCCTGCAGGCTTTCTACACAGGGAATTGCCTTTGTGCACAATCTGATCTGCGGCGGGTTTACCTATGTGGGTGAGGGGACGGATAACGGCGCGGGGAGATTCCCGTCACCCCGTTATACGCCGTACCATGTACCCCATGATACCAGGATTGCAGGCTTCATGACGATCCTGCACGGTGATGCCCGTTTCTACAACAACATTTTCGTCCAGCGGCCGGTGCGGCCGGAGCTGTCCAGCTTCCTTCATCAGAGAGGGTCAGATACACTGACCAGGAACAACCTGATCTGTGGAACGCTGGTTTATGACGGGTATCCCACGGTCCGGCAGTATTTTGACGGGCTGGACCAGGCCATGAGAGACAGGGTGACGGGCAAGGAGCGGTTCTATGACCATCTGCCCGTTGAGACCGGGGGAAATGCCTTCTTCGGGGGTGCCGTGCCCTGTAGTGCGGAGACGGCTTATTTCCGGGACGAGGAATTTGAGGTCTATGTGCAGCTGATGGAAGCAGAGGAGGGGCAGCTGGTGCTGCATACGAATCTGTATGAACGGTTGCCGCGCGAGCTGACACAGCCGGTGGACTCCGGACTTCTGGGCTGCGCTTTCGAGTCGGAGCAGCGGTTTGAGGAGCGGGACGGCGCTGATCTGATCTTTGACCGGGATTACGTGGGCATGGGCCGTGGCCCCCATCCCCTTGCCGGGCCCTTCGAGGACCCTGAGGAGGCGCATTTGGTCTGGATGACGGCCCAGGAGGAGGAACCGCCCGTCTCTTTCATTGATTCGGTCAGGGATGTCAGGGAGAGGGCTGTGCAGGCGATCCGTGAGGCGCAGGAGACCCTGCAGCAGACGGAGGAATCGAAGGAGCATGCAGAGAGGGCAGAGCGGGAGATCCGGATCCGTCTCGGCAGAGATGACATCCCGGAGCCGGATCCTTTGTTTGTCCGTAAGCTACAGTCGGACATCGCCCTGACGAACTGCGGGGAGATCTCTTTTCCCTTTGAGGGGGCGCTGTTTCAGATACAGGATATCTTCGTACGCGGCGATGTGTGCTGGCTGAGGGATATGCAGGGCCGGCGGCTGATCGAGCTGGACTGCGCTTACGGCATCTACCGGAGCCACGACCACTGGGAGATGCATACCATGGAGGCGCTGGATATCCAGATGGATGCCAATATGGAGGGAATGGTGCAGACCATCGGGACATTGCTCTGTATCCTGTCCAGAAGCATGGCGCACGATGCGGAGGAGACCTGCCGCTCCATCAGTGAACGTGTCAATGAGGGGCTGGAGCTGCGGGGGATCACGATGCGGCTGACACCGAAATATCTGAAATTCATTCGGGACAAGAAATTCATCTCCCTGGAGGATGTGATCTATCGCATCAACCGTGCGCCGATGACGATTGTTTCGGAGGTTCTGACATCAGAGAACTTGGGGGAGGACTGATTTTTGGCGGGGAAGACAACGGCGAGTACGGGCTGGTATCGACTGGATAATGCGGCGAAGATCATCCCGTCCACGGCCAGGGGGGCAAATACGCGGGTATTCCGTATCACCTGTGAACTGGTGGAGGAAGTGAATCCTGAGATACTGCAGCAGGCAGTGGATGAGACGATCGTCGAGTTCCCGTATTTCAACAGCATTCTGAAAAGAGGACTGTTCTGGTATTATCTGGAGGATTCCGGACTCTCCTGCAAGGTGGAGAAGGATCATCTGCCGGCCTGCGCGCCACTGTATATTCCGGGACGGAAGAACCTCCTGTACCGGATTAATTACTATCACAGGCGGATCAATCTGGAGATGTTCCATGTACTGGCGGACGGAACCGGTGGTTTCATGTTCTTCCGCAGGCTGGTGACCCGCTATCTTGAACTGGCACATGATTTCCATGTGGACCCGGCGGCGTTTGATTCCGATGCGGCTTCCACCCAGGAGAAGAGTGACGATGCATTCCGGCAGTTCTATCAGCGCGGCAGAGGACTGGCGCAGCTGAAACAGATGTCCTCGCTGCATGCGCACAGGCTGGAAGGAATCGAGGATGAAAACCTGGAACCTCATCTGCTGGAGGGCTGTGTTAGTGCCAGCCGGTTTGTGGAAGCGGCGCATCAGTATGGAACGACCGTGGGTGTCTTAAGTGTCTCGGTCTATATCGCGGCGTTGATCGATGGAATGAGCCTGGCACAGAAGAAGCACCCGATCGTGGTGAGCGTCCCTGTCAATCTGCGTCAGTTTTTCCGCTCCAATACCGCCCGCAATTTCTTCGGGGTGATCAACATCGAATATTACCCGGAGCAGTATGATGGGACGATGGAGAGCATCACGGGGGTCGTGGCGGCAGAATTCGCCGAAAAGCTGAGCCAGGAACAGGTGGCGAAAACGATGAATTCCTATGCGGCGCTGGAACGCAATTATGCGATCAAGGTGGTGCCGCTGTTTGCCAAGGATCTGGCTATCCAGCAGTTTGATGCGGCTGCCAGGCGTGGGGTGACGACATCGATATCCAACATGGGTCAGATCCGGATGCCGGCGGAGACCTACCCGTTCATCGACCATTTCGGCGGTTTTATGACAGCAGCCTCCCAGCAGATCACGATCTGTTCTTTCGGCGACCGCATGGTGTTCGGAGAGGTGTCGCCTTTTGCCACACATAAGTCCATGCTCTGTTTCTTCCGTCGGCTGACCGGTATGGGCATTCCGGTGACACTGGCGACCAACGATTATGATGAACGGCCCGAGGAGGACGTGTAGGATGCAATACTGTCCGAAATGCAAGGTGCTGATCCGCGGCAGGAAGACCTGCTGCCCGCTGTGTGAGGGCGCATTGCTGGCGCAGGATCAGATGCTGCGCCAGGGGGTGGAACCGTCGGATTACGGTCTGGAGGAATGGGATGAGAACTGGGAGGACGCGGCATTCCCGGTGCTTCCGAAGCGCAAGATGACGAGTCACCTGCTGTTCCGTATCGGGACATTTCTGTTCGCTGCTGCGGAGATTCTTGGGTTTGCATTGCTGTTCCTCGCGGGGGACAATCTGCCGTGGCTGCCGATCGTGATGCTGGGTGTACTGATCGCCTGGGTGGATCTGATCGCCACGCTGTTCTACCGCAACAATATCCTGAAGGTGCTGACGGTAGAGGTGCTGGTGGCCATATTTGTCAATCTGTGGGTGGATCATCTGACCGGATGGCATGGCTGGAGCGTGGAATGGATGATTCCGTTCTCCCTGGTGGGGCTGGCGGTAATGACGATCATCATCGGCAGGGTGAGAGATTTAAGACCGGGTGAGTACATCATTTATCTGGTTTTTGATGCGGCGCTGGCGCTGCTGCAGATGATCCCCATCCATATGGGACTCAACAAGCAGCCCTGGCCGGCGGTGCTGACGATTGCGTCATTTCTGATCCTGACCGTGGCGATGCTGATCTTCCGTTTCCGTGAACTGAAGAGTGCATCCGAACGGGTATTTAACTTCTGAGTATGGCGGGAAAACGACACAGAAAAAGAGTACATCATCAGGCGGGCAGGGAACTCCGGGAGCAGTTGGAAGGACGGATGGAGGACCTCCGGGACCGCCTGGAAGAACGATCGGAGACACTGGCATCTCATGTGGGTGACTTCGTGGAGAACTCTCTGGGGAAGGCCGTGGAACAGCCGATCTTCCTGGCACCGTTTCTGGAGGGCTCTCCGGAACCAATGACCTGGTACAGTGTACCACTGTCGACGGGCTGCTCCGGTGATGGTTCTGAGTATCACATCTATGTGAAGGTCGGTACACTGAACCGGCTGTGCGTCTTTTTCTCCGGTGGCGGGGTAGCCTGGAATGAGTATACGGCGGCACGTCCCGTAACCGGTGGTAAAATGGCGGCCGGCCTGCCGAATTATTACTGGAATAACCTGCGACCGGTGACGCAGATCATGAACATCAATGTGGGCATCACCGATCTGTTCAGCGAAACCAACCCTTTTCGTGACTGGTGCTTTGTGGTCATCACCTATTCCACCGGCGACCTCCACGTGGGGGATGGGGAGTTTGAGTATGAGGCAGTGGATGGATCCCGGCAGACACTGCATTTCCATGGTTATCGCAATTTCCTGTCTGCGATGGAGGTCGGCAAGCGTCTGTTCCCCGAGCCGGAGTCCCTGCTGATTGCAGGCAACAGTGCTGGCGCGTTTGCGGTGTCTGCCCTGGCGGGGGAGGTGGCACAGGGCTTCTATCCGAACTGCGGGGATGTGACACTGCTGTCGGACAGCGGACAACTCCTGTATAAGGACTGGCGGCGCACGGCACGGGATATCTGGCGGAGTCCGGAGTGGATCTGGCAGCCTGTGAATTCGGATAATATCACACTCTGCTGGTTCAGAGAGCTGTATCATACCTACGGACGCCGTTTCCGCTATCTTTATTCCACCTCGATCCATGATTACCTGCTGAGTGCCTATTACAGTGATGTGACCTTCAAACGGTACAGGACTGATGCGGAGGTGCAGGAGGCCTTCTTCCATCAGACGGTGGAGATGGTGCATGAACTCAAGGCGATTGACCCGGAGTTCGGAATCTACCTGAACGACTGGCACATTCCGCTGGTGACGAAGGGCGGCAGTGTGCATACGACGGTCCGGGAGGTCTACTTCACCACACTGTCACAGGACGGGGTGACGCAGGCGCAGTGGCTGGCGGATGCCGTGGCCGGCAGGGTCTATGATGTGGGCCTCTCTCTGATAGATACACCGAAAGGTGCAGATTATCATTTTACCAGTACTTAGCCGGCTGAGCACCGGGAGCACCTCTCAGGCGGTTCGTGAGCTTGCGATGAGCGCGAGCAGGCCGCCTGGGTGATGCTCCCGGTGCTGAGGAGATACTACCGAAATATCGGTATATAGGTTTTTATACAGAAATAAGTGACAACCACCACAAGATATGGTATGATGAAACAACCGCAGAGGGGAGTGGTGATCGTTAAAGTCTGAGGAGCCGCATTTCGGGTAGATTTCCGTGAGGAGCAGAAGAAAAAAAGGAGCCGTCGTCAGAAGAACCATCTGTGCGCTGTCATTGACGTGTGCGGTGCTGTTGGGTGTCAGTCTCGTTTCTGAGATGAGAAAGGAGAAGGACAGCGCGGCATCCATGGCCAGGATTCAGCAGCGTTCCGCCCGGGAGGCAATGGCGGCCGAGGAGGCGATGGCGGCAGAGGAAGATGAGGAAGCCGCCTCCATGGAAGCCCTGCGCAGCATCAGGGTGAGCATCGGGGAGCGCGGATCCGGAAGCCGTCGGGTCGAGGCGCTGGCACAGAGGAACGGGGATCTGGTCGGATGGCTGACGATTCCGGGGACAGTGGTGGATTATCCGGTGATGTACCGGGCGGGCGACAGCGATTATTATCTGTCCCATGACTTCTACAGAAAGACGGACCGCAACGGGCTGCCTGTTCTGGATGGCAGGAACAGCGCCGGGATGGAGGAGAGCAATACCATCATCCACGGACATAATCTCAAGAGCGGCAATCTGTTCGGCGCGCTGATGCAGTATCTGGATGAGTCTTTTCTGTATGAGAATCAGGAGATCCTGCTGGATACGCTGACGGAGAGCAGACAGTATGAGATCATTGCGGTCTGTATCACCACGGCGGAGGGGGAGTCGGACGGATACTCCTTCTATGATCATCTGGATCTGAGTGATGAGGCGGAATTCGAATCATTCCTGGGTCATGCGAAGGCAGCGTCGGTTCACCGTATCGCGGCAACGGCGATCCCCGGGGATGAGCTCTTAACGCTTTCCACCTGTGAGTATACGAAAGAGGACGGGCGGCTTGTGGTCATTGCAAGACGTACCCGGTGACAGGAATGAGGAGGGAAGGTGAGAATTGGTGAGACTGAATTGTGAGAGGATCCGGAGGGCGCTGGGACGGTACGCGGCGGGAGGACTGGCAGTCCTGATGCTGGCGATGAGCGCCCGGGGAGAGACGGCGCAGGCAGTGACGGTGACAATCACCTCGAATAACCCCAACGACAACAATACGAACATCGGGGTCAATCCACGGAATGCCAAGGATGCCACGCCGGTGAACGAAGAGGGTGAACTCCCCAGTGATCCGGATAATGTGATGGATCCGTCGCCGGCGGAGGCAGCGGCGGCAGCCGCCAGTGCGGCAGCAGCAGCGGCAAGCGCTTCCAGCACCGCCAGTTCCACCACGGCAGCTGCCAGTACGACGGCGTCCAGTCAGACGAACGCCGCAACGACTGCAACCAGCGCGACGAATGCCGCGACTTCCGCATCCAGTACACAGGCAGCAACAACTGCCACAACGACCCCGGTACAGGCGGTGGTACCCAGAACCGGGGTTGAGGATCGTATTCCGATCACAGCGGCGGCACTGGTGGGCTGTCTGGTAGTTGCAGTAATCTGCATTCTGGCCGGACGAGCCGGAAAACGCTGATTTGTTCGTCTGCTGGAAGGAGGCAAAATATGGCAGAAAACAGAGAAGATCTGATCTATTCCCTGGCACGTTCCATGGGAATGGGGGACGCACAGAAAACGAAGTACAGTGTCAGTAACTACAACAGCGAGACCGGGACACTGGTGTGCAACGGGCATATCATCAGCCGCAACAATATCGACCGGGCCAAGAGCTATTTCTCCAGCCAGTATCATAAGCTGATGGAGAAGGATGACGAGGGCGCGAGACAGCTGGCCATGATGTATGAGGTGGCGGTGGAGGCCATCGGCTTCATGCTGCAGACGAATGTCAAGAATCCCGACGGGATTGTGGCGAAGGATAAGGATAAAGAATAAAAAACGTAACGCAACAAAAGTTGTTATCAAAGAGAGGAATTGAATTTGAGAGAAAAACTGGAAACACTGACACTGACCTCCCTGCGCGAGCTGGCTAAGCAGAACGGGATCAAGTCTGTCACAACGATGAAGAAGTCAGAGATCATCGATGCGCTCCTCCGGATGGATGAGCAGCGCAAGGCGTCGGCCCCGGCGCCGGCAGAGAATGCCGCACCGGCGGCTGCTGCACCAGCGCCCGCCGCACCGGTAAAACGCAGCCCGGGCAGACCGCGGAAGTATGCGCCGGCATCTGCGGCGGATAATGCGCAGCAGCCGGCCGGGACACCGCAGAGCAAACCCGTCCGTCAGGAAGGGCAGCAGGAACGAACGGAACGCCAGGAACGCACGGAAAGGCAGGAACGACAGGAGCGGCCGCAGAACAGCAACATCCGCCCGCAACGGGAGGAAAGGCGACCGGATGACATCGTTGTTGTCGGATCGCAGGAACCGATTCCCGAGGGCAATATCGCAGGCGGGATTCTGGAGGTGATGCAGGACGGATACGGATTCATCCGATGCGAGAACTATCTGCCTGGGGAAAATGATGTTTATGTGGCGCCGGCCCTGATCCGCAAGTTCAACATGAAGACCGGTGACATCATTAAGGGTCGGAGCAGGGAGAAGCGTGAGACGGATAAATTCGCGGCGCTGAACTATCTGGAATCCATCAATGCCCTTCCGCCGGAGGTGTCCATTCATCGCTGGAGCTTTGAACGGATGACCCCCATCTTCCCCAATCAGCGTATTCATCTGGAAACCCCGGGTGCCCCCATCTCAATGCGTATCATGGATCTGATCTCCCCCATCGGTAAGGGACAGCGCGGAATGATCGTCTCTCCGCCGAAAGCCGGTAAGACAACGCTGCTGAAGCAGGTTGCCCAGGCTGTGAAGCGGGCTTATCCGAATATCCATCTGATCGTCCTGCTGATCGACGAGCGTCCGGAGGAAGTGACGGACATCAAGGAGAGTATCGGGGGGACAAACGCGGAGGTCATCTATTCCACCTTTGATGAGCTGCCCGAGCACCACAAGCGCGTTTCCGAGATGGTGATTGAGCGGGCCAAACGACTGGTGGAGCATAATCAGGACGTGTTCATTCTGCTGGATTCCATCACCCGTCTGACAAGGGCTTACAATATCGTGGTTCCGCCGTCGGGACGCACCCTGTCCGGTGGTCTGGATCCCGCAGCACTCCATATGCCGAAGCGGTTCTTCGGTGCGGCCCGCTGCATGCGGGAGGGTGGCAGTCTGACGATCCTGGCAACTGCGCTGATCGAGACCGGTTCCAAAATGGATGATGTCATCTATGAGGAGTTCAAAGGAACCGGCAACATGGAGATGGTGCTGGACAGAAAACTCCAGGAGAAACGGGTATTCCCCGCCATCAATATTCCAAAGTCCAGTACGCGGCGTGAGGATCTGCTGCTGTCTCCGGATGAACTGGCAGCGGTGAATACACTCCGCAAGGGTTTCAACGGGATGAAACCGGATGACGCGGTGGAGCAGTGCATCAATCTGTTCTCCAAGACGCGGACCAACATCGAGTTCGTCCGTATGGTAGAAAAACAAATCGCGAGGTATTGATCATCATGAAGAAAATAATTCTTACCGGCGACCGGCCTACCGGGCGCCTGCACATCGGACATTATGTGGGATCTCTCAGACGCCGTGTGGAGCTGCAGAACAGCGGGGAGTATGATGAGATATTTGTCATGCTGGCAGATGGACAGGCGCTGACCGACAATGCGGAGAATCCGGACAAGGTGCGGGCCAACATCATCGAGGTGGCTCTGGATTATCTGGCCTGCGGACTGGATCCGGAGAAGACCAACATCTTCATCCAGACCCAGATCCCGCAGCTGTGGGAGCTGACGGAATACTATATGAACCTGGTAACGGTTTCCAGGCTTCAGCGCAATCCCACGGTCAAGAATGAGATCCAGATGCGGGGCTTCGAGACCAGTATCCCGGTGGGCTTCTTCACCTATCCCATCAGTCAGGCCGCCGACATCACGGCATTCCAGGCCACTACGGTGCCGGTGGGCGAGGATCAGGAACCGATGCTGGAGCAGTGCAGGGAGATCGTCCACAAGTTCAACAGTGTCTATGGCGAAACCCTGGTGATGCCGAACATCCTGCTGCCGGACAACAAGGCGTGCCTGCGGCTCCCCGGGACGGACGGCAAGGCGAAGATGAGCAAATCCCTGGGCAACTGCATCTATCTGGCGGATGACAGTGACACGATCCGCAAGTCGGTGATGAGCATGTTCACGGATCCGGATCATCTGCGGGTGGAGGATCCCGGTAAGACCGAGGGCAATCCTGTCTTCCTCTATCTGGAGGCCTTTGCGAAACCGGAGTATTTCGCAGAGTACGCGCCGGAGTACAGCGGGCTGGAGGAACTGGAGGCACACTACCGCAGGGGTGGTCTCGGGGATGTGCGGGTGAAGAAATTCCTGAATAACGTGCTGCAGGAGGAGCTTGCACCGATCAGGGCACGTCGTGAAGAATTACAGAAGGATATTCCGCATATTTATGATATACTGAGAAAAGGATCCGAAGCGGCCAGGGAGAAAGCGGCGGAGACGCTCTCCATGGTCAGAAAGGCGATGCGGATCGATTACTTCGATGACACCGCGCTTGTGGCGGAGCAGACAGCCAGATACGCCGGATGAGGAGGTGAATGCAGATGAAGAAGATATTGTTTGTGGCATCAGAGGGAGTTCCTTTCATCAAGACAGGCGGACTGGCGGATGTGGTTGGTTCTCTGCCGAAGGAGATCGACAAGCGCTTTTTTGATGTGCGGGTGATTCTGCCGAAGTATCGTTGCATGCCCCAGCCGATGAAGGATGAGCTGCAGTATGTCTCGAACTTCTATATGGATTTCCACTGGAAGAACGAGTATGTCGGCATCTTCCAGGCAGAGGTCGACGGGATCAAGTATTATTTCATCGACAATGAGTATTACTTCAACGGATTCAAACCCTACGGGGACGATGTGATCTTTGAGATTGAGAAGTATGCTTATTTCTCCAAGGCGGCGTTGTCCATTCTGCCGGTGATTGATTTCCGGCCGGATATCATCCACTGCCACGACTGGCAGACGGGTCTGGTTCCTGTATATCTGAAGGAACGCTTCCAGGGGAGCGAGTTCTATCGCGGCATCAAGGCCATCATGACGATCCATAACCTGAAATTCCAGGGTAAGTGGGATATCAAGTCGGTGAAGGACATCACGGGTCTGCCGGATTACTATTTCACGCCGGACAAGCTGGCGTTCTATAAGGATGCCAACCTGCTGAAGGGCGGCATCGTCTATGCGGATGCCATCACCACAGTCTCCGCCACCTACGCGGAGGAGATTAAGACGCCGTTCTACGGAGAGGGACTCGACGGCCTGCTGCGGGCCCGCTCCAATGATCTGCGCGGTATCGTTAACGGCATTGATTATGAGGAGTTCAATCCGGCCACGGACAAGCATATCCCGCATCCGTATAACGCGATCAATTTCCGGAAGGAGAAGGGCAAGAACAAGAGAGATCTGCAGAGGGAGCTCGGGCTGAAGGAAGATGACAAGTGCATGATGATCGGCATTGTCAGCCGTCTGACGGATCAAAAGGGTTTTGATCTGATCGCGTATGTGCTGGACGAGCTGTGCCAGGATGCGATCCAGATCGTTGTGCTGGGTACCGGAGCGGAGCAGTATGAGAACATGTTCCGGCACTTTGCATGGAAGTATTCGGATAAGGTTTCAGCCAACATCTATTATTCGGATCCGCTGTCCCATAAGATCTATGCCGCATCCGATGCATTCCTGATGCCTTCGCTGTTTGAGCCCTGTGGTTTGTCACAGCTGATGGCACTGCGTTATGGAACGATCCCGATTGTGCGTCAGACCGGCGGTCTGACGGATACCGTGGAGCCGTACAATAAGTTCGAGAGCAAGGGGACCGGCTTTGGATTCCTCAATTACAATGCCCATGAGATGCTGCAGACCATTCGTGAAGCAGAGGGTGTCTACTATGATCAGAAGCGGGAGTGGAACAAGATGATCGACCGCGCGATGGCTGTTGATTTCTCATGGAAGGTTTCGGCCGGAAAATATCAGGAGATGTATGATTGGCTGAAACCTTAAACCGCAAGAAGAATATCCTGGTTCAGGGCGGTATCCTGGCGATAGCCGGGATCATCTCCCGCATCATCGGACTCCTCTACACGAGTCCCTTGACGGCGATCATCGGGGATGAGGGAAACGGGTACTACAGTGCGGCATTCTATATCTATTCCATCGTGCTGCTGATCTCTGCCTACAGCATTCCTTCCGCCATGTCC
This sequence comes from Butyrivibrio sp., assembly GCA_017443695.1. Taxonomy (GTDB): domain Bacteria; phylum Bacillota; class Clostridia; order Lachnospirales; family Lachnospiraceae; genus Butyrivibrio. Next base: position 12,399 of record JAFSYF010000226.1, read on the forward strand.
AAGCTCCTGTCACAGAAACTGGCCATCCGGGAATACCGAAACGCACAGCGGATTTTCCGCTGTGCGCTGATCTATGTTTTTGTCATAGGCGGGATCTGCAGTGTGGCGGTGTTTCTGGGGGCGGGTTTTCTGGTGCACGGTGCTTCGATTCCGGTGCTGCGTGTTTTTGCACCCGCGATATTCCTGTTCGGACCGCTGGGTGTGCTGCGGGGGTATTTCCAGGCACACAGAACCATGGTGCCGACCAGTATTTCCCAGATTCTGGAACAGTTCATCAATGCGCTGGTATCCCTGAGCGCAGCGTGGTTTCTGGTACAGACGGCGCAGCGCGCGGCGGTCGGAGAATCCGTGCGTGCCATGAACGGCGCCATCGGCAGTGCCATCGGGACGGGTTCCGGTGTGGCGGTGGCCCTGCTGTTCATGATACTCGTCTACCGGATCAACCGGGATGAGATCAAGGCGCTGTCCGAGAGGGATACGCATCCGGTGATGGCGGACCGGGAGATTTTCCGCTCGATCATCTCCGTTGTAACTCCCTTCGTTCTTTCGACCTTTATCTACAATTTTTCGACCACGATGAATTCAACTCTTTTCTCCCGTGTGCTCACGGGGATACGGGCGCTGCCCTACAGCGAGGTGGCGACGCGTTTCGGGGTTTTCTCACGCAAGGCCATGGTGATCACAAACCTGCCAATTGCGTTTGCCAACTCGGCCGCTGTGGCGATCATGCCAAACATTTCTACGGTTTATGCCAAGAACAAGATTGAGGATACGGCGGCGCTGATCGACAAGACCAACCGGATCATCATGGCCATTGCCATTCCATCCGCTGTGGGACTGCTGGCACTGGCACAGCCCATCATGATGCTTCTGTTTCCGCAGAAAGCCACGCTGGCAGAGGCATCGATGCTGTTGCAGATTCTGGCGGTCACCGTGGTATTTTATTCTCTTTCCACCGTATCCAACGCCATGCTGCAGGGGGTGGGCAGGATCGTGGCACCGGTGCGGAATGCTGCGGCTGCACTGATCATACAGTCGGTAGTTCTGTATCTGCTGCTGGTGTATACGGATCTGGGCAACATCTCACTGGCCATTGCGACCATCGTTTATTCTCTGATGATGTGTATACTGAATGAAGTCTCACTGCGGCATGTGATCAAGGTGGGACAGGATTACAAACGTACGGTGGGGATGCCACTGTTGTCCTCCCTGATCATGGGGGCGGCGGCCTACGGTATATACCGGCTCTGCGCCTTTCTGATCGGTCTGGTGTTGGACAGAGAATATTTCGTCAATCTGATTTCCGTCCTCATTGCGGTGCCCATCGCCATGCTGGTGTATGGGACGATACTGATACGTACCGGTGGAGTGAGCAGGGAGGAGATTGAAGGCCTGCCGAAGGGGTCATCCATGGTGCGGCTGCTGGAACGATTGCACATCCTGCGCCGGAAAGAGGAGAATGAGACACCTGAATCGGAAGAGTAGGGATTGTTAAGATGGATATCTGGTTTTTTATCAACAGCTTTTTTCTGGGTGTAGGATTGGCAATGGATGCGTTCTCTGTATCCATTGCCAATGGATTGTCGGAACCTCATATGAAAACTGGCAGGCGGTTTAAAATCGCCGGAACCTATGCGATTTTTCAGACGGTTATGCCGTTGGTCGGCTGGGGACTGGTGCGGACGGCGGCAGAGTTTTTTCAGAGCTTTCAGAAGTTCATCCCCTGGATCGCATTGATCCTTCTGAGCACCATCGGTGGCAAGATGCTGCTGGATGGCTGGCGGGCCCGAAATGATACAGACGGGGGAGAGGTGGAGATCAACGCGAAGAAGCTCTCCCTCGGAATCCTTATGCTGCAGGGACTCGCAACCTCCATAGATGCGCTCTCCGTTGGCTTCACGATTGTGGATTATACCGTGGGACTGGCGGTTCTTGCGGCGGTTATCATCGGCGCTGTGACACTGGTGATATGTCTCACAGGTCTTGCGATCGGGCGGA
>JAFSYF010000227.1 GCA_017443695.1 Butyrivibrio sp.
AGTCCCGGGGCTTTTGCTCCGGGACTTTTTCGTGTGGCGCCAGGGCTGCCAGTCGGTCTGCTCAACAAATGGCTCACCGGTCGGCTCCTGGAACATCCCACAGGCAGGCGGCGAATCGGGCCGCAAGCGTTGTCGTGCGCCAGTTGGTTTGGCAACGATCGAAACGAAGTGTATTGCCTCGGGCCTCGACTGACATAAGGGTTGACAAAACGGTTTCAAGATGATATCATTCTCATATCACATCGAATCAACCAAAGGAGGTTCGTCATGAAAGAAATCGTATTGAGTCGCAGAAAAAATGGTATGCTGATGCTGGTTCTGATCATACTGCTCCATCTGCTGGAGGTTGCCGGGCTGATTGCCGGTGCGGCACTGTACTCTCCGCTGGCCGTCCTGTGCTTCGTCCTGCTGTGCGTCACTTGGCTGCTGTTCCTGGGCCTCAAGGTGGTGAAGCCTCAGGAGGCACTGGTGCTGACCCTCTTCGGCAAATATGTGGGTTCCCTCAAGGAGGATGGTTTCTACTACGTCAATCCCTTCTGTGTGGCGGTGAACCCGGCAGCTACCACCAAGCTCTCCCAGAGCGGTGGTGTGGATAACGGCGCAAATGTCAGTAAAGTCGTACTCTCTTCCTCCGGCTCTTCGACCACCACAGAGAAACAGAGCAAGACCATCTCGCTGAAGATCATGACCCTGTCCAATAATAGGCAGAAGATCAACGACTGCCTGGGCAATCCTGTCGAGATCGGCATCGCCGTCACCTGGCGGGTTCTGGATACGGCCAAAGCGGTTTTCAGCGTAGACAACTATAAGGAATTCCTCTCCCTGCAGTGTGACGCGGCGTTACGTAACGTGGTCCGCATCTATCCCTATGATGTGGCGCAGGGCGTGGACACCACCGGGGACGGCGTCGCCGATGAGGGAAGCCTGCGGGGTTCCAGTGAGCTGGTGGCAGAGCGCATCAAGGAAGAGATCCAGGCACGGGTGGAAGAAGCCGGTCTGGAGATCGTCGAGGCACGGATCACCTACCTCGCCTATGCGCCTGAGATCGCGTCTGTCATGCTCCAGCGCCAGCAGGCCAGCGCCATCATCGACGCCCGTAAGATGATCGTCGACGGTGCGGTTGGCATGGTGGAGATGGCACTGGATCGTCTGAATGAGAATCATGTGGTGACGCTGGATGAAGAGCGCAAGGCCGCTATGGTCAGCAATCTGCTGGTGGTACTGTGCGGCAATACCAGTGCACAGCCCATCGTGAGCACCGGGAGTCTGTACTGATGGCGGACCGTAAGCCGGAAAAAAACCAGGCTGAGACGCCTGCGGAAAAGAAGCAGATCCCCCTGCGCCTGTCCGCCAGCCTCTACAATGAGCTGGCGGCATGGGCAGAGGATGACTTCCGCTCCGTGAACGGTCAGATCGAGTATCTCCTCTCAGAATGCGTCAAACAGCGCAGGAAGGGAAAAGGATTAGATCGGGAGTAGCACGAAAAAGTCCCGGAGCAAAAGCCCCGGGACTCTTCACTGACTTAAGAAGCTCGATGTCTTACTTCTTCCAGCTGTTGTACTGATTCTGGAACTCAGCCAGAACATCCTGATAACCGGCCTCGTCCAGAGCAGCCTGGTACTTCTCGATGGTGGAAGCAACATCCTTGGACGGGATACCGCCGTTCTCAAGCGGGAAGCCATACTGATCGAACAGGTTCGCGCATGCGGTGTACTGTGCCTCTACAGGAGACTTGTCGAAACGGAAGCCTGCAGCAGAAGAGGTGTTTGCGCCGCCGTTGAAATCCTTGTACAGATCAGCCTTGTTGGCAGGCTCGTTGCCAAGAGGTGTCACGATCGTAGCGGAAGCGGACTCCCACATGCTGTGGTTGTACTTGTCAGAAGTCTGCTCGACCTGGCCGTTGGCGTCATAGGTGAAGTCCTCACCCTCGATACCGAAGGTGTATAGGTCAGCCAGGTGGCTGTCGGTGTACAGGAGGCCGAGGAAGTCCACACAAGCCTTTGCCTGCTCAGCAGAGCTGTTTGCTGTGACGCAGTAGCAGGAACCCAGAGCGGATGTGCTGTGTGCCCAGCGGTCTGTTGCCTTCTGCATCGTGACATCCTGACCATAACGGGCATCTGCCTCGTCGTTGACCGGGATATCTGTCCACCATGTCACCGCCCAATCCTGGGTCTGTGTTGTGGTATCTGTGGTCACCTTGGTGTAATCATCCTCAGAGATGTATCCTTTCTCTGCCCAGTCTGCCATCAGTGTGCAGAACTCAAGGTACTCAGGGGTCTGGATGGTATCAACAACCTCATTGGTCTTGCGGTCCACAGAGAAGAAGTTGGTCGCGGAATCCGCTGTGAAGAAATCAAAGCTGTCGATGTACCAGCGATAGAACATAGCGGTCTTCTGTGTCAGGAAAGGATACTTCAGACCGTCAGCCTTGGCATCAGCCAGCATGGGCTCGAGGTCAGCCAGCTTCTTGACGGAGGTGATATCCCAGCCGTGCTTGTCGATCATCTCCTGACGGAACATGAAGTCATAGCCTTCCACGTTGTCCTTGTATACAGGTACGAAATAGTTCTTGCCGTTGTACTTGGTTGCCTCCCACTGGCCGGCATCCATGGAGCCGTAGAGGGGCGTGCCGGGCAGGAGATCGGTCAGATCATAGACAGAATTCTGGGGTACCAGATCGTTGGTGCCGATGGTGCCTTCCCAGCTGGCTGTCCAGAGCAGGTTGATCTCGCCGGAATTCAGTGCCGGGTTGACCTTGTCCACATACTCACCGGAGCCGATATCGGTCAGGGTGATCTGGACATTGATCTTGTCCTTGATGTAGTCGTTGATGGCATCCTGGACCTTCTGGACCTGTGCGGAATCAGGGTTGGCCAGGTTGAAGGTGCAGCGCCACAGAGCGATCTGTACCGCGTCACCGCTGGCGTCAGAAGACGTATCCGCTGCGGTCTCCGTCTTCGTCTCGGTCTTGGTCTCCGTGCTTGCAGCGGTCTGTGTGCTGGAAGCGGTCTCCGTGCTTGCAGGAGCAGCACCGCCATCGCCACAGCCGGCCAGCGCGCCAACGGTCATCATTGACACGAGACCCAAGGACAGAAGTTTCTTGATGTTTTGCATTTTTCATTCCTCCCTTTGGAAAATTGATAGTTACCATATTGAAAGCGCTTGCGCGCTAACAATCTAAATTAACCCTTGACCGATCCCACCGTCAGACCCTTGATGAAGTACTTCTGGAAGAACGGGTACGCAACCATGATGGGGCCGATAACCACAATAACCGTCGCCATCGTCGCAGAGTACTGCGGGATGGTGCCACCCATTGCCGCGCGGACGCTGGCAGGGACGTTGCTGTTGTTTAACAGGAACTCGATGGACTTCTGGATATTGATGAGGAGCAGCTGCAGCGGCTTCTTCGAATCGCTCATGATATAGAGCATGGCATTCTGCCAGTCATTCCAGTAGGCCGTCGCCATCATGAAACCAACAGCGGCCAGTGAGGGCTTGAGCAGGGGCAGTGTGATCTGGAAGAAGGTCCGGTAATCCCCGGCGCCGTCGATCATGGCAGCCTCCATCAGCTCACTCGGTATGGAATTGACGATGTACGTACGCAGGATGATGACGTTCATGGTCGATACGCACAGCGGCAGGATCAGCAGCCAGAGGCTGTCCTTTAAGCCATAGTATTTGGTGAAGATGATATAGCCGGACAGCATACCACCGTTGAACAGCATCGGGATCAGCAGGAAGATCGACAGGAACTTCGACAGCATGAAATCCGGACGGCTGATGGAGTATGCATACATGCTCATCACCAGCAGTCCGAGGAAGGTCCCGAACACGGTGATGAAGATCGTTACGAGATAGGACTGGCCCAGCTGTGCACCGTAGCGCATCACGGTGGAGAAACCGGTCATGGATAGCTCCTTCGGGAAGAAGGTGAAGCCGTTCTGAACGATATACTTCTCATCGGTGAAGGCCGATATGAACACCAGCAGCACCGGCAGTGCGCAGAATAACGTGAACAGCAGCAGCAGCAGTGCCAGTACATACTGCCCGAGTGTTTTTTTCTCCCTGCGGGAGGGTGCGAGATCCAGATCCTGTTCTTTCCTGTTTCTAGCCATGATTTTTTCCCTCCTTTACTCAGAACAATGCGTTTTCCGGCTCGATCTTCTTGACGAGGAAGTTCGAGAGGAGCATGAGCAGCAGACCGACCACCGACTGGAAGAAGGACGTCGCCGCCGTGAAACCGAAGTTGGAGGTCTTAAGAATGGCGTTCAGGACATAGGAATCAATGACCTGCGTGTATTCATAGAGCACACCGTTGTTCCTGGGAACCTGATAGAACAGACCCGTGTCGGAGTGCATGATGTTACCGACGGACAGAAGGAGCATGACCGTCACCATGGGGATCAGCGAAGGCAGCGTGATGTGCCAGATGCTCTGCCATTTGTTGGCGCCATCGATATCGGCGGCCTCGTAGAGGGAGCTGTCGATACCGGAGAGGACGGACATGTACAGCACCGAACCATAGCCGGTGTCCTTCCAGACCTTGACCACCAGCAGGATCCAGGGCCAGAGGTTCGCCGTTGAATAGAACCTCGTCCCCATCTGGAACGTCTTGTTGAGGATACCCGTATCGGAACTGATGAAAGCGTAGACGATGAACTGAACGGCCGCGTAGGAGATGAAGACCGGAATGATCATCAGGGTCTGCATGGTCTTGCCCATTCTCTTGAAGATCAGCTGATCAATGGCGATGGCCAGCACTACATTGAGGAAGGTGCCGACTGCTGTGAACAGCAGATAATAAAGAATGGTATTTCTGGTGATTTGGACGAAAGTAGCCTTGGATGCAATGAGGAATTTGAAATTGTCGAGACCGTTCCAGGGGCTGCCCCAGATACCCTTGGTCATGTCATAATTCTTGAATGCCATCACCAGACCGGCCATCGGTACATACATGATGAAGAATAAGATCAAGAATACCGGTAAGGCCATCACAACATGCGCCCTGTGCTTCCAGGTGTTCCTCAGAAAGGCTTTCATTTCGTTTTCTCCTCCCATTTTAGATGTACTTAGACAGTCGCTTCGTCAGAATGACATAAGTAAACCGTTTAATTCTACTCATTATACAGCAAATTAACGAATATGCAACATAAAAAAGCCGCTATTTTGTTAAACATAGGCATAATTACCAATGTGGGGGTACTTGGATGGCGGGTTTAACGCCCTCGCCACGCACCCGTTTATTTCCATATCGCCTTTCTGTTATAATAGAAACTGACTTTGGAACAGTATCGAGAGGACAACCAATGAAACAGGATCAGAAGAAATCCTTCCGACAGCGCCTGGCGGACACCACGGTCCCCATCATCTGCCTGGCCAGCTTCACCCCGGCGCATCACCCGATGAACATCAACTTCTTCTCCATAACGGACTGCTCCGCCCGGGTCTTCTGGCAGCAGTTTCCTGTGACCAGAGAACATGAGACCATCCTGATCATCGGCTTTGGCAACGCCGGAACGGTCATGCTGGACAGAGCCCTGGAGCTCAATGTCTTTGCGCCGGAGCAGCACATCACCTACCACATCTTCGGGGATGGCGACGAGTACTGCAGGAACCGGAAGCGTCTGGGGGACATCGTCTCCCTGAACACGGAATCGCCGCATAGAGACAGCGTGATCTTCCATGATGATCTGTGGAATACGGACGAGGCGCTGCTGTGTCATGCGGACCGGATCATCCTCTGCTCGGACTCGGAGTGGGACAACATCTCCGTCCTCCATACGATCCAGAAATTCTTCGCGATCCGCGGCGAGCTCTACATCTACAACAGCAACGTCCACGGCGTGGCGACCTCCTTCGGACAGGCCGGAGACATGCTGACCCCCGCCTTCGTGCTGCACAACAGACTGAGCGACATGGCGTTGTGCAGGCATGAGCTCTTCCGTTACCAGTCGGGCTATACGCTTCCGCTCTGGGAGGACCTCGGGAGTCTCAGCAAGGACATGAACTTCGTGGCCATCGACCACATCAGCACCAAGGTCCGCATCGCCCTCGGAGAGGAGGCGCCTGCGGTGCCCTTCGATGCACTGCCGGCCTCCGTCCTGAGGAAAGCCGCCGCTGTCTTCAACACAGGCGATGCAGCCACCAGAGACCGGTACCGGCGCATCGAGCACGAGCGGATGCAGCGCTGCTATAAGCTCCATAACTATCAGGACGGCGCCACCCACGACGACAGCCTGCGCATCTCGCCGCTGGTGGAGTCCTATGATGAACTGTCAGAGCAGGAGAGAGCGCTGGCCGACATCGGCTGGGTCCTGCTGGATGAGCTGGCGGCCCACAAGGAGGCCAGATCCGGGAAAAAATAATGCAACAGGATATGCAGCCCGTTTTTTTTCGTGGAGTATTTCCGCTATTGTTGTATATACTTCTATAAAATAATCGCAGAGTATGGCAGGTGCAAACACTTGACTGGCCGACAGCTGCCATGTTGATAAGATTAGGAGGAAGAAATGGCTAATTTCGATACCGCACCGCACATCACCGATGAACGGATCAGGGAACTGGTGGAGGACCTGAGTACAGTCACAGGCTCGAACAAGCACGGCGGCACAACGGCCTTTGACAATGTGCTGCGGGGCATTCTGGAGCTATCTAACGCCTACATGCCCTTCTATAACAGCAATGAACCGCTGACCAAAGCGGAGCTGAAGAAGGTTTATGATGCCTTTGACAATTTCTACAGCACCTGCAGCGAGTACCTGCGTGGCAAGGGCGACACCCGGGCCAGCGGATACGGCCAGGGGCGGCTTACCTGCGTGCGCAACCTCATGAATCAGGTGGGCAAGGATCTGGATGCGCTGGTTCGGGTGTATCAGAATACGCCGGAGAACGGGACGACCCCCCCGCTGGCGGAGATCCTCCATAAGGGCCGCGGCTTGTCCGTGGTGGTGGACGATCCGTCTGAGATCATGCCGGTGGGCGGCGCCATCAACCAGCGGATTCCCATCCGTGTGCAGACGGACATCCAGGACCAGAAGGGCTTCTTCACTCCGGAGAACACGATGAAATCCAGAGCGGAAGCCGAACGGGAGCTGGAGGAGAGATACGCGGGCGATCCCGTGGCAAACAAGCTCTTCCGTTTCGTCTCATCCGGGGATGAGGAGGAGAGAGAGGAGCAGCAGGAACGGTTCGTTCAACTCCTGGGCGGGGGCTTTGGGAACGCCATGCTGGATATTAAAGGGGCGCCGAACCTGGACGAGGACGAGCTCTTTGAGTATCTGTGGAATGACAAGGCTGCCATGCATACCTTGCAGTTGTCGCTGGGAATCTTCTGGCAGGAATATAAAGAGAACACGGCTGAGGGCATTAACGATACCATCACAGAGGATGAGGTGTTCGGAGACAAGGAGACCTTCCGCAGCTTCTATAACCTGGCAAGAGACGCCATGCGGGCCAATGCCGGGTACAAGGGGTTGAAGGCTGCCGGCATCAAGGAGGGTGAGGAAGTCGCCAAGCGGAATGTACTCCAGTCCAGGATGGCCATGCTGATCGGCAACGGCAACCTGGTGGCCAATGCGAAGACCATGGAGCTCCAGGTGGGAGATACGAGGCAGAGGGGTATCTTCATGGAGACGGCGGAGGGCAGCAATGTCAACCGTGTGAAGTTCGCGCAGCTGAATGAGGGTGATCAGGTGTCGAAGGAGATCGCGGATCCGATGATGGGTGCGACGACGGAGGATTACAGGAACAGTCCGCTGCTGATCATGGATCTGGCGGATCTGCAGGTCCATGATTACCTGGTGGGCAGCACGGACAGAAGCATATCCAACATGATCATTGACATGGACTGGTCCACCGGCAAGTACAGCAGGAACAGCGGTGCGGTCAAGGTCAACGGGCTTAAGGGTATCGACAACGACAACTGCGCCGGCGACGCCTCCGATGAGGAACTGCAGAAGGCAGGACCCTACGGCTGTATGATGCCGCAGGAGATGCTGGTAATCCGCAGGAGCACCGCAGAG
>JAFSYF010000228.1 GCA_017443695.1 Butyrivibrio sp.
AATCGGTCCGGCATGATTACACACCTGCGGAGGGACAGAGCCAGGGCGTGCTCTCCCATGAGGACACCTACGAGGCGGAGAACGTCAACGGCATCAGCGGCATCCCCGGTACGGATACGAACAACGATGATGAGACGACCTATGTATTCCAGGATAACGAGAACTCCCGCTCCACTGTGACGGAGGAATCCCGGGATTACCTGCCCAACGAGTTCATTGAGACCATCACCACGCCGGCAGGGGTGGTGCTCTACGACAGCTGCTCCATCTCCGTTACCGGCATGACCTATGTCGTCTACAATCAGGACGAATACGATCCGGCCGAGCACGATGATATGACCTGGGAGCAGTTCAAGGCGACGACAGGCTCAACGCAGGTGGAGGTGCCGGATGATATGGTGGATCTGGTGGCCAAGGCCAGCGGCATTGCACCAAGCAATATCTCCATGACAGCGTTTTCACAGCCCATCTTCCTTGATTCGGAGGGCGGCCGCATCACGCTGACGGATATCCTGCAGATCATCCTGATCCTGCTGATTCTGGGACTCCTGGCCTTCGTGGTATTCCGCAGTATGTATGTGCGGCGTGAGGCAGAGGAGGCTGTCGAGGAGGAAGAAGAGGAGCCGGAGCAGCTGGAGGTCGAGGAGCTTCTGGAGTCCAATCCTGAGGAGGAAATCATCGAGGAAGAGCCCGGGCTGGAAGATATTGCCATGGATGAAGGAAGTGAGACCAAGAAACTCATTGAGAAATTCATCGAGGAGAACCCGGAAGCAGCTGCGATTCTGCTGCGCAACTGGCTGAATGAGGATGTGGCATAAACGATATTTGGTTCATTGCCGTGCGTAAATTTGTGACTATCTGAACGTGACTTATGAGCGCTGTCGTGAGATAATAGGAAGGTATCTCACGGCAGTTTTCGTTACACAGAGCCGCGTAAAGGAGTAATCATGGCATTTTTAGATGACGACGATGATGAGGTAAAAGAAAGCGTATCTACTGCGGGCCTGTCGGGAACACAGAAGGCAGCCATCCTGCTGATTGCGCTGGGTCCAGAGAAATCCTCCGCGATTTTCAAGCATCTCAAGGAGGATGAGATCGAGGAGCTGACGCTGGAGATCGCCAATACCCGGAGCGTGACACCGGGCCTCAAGGAGGCGGTCATAGACGAGTTCTACGGAATCTGTCTGGCGCAGCAGTATATCGCAGAGGGTGGTATCAACTATGCGAAGGAGCTGCTGGAGAAGGCCCTGGGCGAAGACAAGGCCATGGACGTGATCTCCAAGCTCACGGCGTCACTCCAGGTGAAGCCTTTTGAGTTCATCCGCAAGACGGATCCCTCACAGCTGTTGACCTTCATACAGGATGAGCACCCGCAGACCATTGCGCTGATCATGTCCTACATGTCAGCGTCGCAGAGCGCAATGATCCTGGGAGCACTGCCGCCGGAACGGCAGGCGGATGTGGCCAGGCGTATCGCCACCATGGACCGTACCAGCCCGGATACCATCAAGGAGGTGGAGAAGGTGCTGGAGGCCAAGCTGTCCTCACTGGTGAACCAGGATTACACGATCATTGGCGGTGTGGACGCCGTGGTGGAGATTCTCAACACCGTGGATCGTGCGACAGAGAAGCACATTATGGAGACCCTGGAGATCGAGCAGCCGGAACTGGCCGACGAGATCCGCAAGAAGATGTTCGTCTTCGAGGATATCCTCCTGCTGGACGACCGTGCGATTCAGCGCGTGCTGCGTGATGTGGACAACTCTGATCTGGCCCTGGCCTGCAAGAGCTCCACGGAGCAGGTGCAGAACGCGATCTTCAACAACCTGTCCAAACGTCTGGCGCTTATGATTAAGGAAGATATGGACTTCATGGGTCCGGTTCGAATGAAGGACGTGGAGGAAGCACAGCAGAAGATCGTCAATATCATCCGTAAGCTGGAGGATTCCGGTGAAATCGTCATTTCCAGAGGTGGAGGTGATGAGCTAGTTGTATAGTGTGTACAAGTTCTATCAGGTACAGGCGGATCATGCCGAGCCGGCGATCATCGACAATAATGAACTGTCCGAGCGGCGCATCGAGGAGCTTGCGGCCCAGGGAACGAGTGATTTCACCCCGTTGGAGGGCTTCGGTGTGGACCCCTTTGCAGCAGGTATGGGCATGGGGGAAGAAGAGGACGGCTATGAAGAGGACTTCAGTGGCTTCATGGAGGGACTGCCTGCGGAGCAGCTGAGTGCGGATGAGAATGCCGGAGTCATCGGGGGAGCGATGGAGGAGCTGGCACAGGCGGAGTTTATCCCGGATGATGGGATGGGCTTCATGCCGGAGGAGGAAGAGGATCCGGCCGCTACGCTGATGGAGGAACAGGAGACTCCGGGGGTGAACCCGGAGCTGGATATGGAGGCTGTACGGGCGGAGCTGGATGAGCAGATCGCCCAGGCCAGGGCGGAAGCGGAGCAGATCCTGGCAAATGCACAGAATGATGCACAGAATCAGCTCAATGAGGCCAATGAGCAGGCGCAGACCATCACAGCCATGGCCCATGAAGAGGCGCAGCGGGTGCATGCGGAGGCTGTGGAGCAGGGCCGGGCAGAGGGGTATGAAGCGGGCCTTGCCGCGGGACAGGCAGAGATAGAACGGAAATCCGCGGAGCTGGATGCGGAGCGCGCAAAGGTAGAGCATGATTTTAAACTGCTGGTCGATAACATCGAACCGGAAATGGTGGATGTGTTGACACAGATCTATGAGCATATCTTTGACGTGGATCTCAGAGAGAATAAGGGCATCATTCTCCATCTGCTGCAGACGACGCTGTCCCGGATGGAGGGCAGCAGCAACATCATCATACATGTTTCCTCGGATGACTATGATATGGTCGTTGATGAGAAGCCCCGGCTGCAGGAGGCAATCACCAATCCCGGATCCACCATGGAGATCATTGAGGATCCCGTGCTGACAGGTAACGAGTGTATCATTGAGACGGACGGGGGCGTTTTCGACTGCAGTCTCGGTGTGGAACTCGCGGAACTGACGCGCAAGCTCAGGATTCTTTCTTTTGAGAGGAAGAAATAATCGTGGCAAGCAAGCTGATTGATTTTGCCAAATATAAGAAGCTGGAGAACATACCCTTCTACCGGACCAGCGGCAAGGTGATGAATGTCGTCGGTCTGACCATTGAGTCGGCGGGACCCAATGCGCGGATGGGAGATATCTGCAAGATCTACCCCAAGGACAAGGACGGCACGGGCGGTACATCAGGAGAACCGACACTCTCAGAGGTGGTAGGCTTCCGGAACGGCCGTGTGTTGTTGATGCCCTATGAGAATACCTACGGTATCGGGGAGGGCTCCATCGTGGAGAACACCGATGAGGAGCTGCAGGTCTATGTCAGTGATGATCTGCTGGGCCGGACACTGGATGGCTTCGGCAGGCTGGACACATCCTCCGATACGCCCGGCGAGCCCATCGAGGGCGGGATTCCACGATCTGTGGAATCTACACCACCGGATGCGATGAAGCGGGATCCCATCTCCGAGGTGTTAACTCTTGGAGTTAAGGCGGTGGATGGACTGCTGACCATCGGCAAAGGACAGCGGATCGGGATCTTCGCGGGTTCCGGTGTCGGCAAATCCACGTTAATGGGCATGTTTGCCCGCAACACCAATGCGGATATCAATGTCATCGCGCTGATCGGAGAACGTGGCCGTGAGGTACGTGAGTTTATCGAGCGCGATCTGGGACCGGAGGGGATGAAGCGCTCGGTGGTGGTGATCGCAACCTCGGATAAGCCGGCGCTGGAGCGCGTCAAGGCGGCCAAAACCGCCACCTCCATCGCTGAATACTTCCGGGACCAGGGGAGAGATGTCCTGTTGATGATGGACAATCTGACCCGTTTCTCCATGGCACAGCGGGAGATCGGTCTGGCCAACGGCGAACCGCCGGTGTCACGCGGCTATCCGCCCAGTGTCTACGCGGAGATGCCCAAGCTCCTGGAACGGGCCGGCAAGTCTGAAAAGGGCTCGATCACCGGGCTCTATGCGGTGCTTGTGGATGGCGATGATACCAATGAACCCATAACGGATACCGCCAGAGGTATTCTGGACGGACATATTTTCCTGTCCAGAAAGCTCGCGCAGCGCAATCATTACCCAGCCATTGACGTGCTGGCCTCCATCTCGCGGTGCATGAGCGCCATTGCGTCTCCGGAGCAGAAGAGAGCGGCCGGGAAGCTGAAGAGCGTCATTGCAACCTACAACGACGCTGAGGATCTGATCAACATCGGTGCCTATAAGGCGGGAGCCAACAGAAATATCGACTATGCGATCTCCAAGATCGACATGGTGAATGAATATCTGCTGCAGAGCACAGATGAGCGCTTCTCCTTTGAGGAGGAGACCGGGCAACTGATGGCGATCTTCGCGGGAGATGAGATCTGATGGCACGCTTTGTGTACCGGATGGAGGGGATTCTGAACCTCAAGCTCAAGCAGGAGGAACAGCAGAAGCTGGCCTTTGGGGAGGCTGCTGCGGCACTGAATGAGCAGGAGGAACGGCTGGCGGAGCTGAGGAAGAGGCAGCAGTTCTATGTGCAGGAGGGTGTCCAGCTGCGGACAGCCACCCTGCTGGATCTGCCGGGAATCTCAGAGAACCAGTATGCCCAGGAGCAGATGAAGCGGATTGTCTCGGAGCAGGAGGAGGTCGTGGAACAGTACCGGCTGGCCTTCGAGAGACAGCGGCTGAAGCTGACCCAGGCGATTCAGGAGCGAAGGATGCAGGAGCGTCTCAAGGAACGCGCCCATGAAGAGTACCTGGAGGAAGAGAAGCAGGCGGAGTTCAGGGAGACGGATGAAAGAACCAGCTATACCTATGCAATGAGGGAGTGACTGATCGGGAAACATGGCACAGAAGGACGATAAGGAAGAGAAAGAAGAAAAGAAGAAAAAGAAGCTTTTTTCCAAGGAGGATAAAGGCATTCCTGCGGATCTGCCACCGGATGATCCGAGGGTGGTGCGCGCCCAGTTGAAGGCGGAACGCAAGGCACTGCGTGATGAAGAGAAGGAACAGCGTAAGGCCAGAAAAGCCAGACAGGATGAACTGGAGGAACGTAAGGCGGAGCTGTACGGGGATGACAGCGGTGGACTGGCGACATTTCTGATCACCCTCGCCATCATTCTGATCTGGCTCATCATCATGGGGATTCTGATCAAACTGGATGTGGGGGGCTTTGGTTCCAATGTGCTGGCACCGATCATCCGGGACATCCCCGGCCTGAACCGCATCCTGCCGGAGGGCAGTATCCCTGAACCGCCGGAACCGGAGGTGGTAGTGGTCGAAGAGGAGAGTACAGAGGAGCAAACAGGCGGTCTCTCCAGCATGGAAGAGGCCAACATCTACATCAAGCGGCTGGAGAATGAATTGAAGTCCGAGATGGAGCGCTCCGCGTCCTATCTGGCCACCATTGACCAGCTGGAGGCTGAGGTGGAACGGCTGGAGCCCTTTGAGCGGGAACAGCAGAAGCTTCAGGAGGAGAAGGAGGAGTTCTACAACAGCATTGTGTTTGGGGAGGATGCGCCGGACCCGGAGGTCTATCAGCGCTACTATGAGCTGATTCAGCCGGATATCGCCGCCTCGATCTATGCCCAGATCGTTCAAAACAAGGTGGACGATGAGGAGCTGGACAACTATGTCAAGGCTTATTCTTCCGTCAAGGCCAAGGAGGCTGCTGCCATTTTTGACAAGATGATCGATGAGGATGTCCGGGGAGACAGTGTGCGCCTGGTATCCCGGATTCTGGGCAGGATGAGCGCGGAGAACCGCGGGGATATCCTGGCCAAGATGGACGAGTCCAATGCCGGACGTGTGACGGAGTACATGGAACCCAGCACGCATACAACAAGTGTCAGCGGTGTTCAGTAAATCAACCGTCGATTACATTCTTTTTCTGGAAAAGGGTTAAGTTTTTCTGCTGTTGGCCGATAAACAAAGCAGAGTGACAGAACCTTTGCAACAACAGAAGGGGGTGGATAGGAGATGACGGGATACGCAATCTCGCAGATCGCCGGGACGATGAAGATCGCAGGCGTATCGAACAATCCGCAGGCAGCGAATGGAAGTGCTGTGAAGACGAATACCGGGAATGCGCAGGGAGGCGGTGATTTCCGACAGGTGATGTTTGAAGCATCCGTGTCGAAGATCACCGTCAATGCATCTGTACAGGTGTCAGACAGGCAGAATATCCAGGGCGCGCAGGACACACAGAAGCTGAACAATTCGAACCGGCCGGAGCGTCAGAGCAGCAGGAGTACGGAGGAAACCGGGCAGGATCGCAGAAACGGGCTGAAGGCGGACAGCAAGACCGGCACCAAGGCGGACACCAAAGCAACGATGAAATCCGATGCCGCGGCAGCGGAGACGGATGAGACAGACGAACCCACGACAGAGAGCCGCCCGACAGGACTGGAAGAACTGTTCCTGATGGGGCAGGGAGACAACCTGACGGAGGAGGAAATCGGTCTGATCGAAGACGGGATCAGTGATTTTGTGACGGAGCTGGCGGACATCCTGGGTGAGGATGAGGAGGATATCCTGCAAGCCGTGGAGATCCTGGGACTGGCAGACGTGCAGATCCTGGATCCGCAGCAGCTGACGGAGGTGGTCACTGAGGTGAAGGATGTGGAGGACATCACCGAGCTGATCACAGACGGGAAGCTCTCCGGGATGCTGACGGAGGCGCGTGAGACGCTGACGGATGCCCGGGAGGAGCTTGCGGAAGCACTGGATATGCCGGCAGAGGACCTGGATCAGACACTGGCACAGTTCCGTTTACAGGAGGAACCTGAGACTCTGGACCTTCGGGGAGAGTCCGATAAGGGGGCAGAAAGCTTCCATATCATCACAGGTGACGCGGATATTGCGGATAAAATCCAGATTGATGTCAGCGGTATGGAGAAACCGTATGCGCCAAGTCAGGATGGCGAGCAGGGCGACGGACAGGATGCCTACGGAGAGGATTTCGGCAGGAGCTTCATGAACACCGGCCTGCAGGAGGAGGATCCGGTGGGTGCGATGACGAAGAGCGTCGAAACCATTTTCTCCCAGCTGCTGGACCGGATGAGTGATTCCCTGCAGTCCATGCAGGATGTGAATGCGGCGGCGCAGGCGGCGATGGAAGCTCGGGCCAACGCACAGAACATCATTGACCAGATCACGGAGTTCATCAAGGTCAATGTCAAGCCGGATGTGCCTTCCATGGAGCTCCAGCTCCACCCGCAGAATCTGGGGCATATCAACATCCAGATCGCCACGGCGGGAGACGGTAACCTGGTGGCAAAATTCGTGACACAGAACGAGACCGTGCGGGCCGCCATTGAGAGCGAGC
>JAFSYF010000229.1 GCA_017443695.1 Butyrivibrio sp.
GTTATTGACGTGGGTGTTTTGCGTATTATTCTGTCTGTGGTATTTATTCTGATCAGCATTGCGCTGACGGTGCTGGTGCTGGCGCAGGAGGGAAAAACACAGAACCTGGGAGCGATTCAGGGCTTTGCTGAGACAACCTACTGGGGCAAGAATAAGGGTCGTTCCAAAGAGGGAATCCTCAAGAAGGTGACCGTCGTACTGGTGGTATTTTTCATTGTCCTCAGTGTGGTATTGAACCTGACCATGTTCTGAGTACAGTAACCATACAGAGCATACGGAGGCGCTTCGAATGAAGAGGCGCCTCTTTTCGTAGGAGGAAAGGCGATGGCGCGGGAAGAAGGCATCAAGCTCCTTGCCGGAAACAAGAAGGCCTATCACGAATATTTTATTGAAGAGAAGCTGGAGGCGGGGATCGCGCTGGCGGGGACGGAGGTGAAATCCATCCGCCAGGGCAAGGTCAGCATCAAGGAGGCCTACGTCGACATCAAGAAAGGCGAGGCATTCATCTGCGGCATGAATGTGACCCCATAGGAGAAGGGCAATATCTTCAACAAGGATCCCCTCAGGGTGCGCAAGCTCCTGCTGCACAAGACGGAGATCCGTAAGCTGGATCAGGGCCGGATGCAGCAGGGCTATACCATTGTGCCGCTGCAGGTCTACCTCAAGAACGGCCGGGTGAAGATAGAGATCGGACTGGCCAGGGGCAAGAAGCTCTATGACAAGCGGGAGACGGCAGCCAAGAAGGACAGGCAGCGGGAGACCGAGAAGGAATTCAAACTCAGATTTAAATAAAATATACCGTCGGTATATTGCAGATTCCGCCGGTACTCGATATAATGAACAGGTATCAGACAACAGAGGAAAGACATTTGGACATTTATAATTGAATATGGGTCAGTAAAGGTTTCGACAGGGATCTTGAAGCTGGAGAAGCTGTCCGCAGGTGATGCGTCAAATCACAAACCTAAACATAATCGCAGACGTCGATTACGCAATGGCGGCTTAATGCCGCTACGTCTGGCCGGATGCACCTGCACGTCCGGATCCAGGCGTCGAGCATGCAGGAAACGACATGGGCAAGGCCCCGCACCCATGGCCGTAACAGGGGATACCGGTATCCAACGGGTGTGACCCCGCGCGGGATATCGGGAACAGTGTTTGGAGCACACAACGGGTCACTACGACAGTAGAAGGACAGGGGATGGGTTTTTGGACGCGGGTTCGACTCCCGCCTGATCCATTTTATTACCACCAAATTCATTCAACTGGGTTGGTGATGCGATGATCATGGAATATTTGGAAAATGTTCTGCAGCTCGCCGTTATTCTGACGGCGCTGCTGGTTTCCCTTTTCAGGTATATAGGCAGCAAGAACCGCAGCTGGCTGTATGCCGTTGTTTTCTTTCTTGGAAGTCTGTTAAGCAGCTATTTCTGGACGGCATATCTGGTCATTATGGGGGAAACTCCTAATGTGTCCAGCATGCTGGCGTATTTTGGATGGAATGGTTCTTTTCTGGTACTTTTTCTGCTCACAGTCCGCCTGAAATCTAAAGAGGAGCGGCGCTATTTCCATGTGCTTATGCTGGTGCCGATCCTGCTGAATATCTGGCAGCTGACACTGTACCTGCCCTTCGGCGGCATTGTCAACAGCATCTATCAGGTTGTGATCTGTACCGCTACAGCCTGCTCCAGTCTGCAGTCCATCCTCTGGTACCTGAAGAAACGGAAGGAAGGGGCCAGTACACCCGTTGTGGCGGTGGCGGCACTGTTGTATGTGACGACAGAGTTTGCCATGTGGACGACCTCCTGTTTCAACGGCTGGATCGGAGATCTGTATTATCCGTTTTCCTTTCTGTGCAGCCTGAGCTGTCTGTTCCTGACGTGGGCACTGAGACGCAGGCTGGCATCTGAGGCGGAGGGCGTGGTCATACTCGACAGACGGGTGGAACAGACGCTGAAGGGTTCGTATTCGATCGTCACGGCGTTCTGTGCCATGGGTGGCATCCTGTTCGGCATCTGGATCAGGAATGTGCTGCGGGCAGCTGTTATGGGGGAACGGGATGCCTCTGTATATGATGTCATCCCGGTGATTCTGTTTATGATCTCCATGATCATCGTGGCCGCTGCGGCGATTGTCATCTTCATCGTCATCTTCGAGCAGAAGGTGGCGGAGAACCAGCGACTCAAGGAGGAGCGGCAGGTGGCTGAGCAGTCGAATGCCGCCAAAAGCGAATTCCTCGCACATATGAGCCATGAGATCCGCACACCCATGAATGCGGTGCTCGGGATGAATGAAATGGTGCTGCATGAGAGCATGAAGGCAAAGGACGCCCTGCCGGAGGAACGGGAGCAGATCCGGTCGGTTTTTGCCGATATCATGAACTATGCCGCCAATATCGACAGTGCAGGGAACAATCTGCTCTCCATTATCAATGATATCCTGGATCTGTCCAAGATTGAAGCCGGCAAGCTGGAGATCCGGGAGGCCAGATACGAGCTGAGTTCGGTAATCAACGATGTCAGCAACATGATCCTGTTTAAGGCACAGGCCAAGAATCTGGAGTTTACCGTAGAAGTGGATGATGAGATCCCGGATGGCCTCTTCGGTGATGAGGTGCGTCTGAGACAGGTGATCACGAATGTGCTGAACAACGCAGTCAAATACACACGTGAAGGGAAAGTGATGCTGGTTGTAAAGGCCCTGAAGACCATGGTATACACACCGGGGCAGACCATTGAGCTGGTGATCCGCGTGCGTGATACCGGGATCGGCATCAAGGAGGAGGATCTTGGACGTCTGTTTGGCAGATTTGAGCGGATGGATCTGAAGCAGAACGGTACCGTGGAGGGCACCGGGCTGGGACTGGCCATTACGAAGCAGCTGCTGGAGATGATGAACGGACGGATTGAGGTGAAGAGTGTCTATGGCATGGGGTCCGAGTTCATCATCCATCTTCCACAGGTCGTGGAGAACGCGGAGCCCATTGGTAATTTCCGTGAGAAATTTGAGAAGAGCCGGGAAATGCATGAGGAGGAGGAACCCTTCCAGGCACCGGATGCGCGCGTTCTCATCGTGGATGATACGCGGATGAATCTTATCGTGGCGGCGGGATTACTGAAGGATACGAGGATTCAGACGGATCTGGCAGGCAGCGGGCGAGAGGCGCTGGAGATGGCAACGCACAACAGTTATGATCTGATCTTTCTGGATCAGCGCATGCCGGAAATGGACGGGACGGAGACATTGCAGCGGCTGCGCGCCAGAGAAGAGAGCAGGGGACAGATTACACCTGTGGTCTGTCTGACGGCGGATGCCATCGCAGGAGCCAGAGCGCGTTACATGGAAGAGGGCTTTACGGATTATCTGACAAAGCCGATTGACGGCAAAGCGTTGAAGAAAATGGTGCGGGACTATCTGCCGCAGGAAAAGATACAGGTCAAAGGGAAGGTCCCGGTGACGGTGATGGAGTTCGCCGCTGAGGATGAAGGTGTACAGGGGGAGGCAGAGAAATCTGCTGAGACATCGAAGGAGCGTATGACTGATGTCCTGAGAAAGGGCGGGATCAATCCGGATACAGGCCGTAAGTATGCGTTGAACGATGACGGTCTCTACCGCGATCTCCTGATGGAGTTTCAGAAGAGTGCACCGGAGAAACTGGAAAAGCTGGACAGATTTCTTGGGGACCGGGATGGAAAGAATTATTCGATCATCATCCATTCTGTAAAGAGTACCTCGCGGACGATTGGGGCCGAGGAACTGGCAGACGTGGCAGCTGGTCTGGAGAAGGCGGCGGATGCCGGGGACTGGGTGTATATCAACAAGGAGCATATGGGGATGATCTGCCTTTATGAGGGGGTCGTCCGTGTGGTGGATAGCGCGTTGCGGGTGGGCCAGGAATGAAACATACGGTAGCCAGACGATTTCTGACCTCTTTCTTTTTTGGCCCTGGAACGCCACCCGGGCAACCTACTGCTTGATTTTTTCGCGGAAAGGATGTACCATATCTTGTGTAGGGGAAATCCGCCCTGGTACAGGGCGGATGATTCATTTTCATTGGGAAACAAAAAAGGAGGAAGGTATGAAAAAAGGATTGGTCAGATTCCTGAGCAAAGTGGCTGCGCTCACAGCTGCAGCAGCGGTGGCGGCCGCCATACTGCCCGGTGGGGTATTCGGTACACAGGATGTGGCGAGGGCTGCAACGGGTGTGATCTATCTGGATCAGGAGACGTATTCGATACGTGTCGGTGAGGTGGCAGAGGATGTCATCGATTTCCGTCTGATGGATGTGAGCTATGATACGGTGCTCACCGGAGAGAATGGGCTGTATTTCAAGCAGACCTACAGCCGTGTGGACTATACCAGTAATGTGGAGCGTGTCAAGGTCAGCGTCTATGCGCCGAAGGAGGGTTCCTACAGGCTTACGATCTCGGCCAAGGACAGCGCCGGCAAAACTGTGGATTCGGTCAAGGTCAACATCAACGTATCCAGCAGCGATCCCATCAAATCCATCAAATATGCAGGCATTACACTCTCCACAGAGGCACATAAGCTGGGGGCCAAGAATGTGGTCACGGATAAGAAGAGCGGCAAGCTGAAGGTCAAGATGAAGAGTGGCTATACCCTGGGCGAGATCTATGTCGGCAAGAATGTGGTCACTGCGGACGGCACGACTCAGATGCAGTTCACCAAGGTCAGCAATAATTCCAATATCAAACTGGGCCTTGTTCCGAGCAATACCCAGGTGATTGAGGATGATATGGTCAGGTTTGTTGAGGGTATGGCCGCCGAGACCGTGATTCGTGTGTATTATCTGGATCAGAAGAACAAGGAAAAGGTGTATGTGGATTACTACCTGAATGTTCTGGTGAACGAGAAATAAGAAGGAATGTGAGAGAAGATGGTCGGGATCAGTAAACGCAGGATTGTTGTCAAGGTTGGTACTTCAACACTGACCGGTGCAGGGGGCGAGATGGACATCCATCGCATCGACCTCCTGTGCCGGGCACTGGCCGGCGTGGAGAATCTCGGCTACGATCTGGTATTGGTGAGCTCCGGTGCCATTGCGGTGGGTGCCGGGCGGATGCGTCTGCCACAGAAACCGCAGGATTTGCGACTGAAGTAGGCGGCAGCGGCGGTGGGCCAGTGTGAGCTCATGCATCTGTATGACAAGCTCTTCAGCGAGTACGGACGTCTGGTGGGGCAGATCCTCATCACGGAGGAGGATGTATCGGATCCCGCGCGGCGGGAGAATCTGCGCGGTACGCTGGATGCGCTGCTGGAGAACAGGATTCTGCCCATCATCAATGAGAACGACTCCGTCAGCCACAGGGAGATTGAGTCCGACAGGAAGCTGTTCTCCGATAATGACATGCTGTCAGCTGTGGTTGCGGTGTTCTGCGGGGCGGCGAAGCTGGTGATCCTCTCGGATATCGACGGCTTCTATGATGGGAATCCTGCGGAGAATCCGGATGCAAAGCTGATCAGCCGTGTGGAGACCATCGATGACAGAATCCGGGCTCTGGCTGCAGGAAGCGGCAGCAACCGCGGTACCGGCGGCATGATCACCAAGCTGGAAGCCGCGGAGCTGGCAACAAAGTACGGGATTGACGTACTGATAACAAACGGACAGCACCCGGAGCATCTCTATGATATCATCGAGCATAAGCATGTGGGGACACTGTTTGTGGCGAAGGAAATGGAAGAGTGATGCAGACAGCAGAGGAACAGCCGGTTCTCTACACAAAACGCCTGATATTGCGCCACTGGCGGGAGGATGACGCCGGGGCGCTCTTTTTATGGGCCAAAGATCCGACGGTGGCCTATCCGGCGGGATGGATGCCGCATACAGATGTGGGATATTCACTGGCGGTGATCCGGACGATTTTCGCTCCGCGGGGGAGCTTCGCCATTGTGAGGAAGGAGGAGGGACATACACCCATTGGCAGTATCAGCCTGCAGCGTAAGGAAAGTCCGGCCGGGGTGCTCCTGGAAGGGGAAATCGGGTACTGGCTGGGAAAAGACTGGTGGAACAGGGGATATGCAACAGAGGCACTGGAAGAAATCTGCCGTTATGGCTTTGAAACCTGCGGGATGCGGCGGCTATGGTGCAGCTATCACGACGGGAACGAGCGTTCCCGCCATGTAATGGAGAAATGCGGTTTCATCTACGATCACACGGATGGCACCCACTACAATCCGCTGCTGAAGGAGCATTTCATCCTGCATCTGATGAAAAAGGAAAAAAATTACATTTGTGTGTAGCTGTCCAGACCGCTGTGGAAGCGGTCGTATACTTCGACAAGATAGGTCTTGACCATCTCAATGTTGGCCATCTTGCGCAGCTCCGTGTTGCCCATAGTGAGGGCAATCTCATCCGCAAGCAGGAGCATGTTGTAGATCGCGAGCTTGAAATCATTGCGGGACATGTCGCGGATGCAGATGTGCATGATGGGCGCACCCAGCTTCATGGTGACATTATCGTCCGCAATACCGGTCTCCACGATCATGGTATCAGGGTCATAATTCACATAGAGGATCAGTGCCTCCTTCTCATGCTTCTTGAGGGTGATGGGATTCTGGTGACTCTCCTCCATCCACTCATACAGATCAGCCTCATCCGGGTTCAGGAGGTATTTTGTCAGTTCCTCCCTGTGCTTCTCCACATACTGGATATATTTGCTGGCATTGGGACCAGTATAGGTGCAATCCACCTTCAGACCGTTGTCGGTCTTAAGAAGACGGCACTTGTTGGCTACGTCCCGGATCTTCAATGTGCTTTCTGAATTGCCGATCTGCTTGAGCAGACCTGTTTCATATTCCTGTTTAAACTCCATAATCCATCTCCTGATCAAACGATTTGATTCTTTGACTATAGCATAATTCTACGAAAAATGCTATGATGAGATGATTTATTTCTAAAAATATACTTGGGGGAGTTATGGCACAGAGCAGCAAAAAAGGGGGCACAAGAAGAAAACAGACAGGCGGCACGCGGTCATCCACAAGGAGTAGCAGCGCGCGTACAACCAGGCAGAGGCAGACGCGGGATGCGGACCGTGATTTTATGCTGCGTGGAGAGATCAAGCTGATCGCAGCAGCGGCGGTCTGTGTGTTCCTGTTTCTGTGCAATTTCCGTATCTGCGGCGCATTCGGCAATATTTTGAGTGATATTCAGTTTGGCATTTTCGGGCTGGTGGCCTATGCGGTGCCGGTGGTGATCTTCATCTCGCTGGCGTTGGGGATCTCCAATGGCTGGGATGGATCTGCCCTGCGCAAGATCATCTCCGGCTGTTTCCTGGTGTTTCTGATCTCCATGGTAGCAGAGCTGATCTCCGGGCGTGCGGCGGGCGCCGGTACATGGGATGTCCGTAACATCTACAGTTCGGCGGTAGAGGGTAGAAACGGAGGCGGCGTGCTGGGCGGCAGTGCGGCCTATGCTGCCTATCATACCCTGTCCATGGCCGGAAGCATCATCCTGATCCTGGTGCTTGGCGTGATCTGCCTGGTGATATTCACGGAGAGGTCGCTGGTCGGAGGACTGGCACACGGCGGCAGGCGTTTCCTGGATCGCGCTTCGTCCGAGGCGGAGGATCTGCATGAGCGTATGCAGCAGCGCAGTGCGGAGGATGCGGAGAGGCGTAAGTATATCCGGGAGGAGCGCAGGGAACAGGCGCGACAGCGCAGAGACGAACGCAGGGAACGTGAGGAGGAACGCCGGGAGCTCGCCAGACAGGAGGCAGAACGGCGGGAACTCGAGGAGGAACAGAGAGAGGATGCCAGGATCCTGCGCATGGAACGCAAGGTCTCTGGTGTGATGCTGAATACACAGCTGAGAGAGGACGAGGAGCCAACCTATCCGGAGGAACTGGATGAACTACCGGAGGAGGAGATCACGGAGGGCACGCAGATCGCGGATGCTGAAGAAACGTCGAATGTTCGCCGGACCATCTTCATCCCGGAGGGGGATATCAGTGATGATATGCATGAAATCCGGTATGTGGGCAGTTCGCAGGAGGAAGATGAGACAGAGGTGATGGTTGAGCCGGAGCCGGTGGAGGAGAATTCCTGGCCGGTGGTTCAGTCATATGAGGAGGCGGAGGATTTTATCCCGGATTATGTGAGCAGCCAACGGAGTAAGAAGGCCACGGTGCAGCAGGAGCCTCATGAGACGGAACCGGAGTTGCCTGTCATAGAACCGGAGCCCTTCTCACTGGAACCGGAGGCCACGGTGCAGCAGGAGCCTCATGAGACGGAACCGGCGCTTCCTGTGATCGAACCGGAACCTGTCTCAGCGGAGCCGGAGACTCCCGTGGTGGAGTCGGAACCTGTGGAGACCGGGAAGGTGAGGGCGGTTCTGGCGGATGTGCCGGTCCATTCGGAGACAGCCGGGGAAGAACATCACACTGCGGCGGACTATACGGAGGAAGGGTACCGTCTACATACCACAGATTATATCGGGGCAGAGACGAAGGAGGATTCGGCACAGGAGCAGGCTGCCGTTTCCGTCAGGAACCCGGTTCAGAAGGATACACCGGGAAAATTGCCTGTGGCACCCCATCCTTACATCTATCCGCCGACAGATCT
This sequence comes from Butyrivibrio sp., assembly GCA_017443695.1. Classification (GTDB taxonomy): domain Bacteria; phylum Bacillota; class Clostridia; order Lachnospirales; family Lachnospiraceae; genus Butyrivibrio. The sequence goes on from JAFSYF010000229.1 coordinate 8,584, forward strand.
GCTGAAAAAAGGCAGGAGCGCAAAGGGGGACAGCGCCACGGCCCTCAGGGAGACGGCCGCAAAGCTCCAGGAGACACTGGAGACCTTCAACGTTCATGCTGCTGTGACGGACATCAGCCAGGGACCCTCCGTGACGCGGTATGAGCTGCAGCCTGAGGCGGGGGTTAAGGTACGTAAGATCGTGGATCTGGCGGATGATATCAAGATGCATCTGGCGGCCACCGATATCCGGATCGAGGCGCCGATTCCAGGGAAATCCGCCGTGGGGATCGAGGTACCGAATAAGGAGAATACCCCGGTAGCGCTGCGGGAACTGATTGAGAGCGACGAATTCCGGAATGCCGAGTCGCATCTGTCAGTAGCCATCGGTAAGGACATCGCCGGCAAGATCGTCGTGACGGATATCGGCAAGATGCCGCATCTGCTGATCGCCGGTGCGACCGGTTCCGGCAAATCGGTCTGCATCAATTCGATCATCATGAGCATCCTCTTCCGCGCAAAGCCCGAGGAGGTCAAGCTGCTGCTCGTCGATCCGAAGGTCGTCGAGCTCGGCGTCTACAACGGCCTTCCGCATCTGGCGATCCCGGTCGTCTCCGATCCGAAGAAGGCCGCCGGCGCGCTCGGCTGGGCCGTGACCGAGATGCTCA
>JAFSYF010000032.1 GCA_017443695.1 Butyrivibrio sp.
CATAAGGACCTGAAATGTAACAAGTTTTCAGTATCGAAAAGCATCGCATGGCAGGTATAATAATAGAAAAATACGGAATAATTGGGAGGTACAGGATGTTTCAACCATTTGAAGTCACGTTACCCAGACGTCCCGGGCGCGTGACAGACATTCGGGATTACGGTGCGGTGGCAGGCGGCAGAGTGTCCAATACCGCAGCCTTCGCGGCAGCCATAGAGGCAACTGCAGCCACAGGGGGCGGGATCGTCGAGATACCCAACGGGATTTGGCTCAGCGGGCCCATTCGGCTGCTTTCCGGTGTGGAGCTGCACCTGGCGGACAACGCCGTTTTGATATTCACCAAGAATCAGGAGGAATATCCGCTGATCGTCACGGATTATGAAGGAATCCGTCGGATCCGCACGGTTTCCCAGATCACGGCGGAGGACGCGGAGGATGTCTCCATCACCGGCAGAGGCGTGATCAACGGCAACGGTCAGCTGTGGCGTCCCGTGAAGAAGTTCAAGACCACGGAACGACAGTGGAAAAGGCTGCTTGAGAAGTCCTCTTATGTCATCGAGAGTAAGGAGGGCGGGATCTGGGTGCCGACCCAATCGGTATATGATGCCAGATATGCGGGGGAGGTCTTTCCGGATACCTGCGAAACGGAGGAGGCCTCGCTGGAGAAAGCAGCTCCCTATTATGATTTCTATCGTCCCGTAATGCTGAGCCTGCGACGCTGCAGACGTGTTCTGCTGGACGGTGTGCGGCTGCAGAATTCCGCCGCGTGGAATGTCCATCCCTGGTTCTGTGAGGATCTGACCATCCGGAATATCTCGATTCTCAATGCCCCCTATGTACAGAATGGAGATGGCCTTGATGTGGATTCCTGCAACCGCGTCCATATCCATCACTGTGAATTCCAGACCGGAGATGACGGGATATGTCTGAAGGCCGGCAAGGACAGGGAGGCCCGGAAGCTCCTGCAGCCTTGCGAGAATGTGCTGATCCATGACTGTAAGGTCTACCAGAGTCCCAGTGGTTTTGTCATCGGCAGTGAGATGTCCCGTGGCGTCCGAAATGTCCTCGTGCATGACTGCACTTTCATCGAATCCCATACCGGAATCTGCTTCAAGAGTGCCATCGGACGAGGTGGTGTGGTGGAGAATATCACCATGGAGGACATACAGATGGTGAATATCCAGGGACGTCCGGTCAGCATCTCCATGGACTATGTCCACAATCTGATGGATTATTATGATCCGGTGGCGCAGACCGATGACCCGGAGGATATTCCGGAGTTCAGGGACATCTGTTTCAGAAGATGCCGCTGTACCAGTGCCGGTATGCCCCTCCGAGTCGAGAGTCTGGCCGGACACCCGGAGACGGTACATGATGTGGTGTTTGAGGACTGTGAATTGGAGGTTGAAACATGATGGAGGGTAGTATGGGAATGAAAAAGAGCTGGGAGCTGCCGGATCCGTTCCTGCGTTCTGATGGCAGCAGAGTGCAGACCAGGGAAGAATGGCCCGCACAACGTGATGCCCTGCGGGAGTACCTGCAGCAGCATTTCTATGGGACCATCCCGCCCAGACCGGCGAAAACAACAGCTGAAGTGCTGCAACAGGAGAGAAAAGAGGACGGTCATCTTTCGGAGGTACTGCGTCTCAGCACCGGTCCGGAGGGCCGTGTACAGTTTCTGCTCTATATGGACCGTCCGTCCGGAGAGGGGCGTGTGCCTGTGATCATCTTCCTGCAGCACGGCTGGGAGCGTGAAGAGATGGTAACTGCAGCACTGGAAAGGGGCTATGCCTTCGCCCGGATTGATGTCACGGAAGCCGCACCGGATGACCGGGAAACCTGGAACAAGGGGAGTTGTGGAACCTCGTATCCGACCCATACATGGCGCAGCTTCGCCATGTGGGGTTGGCTTCAGAGCCGGGTCATGGACTGGCTGGAGACGGTTGATTTTGCGGACATGCAGCGGATCATCATCACCGGTCATTCCAGAATGGCCAAGGGTACCGTTTGCTGTGGGATCTACGACGACCGTCCGGCTGTTGTCGCACCAGCGGGATCGGGCTGTGGCGGGATGGCCAGTATCCGTCTGGCTGGCGGCCGCCTCGGCAGAGATCAGGGACGGGTGGAGCGCATCGGCAAGCTTCTGGCCAAAGACCGTTATTTCTACTGGCTGCTGGATGAGGTGGCGCAGTACGGATCAGAGGAAGGAAATGGTGCGTGGCGGGAGGATGAGCTGCCCTATGACGCCAACACCCTCGGGGCATGTATCGCACCGAAGCCATTGATCCTGATGGAGGGACTCGACGATACCTGGATTAATCCCTACGGTACACAGACCGCCTGGTATGCAACGGCAGAGGTATACCGCTTCCTCGGCGCGGAGAAACAACTGGCCATCCGCTACAGAGAGGGCGGACATGCCTATACGGACGGGGATTTCGTGGCCATGCTGGATTTCTCTGCTCAGATCTTCGGTGCAACCCAGGAGCTGACCGGCATCAAGCTGGCAGACTATGGAGAAGAAGAACCCAGGGTGGGATTCTCCTGGCGCAGCCCGGCGGTTATGCAGACCGTGTCCCGGCAGGAACAGGTACCTGCCGCAGCAATGGACAGCTTCCGGTTGTATACGCCGACGGAGATGATTTTCGGACTGCAGGCTGAAGAACGGGTCGGAGAGACTGCGCGCCGGTATGGTACCAATGCTCTCCTTGTCTATGGTGGCGGAAGCGTCGTAAAAAGCGGCCTGCTGGCCCGTGTGGAGGCTTCCCTCACGCAGGCCGGTATTCAATTCCATGAATTCGGTGGTGCCAAGCCGAATCCCACGCTGGCGCATGCCGAGGAGGGGGTGCAGGAAGCGCTGCGTATCGGTGCGGATCTGATCATCGGCATCGGTGGCGGCAGTGCCATTGATACAGCCAAAGCCATCGCCCATGGTGCTGCGAATCCCACGCAGTCCCTCTGGGATATCTGGACACAGAAGGTTCCGCTGACGGTTTCCCTTCCGGTGGGGGCCGTGCTGACGATCCCGGCGGCAGGCAGTGAGATGAGTGACTCGGCGGTGCTGACCAATGAGGCCATTGGCAAGAAAGCAGGGATCAATACCGATTATAACCGCTGCCGGTTCGCCATCGTCAACCCGTCGCTGGGTGCGACGCTGCCGGTCTGGCAGCTGGCGGCAGGCGTCACCGATATCATGATGCATACCATGGAACGTTATTTCATACCAGGGAGCGCCTGTGATCTGACCGATGAGATCGCAGAGGGACTGCTGAGAACGATGATCACCAACGGTGCCCGGATCGTGGAGGATCCGACGGACATCCATGCGATGTCGGAGGTGTTCTGGGCCTCCAGCCTGTCCCACAATGATCTGACAGGTTGTGGCAGGGGCAAGGATTTCTCCGTGCACAAGCTCGGACACGCGCTGTCCGCGCGGTATGATGTAACTCATGGCGCTTCTCTGTCTGCTGTCTGGGGGGCCTGGGCCGAGACGCTGGCTCCGGATTGCATGTGTCGTTTCGCACGTTTTGCCAGAAAGGTCTGGGGCGTGACGGCAACAGACGATGTGGTCGCTGTGCGGGAGGGCATCCGGCGGACAGTCCGCTTCTTCCATTCTCTGGGCATGCCTGTAAATCTGGAGGAGCTCCATCTGCATATCACAGAGGAGGATATCCGGGCACTGGCCATGGATGCGACGATGCAGGATACGGTCCGTCTCTCCAGAATCCGTCCGTTGGATGCCGCGGCGGTGGAACAGATCTATCAGGCCGCCATGGCATACGGCGATCCGTCATAATCAGAGATTTGTATGAAAAAGCAGGGGGATGAGATCCCCCTGCTCAATTTATTGTTTTGATATGTCGCTTACAGCTGATCTGTGAAGCCGGGAACGAAGAGGTGACGCGGGATACCATCTACGGTGATGGGATCCATA
>JAFSYF010000230.1 GCA_017443695.1 Butyrivibrio sp.
ATGAAAATCTGCTATCAGGTTGCAACGCCCGATGTGGCAATTGCGGAGTCGGTTACCGCGTATCAGGGGCCGCTTGACAAGACGTTTGGCGACATCGCTGCATTTGGCTATGACGGCGTGGAGCTTATGACCATCGATCCAGGCAAGCTTGACTGGGCACTTGTCAGGAAGACGGCAGAGGATCTGGGCATCGTCGTGGGACTCGTATGTACCGGTGAAATCTTTGGCCAGCTGGGGCTCAGCTTTACGGATCCGGACAAGGGGCGGCGCACGGAAGCGGTGGAGCGAGTGAAGGGAATCATCGATTTTGCCGCATCCCAGAATGCCAAGATCAATATCGGCCGTGTCCGTGGACAATATAAACCGGGCATCGCCCATGAGCAGACGGACGAATGGGCGGTAGATGCTTTCCGTGCCATCAGCGACTATGCGGCGCCGAAGAACGTCATGATCGCGGTCGAGAATGTCACCATCATGCAGACGAACTTCATCAACACCATGGCGGAAGCCAGACGCTTTGTCGAACTGACGGACCGCCCGAACTTCAAGGCGATGATGGACGTATTCCACCTGAACATTGAGGAAAAGGACATATACCATGCGATCCGCGACTACGCGGACATCAATATCCACGTGCACCTGGCGGACAATAACCGCCGTTACCCGGGCCATTGCGGACTTGACTTCCCGAAGATCATACAGGCCTTCCACGACGTGGGGTACGACGATCTGTTCTGTACGGAAGTCTTCCAGTATCCGTCTATGGAAGAGTGTGCGAAGCGTGCCATTGCGTACCTCGCGCCGATCTTTGAGAAAGTCTATGGGAGGAGGCCCCGCGCATGAAGAGCATCGCATGCATTCATACCGTGTACAGCGTGATCGAGGACTTCACAAACCGGCTCCGTGTACTGGGAGACGTGAAGATTCACACGATCTATGATGATTTTCTGGTGACTGATCCGGCGGAAACGGGAAAGTTTTCCTCCGTAAACCATCAGAGGCTTCGTCTCGATATGCAGGCAGCAGCCCTGACGGGCGCGGACATCATCGTTGTCAGCTGTTCCACGCTTTCACCGTCCGTCCGCCTGCTCCGACCGGAATTCAATGTGCCGGTCGTCGCAATTGACGATGCCATGGTCCGGGAGGCGGTTCAGAAGGGGACAAAGATCGGACTGCTGGCAACGGCAAACAGCACGGTCAAGCCGTCCCATTCCGCGCTGCTGGCAGCGGCGCAGGCGGCAGGCAAGGATGTGGATATCCGGATCCTGTGCAATGAAGAGGCCATCCGGGCCCTGAAGGGCGGGAACCGTGCAAAGCATGATGAGCTCATCCTCGAGATGGCAGCGCAGATGAAGGACAGAGATGTCCTCGTTCTCGCGCAGGCATCCATGGCACTGATGGAGGCGAAGGTGGCGGAGGCGACGGGCATTCCCACGATTTCTTCACCGGACCGGTGCATTGAACAGATCAGGGAAATCTTGGAGGGATAAGACATGCAGGAGCCGATTCA
>JAFSYF010000231.1 GCA_017443695.1 Butyrivibrio sp.
CTTCTTGCAGCCGGCATACAGCAGCTTCTTGATATCCTCCATACGATGGACGCCGCCTGCACCGATGACCGGTGCATCCAGCGCGGCACAGATCTTCTTGATCGTATCGATGGCTTTGTCATGCTGCGCGTCCCCCACCGACAGATCAAAAACGATCAGTGCATCGCACCCGGCATTGTCATATTCCTCCGCAAGCGCCAGCGGATCCTCGGAGAGTACTTCTTCCCCCCTGAGGCTCTTCATCGCCCTGCCATCTTTCAGATAAATACACGGTATAAACTGCTTCAGCATCACAGACTTCCTTTCGTACTCGGTATACCCTGCACACGTTCATCATAGCTGCAGGCCTCATCCAGCGCCCTGGCAAAAGCCTTGAACATTGCTTCAATCCTGTGATGGTCATTCTCCCCGGACAAGAGGCGCAGATGCAGTGCCATCCCCGCGCTGTAGCTTACGGAATAAAAGAACTCCCGTACCAGCTGGGTATCGAAATCGCCCACCATCGGCGCATCAAAAGCAGCATCCATCACAAAATACGGCCGGCCGCACAGATCTATGGCACACAGGGCCAGGGTCTCATCCATCGGCAGCAGGCGCTGGCCGAAACGACGGATCCCTTTTTTATCTCCCAGCGCCTGTGCAATGGCCTGTCCGATCACAATGCCGGTATCCTCTACGCTGTGATGACCATCCACACGCAGATCCCCCTGTACGGAGACCTCCAGGTCGAAGAGTCCGTGACGGGTCACTGCCTCCAGCATATGGTCAAAGAAGCCTATGCCGGTATCTATGCGGGACTGGCCACTCCCGTCCAGTTCCAGCGTGACCGTGATATCCGTCTCGCCGGTCTTCCTCGTTACAGTTGCACTGCGGCTCATAGCTTCTCCTCCGTCATTCATTCAAAACGTACCGCGATGGAATTGGCATGCGCCGTCAGTCCCTCGCTCTTTGCGAAACGTTCAATATCCTCATGGGCTTCCCGCAGGGCTTCCTGTGAGTAGGAGATCAGGCTCTGACGACGGACGAAATCATCCACGGACAACGGGGAGAAGAACCGCGCTGTGCCGTTCGTCGGAAGGATATGATTGGGTCCCGCATAGTAATCTCCCAGAGGCTCCGAGGACCAGGGACCCAGGAATACCGCACCGGCATTCCGGATCTTCGTCATCACAGCAAAGGGATCTGCTGTCTGGATCTCCAGGTGTTCCGAGGCAATGGCGTTCGCGGTCTCTACTGCCTGCTCCATATCCTTCGCAAGGAAGATACAGCCATAATCCGCCAGGGACTTACGTATGATCTCCGCCCGCTCCAGCTGTCCAAGGAAGCCTTCGATCTCTGTCTGTACCTGTTCCGCCAGCGACCTGTCCGTTGTGATAAGGATCGCGCTGGCAAGCTCATCGTGTTCTGCCTGGGACAGAAGATCCGCTGCCACATATCTGGCATTGGCCGTCCCATCCGCAATCACCAGGATCTCACTGGGTCCTGCGATACTGTCGATAGAGACGAAGCCGAATACCGCTTTCTTGGCCAGTGCCACATAGATGTTGCCGGGCCCCGTAAGCTTGTCCACCTTGGGGATGCTCTCTGTGCCAAAAGCCATGGCCGCGATGGCCTGTGCCCCGCCTGCCTTGTAGATCTCCTGAACACCTGCGATATCCGCCGCCACCAGTGTTCCGGCTGGCACCCTGCCATCACTGCCGGGAGGGGTACACATGACGATACGCGGGACACCGGCCACCCTGGCCGGAATCACATTCATCAGCACGCTGGAGGAGAGTGCTGCCCGTCCGCCCGGAACGTAGACGCCGCTGACCTCCACCGGGAGGATCCGCTGCCCGAGAATCACACCGTTGTCTCCCGTCTCAATCCAGCTGTTTCTCTTCTGCCGTTCATGAAACGCCGTAATGTTGGCGGCGCTTTTCCTCATCGTCTGCACCAGTGCCGGATCCAGCGCTTCATAGGCCTCTCTGATCTCAGCCTCCGTCACGCGGATCGTCTCTGCCGATAACGTGCAGTGATCAAATTTCGCCGTATAATCGAAGATCGCCGCGTCACCCTCCTTGCGCACGCGGTTGACAATCTCCTCCACGACTGCCTCGTACTGGCCATAGCTGGCCGGATTTCTCTTTGCCAGCTGTGTTCGAAATTCCCGTTCCGTATTCTCATTCAGCTCGATGATCTTCATGAACTGTGCTCCCCTGCTTTCTGCGTTTTCCGGTTGAATTGACCTACGCCGTTAACTATACCATAATCATACTGTATCCGCCAGTCACAGATGCGCCCGCATCTGTCCCACCAGCGAACGAATCCGTTCCGCCTCCAGCTGCATGCTGACCTGGTTCACGATGACGCGCGCCGAAAGCGGGCATACCTCCTCCAGTACCTCCAGGCCATTCTCCTTCAGCGTAGATCCGGTCTCAACAATATCCACAATCACATCCGAGAGACCCACGATAGGGCCCAGCTCCACAGAGCCGTTCAGCTTGATGATATCCACGGTCTGCTGTCTCTCGTTATAGAAATAATCCCTGGCGATTCTGGGATATTTGGACGCCACCCGGATCATCTCCCGATGATTCAGCAGTTCCCGTGCCTCCTTCGGACCACAGACACACATTCTGCATTTACCAAAGCCCAGATCCAGCACCTCATAGACACTGCGGTTCTCCTCCAGAATCGTATCCTTGCCGACAATACCGATATCCGCCGCTCCATACTCCACATAAGTGGGAACATCCGGTCCCTTGGCCAGGAAGAAACGCAGATGATGCTTCTGATCGCGGAAAATCAGCTTGCGTGTATGCTTGTCCAGCATCTCCTCACAGTGGATCCCGCATTTGCCCAGCAGCTCCATGGTCTGATCAACGAGCCGTCCCTTACCCAGTGCGATTGTCAGATCCCGTTCCGCGCTCATGCCTGCCCCCCTTTCCCTGCCTGCTGCAGGATCACCGGGTGTCCCTGCGCGCGCAGCTCTCTTGCCTGTGTCAGTGCCTGTCGGAAGGACGCTCCCTCCTCCTCATAGGTGATGATCTGCGGTTTCTCCTCCTCCGGCAGACAAACGCCCTGTGCCTGCAGTGTACTCATCAGATCATCCAGGGAGATCATGAAACCAATGGCAGGCGTATCCTTGCCAAACCGGGAAAGGAGTCTGTCATAACGGCCGCCTCTGGCGACAGCATCTCCAACGCCCCGCGCAAAAGCACGGAAGGTGATGCCGGTGTAATAGTTGAAATGACTGAGATTTCCCAGGTCAAAGGAGATGTGCGCCGCAATCCCGTAATCAGCCAGTGTGCGGTAAACCGCATCCAGCCGGTCAATCGCCGCCAGCGAACGCGCATTGGTCACCAGCTGCCGCGCACGGTCAATGACCGATTCATCGCCGACGAGTTCGGATAGCATCAGTACCACCTGCAGCTGCTCCTTCATCTGGAGGTCGTCGATCAGGCGTTCCGCCGCATGATAATTACGGGCAGTCAGTGCATCCCTCAGTTCTGCCTCCGTTTCCTCATCAATGCCGGCCTCCTCGCAGATCCCCTTGTAGTAATCCGCATCTCCGATGCTCACGATGAATTCCTTCAGTCCGGTACACTGCAGTGTCTCTATCAGCAAGGCAATGATCTCCGCATCCGCGGCGACACTGCCCTCATTCATCAGCTCGGCACCCAGTTCCGTCACCTCCCGAAGCTTTCCCTGAAGGCCTGTACCATTCAGGAAGGTCTGTCCGGCATAGCACAGTCTCACCGCATCCGTCCCCTCCGCAAAGTATTTGCTGACACAGCGGGCGACTGAGGGTGTGAAGTCCGGACGCAGAACCAGTGTGTTGCCCTCTGCATCCGAGAATTTATACAGCTTCCGGGCGCTGGTGGTTGACATCTCCCCGCTGAAGACATCGAAGTACTCCAGCGTCGGCGGCTCGATCTCCGCATACCCATAGGTACGCATCCGGCTGAGGATCTGTTCACGGATATGCCGGCGGTTCGCCACCATACTGCCATAACGATCCCGCACACCCTCCGGTGTATGCAGGAGTCTGCGGTTGATCTTGCTCTGTCCTTTTGTGTTCTGCATCTGCATTTTGTTCAAATCCTCTGCTATGTTCCTTTATTGAATTAAAGTGTTATCATGCTGCCGAATTATCATGACAATAAGGGCAGTCTATCAAATCTACCTCCTGGATGTCAAGAGGAAAGATGACTGTGCATATTATCGCTCATCCAGATCACGCTGCAGGAGTTCCAGCCAGGGGATCAGCACACCATCCTGATGGGTGGGTATGATGTATGCCGGATCCAGCTCCGAACGGCGGAAGCTCTTGCGTCCGCCGGCCTGTGCCCTCTCCCAGAAAGGTACAAGACCGCGGAAGGGCAGATAATAATATGTATCACTCCGGGTAAAGGCGATCAGGAGGAAGGCGATCCCTTCCTGCTGCTCAAACTCCCGCATAAACGCATACTGATGCGCATGGATATTGCGCAGGGCGAAACTCTCCTCCGCACACTCCTTCGCATCAAAGCATACCGGCAATCCCTGTACCGCACCAATGTAGTCCACCGTACTCTTCTGGTCAAAATAGGCCAGCGTGATATGACGGGTCTGTTTGTCGATCTCCATGGGTGTAATGGGGGTTGGCACCTTCTGGATCAGTGCCAGCCCCTCCTCACGATACCGTTCATTGGTGCGGTTGATCAGATCCTCCAGGACAGATCCGCGCAGCCCTCTCGTCTTCCAGGCAGTCATCCCGGATACTCAGAGCATATGTGCCCGCAGCTCCTCACCGGACAGCGGCGAGAGCCATGCCGGTGCAATGTCAAACATCGTCCTCGCACCCGTCTGTCCCTCACTGTTCATCCGCCACGCAGCCCGTGCACAGGCAGCCAGGATGGAACCGGTGAACTCCGGATTGGAATCCAGCTTCAGGCTGTATTCTATGATATGGTTGTTGTCACCGGTCGACCCTGCATAGATCACCGATCCACCGTGGGGAAGTGCCTTGTGGTTCGCATCCAGCTCCTCCTGCGAGATGAAATGCACCGTGGTGTCATAGGCATCGAAATAATTCGGCATGGTCTTGATCTCCTGCTCGATCCGATCCAGATCCGCGCCCTCTTTCGCCACAACATAACATTCCCTGGTATGCTTCTCCCTGGTGGTCAGCTCCGGGTTCTCCCCGTTTCTCACACGCTGAACAGCCTCAGGAACCGGTACGGTATACTGTCTGGCATCCGTCACCCCTTCGATCCGGCGGATGGCATCGGAATGCCCCTGGCTCACGCCGCGGCCCCAGAAAGTATAGTCTTTTCCGCCTGGGAGAATGCTGTGAGCATAGAGACGGTTCAGGGAGAACATTCCCGGATCCCAGCCGCAGGAGATCAGACCGATCCTGCCGGCTGCCCTGGCTGCGCGGTCTACGGCCGCAAAGTGCTCCGGAACCCGTGCGTGAGTATCGAAGCTGTCTACCACATTGAAATCCGCCGCATATCGCGGTGTCATCTCCGGCAGATCCGTCGCGCTGCCGCCGCAGAGGATCAGCACATCGATCTCCCGCTTCATCTCCGGCAGCACATCCACAGACAGCGCCTTCGCGCCCGGTGTCTGCAACTGCAGGCCCGAGGGATCTCTTCTGGTGAAAACACCCACCAGCTCCTGATCCGCATTGGCCGCAACAGCCTTCTCCACGCCACGTCCCAGATTACCGTATCCGAGAATCCCTATCTTCATTGATTTTCTCCTTTCACATTCTGATACCATTGCTTCATATCCCCGGGACAGTCGCACCGTATCTCCCGTCCCGATAAGTCCTTCAACTGCGCATCCTCCGGAAAAACAAGACGGCTGCAGTGCAGGAGCTGTCTGTTTGGCGCATCTGCCATTGCCCCATGCCGCCGTAACAGCCGTCTGTCCGCTGCCCTGTCCCCGTATTTCGGGTCAAACAGAATCGGAAATCCCGCTGCAGCCAGCTGTGCACGAATCTGATGCGTACGTCCGGTGAAGAGCTGCACCTCCAGGAGGGTGATCTGATCGTCCGCACACCGGCTGATGGGGCGGTAGCCCAGATACGCCTCCGCCATTCTGCCAGACTGATGATCTCTCTCCTTGCCCTCATCAACGAGCCGCACCGCGTTCTTCTTCTCATCCTTCAGGAGTGCGTCACACAGGGTGGCCGGTGCCGTCACGTTTCCGTGGACCAGGGCCAGATAGTATTTCTGCAGACGGTGTTCCCTGATGCAGGCGCCCATACGCCTGGAGCCGGATAAGGTCCTGCCGCAGATCAGACATCCGGAGGTATTGCGATCCAGTCGGTTGCAGACAGAAGGCCGGAAAGAAACCAATGATTCCGCCGTCACTTCACCGCGTTCCAGCATTAATCCGATAAACCACTCATTGATACTCAGATCTTCCGGTGCTGCCTTCTGTGACAGTATCCCAGCCGGCTTGTCGATGATCATGACATCCGCGTCCTCATACAGAACCGAAATCCGACTACCGAACCTTGCCCTGGCCTCCGCATACTGTGTCAGTGCCGGATCTGACTGCTGCTGCGACGGTACTCCGCAGTAAAGCCGGATCACATCTCCCTGCTGCAATCGGTAATCCGCAGGCGTTTTCTTCCGGTTGACCGTGATTCCACGCTGCCGCAGTTCTTTGTTGATCCGTCCGATTCCCAGTCCGCGGAAGCGCCCTGACAGATATTTGTCCAGGCGCTTCCCTGCAGCATCCGCATCAATGATCAGCTCTGTCATGTTACAGGGAGATCGAAAGCAGGATCCCGGCACAGGTCTGCCGCGTCCCCGGAACCCAGGCAGCCTCCTCCGCCACCGGATCCAGTCCGCGGGCTGCACGGGTTTTCTCCAGTTGTGACAGGCGATCACAATACCGCCCAAGCTCCGTAAAAAGCTTCACTGTCACATCGGAGTAACCGCCCTGTGCCAGCTGCTCACGGACATGCCGCTCACATTCTGTCGGAACAATGGCGGTATCCTCGGAAAAGAGGCAGACATTCCTTTCCAGTACCGTTGCCGAAGCGATGTGATAGTTCCGCTCATAACTCGTCATTTCCAGATCGTAATAGACGAGTAGACCGCCCCGTACCCGCTCGATCTGCTCATGGGCTTCCGCCGAGCAGGGTCTGGCGCGCAGCAGCATGATCATGTTGACGGCACTCCAACCGGCCGGGATGCATCCCAGCGCGGCCACAATACTGAAAATACTGCGATTCGAATGGTAGATCAACCACCCGATAAGAAAAATCACTACACAGAAGCCGATGGCTGCAATGGTACGGGTGACGGCCAGCCGCCGCCCGTTCAGGATCGAGCCGAAATCGCCCTTACTGGTCCTGTTCCTGCGCGCCAAGTCCGACATCACTGCTGCAGCATATCGAGGTTCAGGTCTTCCCCGCCATTCGCCGCTGCGGCACCTGCCGAAGCCGCCCCTGCGGTGCCGACAGCCGCAGGCCTGGTGATCGCCCCCGTCTGAGAGGAATTCAGGTCTGACCGGTTCTGCCGTAACATCTCACTGTACTTCGTCAGTTCCGTGAGGATCTCATCATTGTGCCGGTTTGTGGTATCAATGGCGCCGTTCAGTGCCTGTTCCACCTCCTGCAGCAGCCTGTCCGTGTATTCGACGGCGGCTGATTTCATCTGATTGGCCTCCTCCATCGCACGGTTCACGATATCCTGTGCCTGGCGGGCCGCCTGTCCGACGATCTCATTGGCCTGCTCATACGCGACACGCATGATCTCCTGCTCATTGATCAGCTCATTGGTCTGGATCGTGGTTTTATCAATCAGCTCCTTGGCCTTCTGTCTGGCATCATTCAGAATGGCTTCCTTGTTGCTGATGATTTTCTGATAACGCTTGATCTCATCCGGCGTCTTCTGGCGCAGCTCCCGCAGAAGCTCATCGATCTCCTCCTTGTTGACGATGATCTTGGTGTTGGAGAGTGGCTGATACTTACAGTTATCAATATAGGTTTCGATCTCGTCGATCAGCTCCTCGATCCTGGAATTGCTCATTTTGCCTCTACCTCCGCAAAACCAAACTTGGCATATACCGCGCGCGCCACAAATTCAGGCACGCAGGGCTGGATGTTTCCGTTATAACTGGCGATCTCCTTGACGATGGAGCTCGACAGGTACGAATAGCGCAGATCTGTTGTCAGGAAGACCGTATCCACATGATCCTGAGACAGTTCCCGGTTTGTCTGCGCGATCTGCAGCTCATATTCAAAGTCCGTCACCGCACGCAGCCCACGAACGATGGTATGGATGCCATGCTGTCTGCAGTACTCAATCACAAGCCCGTCAAAGGAAGCGATCTCCACATTACCAAACTCACGGACAGCCTGCTGTAACATAGTAACACGTTCGTCCAGTGAAAACAATGCACTCTTTGCCGAGTTGATGGACACCAGTACCACCACCTTGTCAAAAGTCTCTGCCGCCCGTTCAATAATATCAATATGACCGTAGGTCACGGGATCGAAGCTCCCCGGATAGACCGCTGTTTTCATGCCGATGCTCCTCTTTTATGCAAAAATATATGTTTGTTATGCTTATAGGATTTTTCCCGGAGAATCTCAAATCCCAGATCCTCGGCAAAAGAGAAGTCCATATCATCCTCACTCTCGACAATCAGCATCGTCTCCATGGTAACATACGGAAGCGCCGACAGCAGTGCCAGTACCGGTTCATAGAGGCCCGAAGCATAGGGCGGATCAAAATAGATGAGATCCACGGCACTCTCCCGGATACTCCGCAGGGCGACCAGCACATCGGAGCGAAGCACGGTTGCCCTGTCCTCCAGTCTGGTCGTGTGCAGATTCTCCACAAGACATTTGTACGGCCGGATGCTGTTTTCAATAAAATATGCCCGTACCGCGCCACGGGAGAGCGCCTCGATCCCGATGCCGCCACTGCCTGCACAGATATCCACGAAGACGGCACCCGACACCTCGTTCTGGATCATGTTGAACAGCGTTTCCTTGATGCGGTCCTGTGTGGGCCTGGTCTCATCTCCCTCCGGTGTCACGAGGCGCAGGCGTCTGGCCGTTCCCGATATCACTCTCACAGCTTGCACCCTTTCCCGTCTCTGCCCGTGATCCGCAGCTCGGAGAGTTCCACGCTTCTGCCGTTCACCTCAATACGCAGCTGCTCTTCCTCGCGCAGATAATATACTTCCCGCAGTGTGTCCCCTGCGGCGAGCTTCATCCCGCGGACGCCGACCGCAATCTTCTTCTTCTCCGGCACCTCTTCCACCGGGAAACGGGAGAACATACCATTCTCCGACTGTAGGATGACCGTGCGTTCCCCATGCAGGACACGGACATTCAGCACCTCATCCCCCTCGTTCAGCTTTGTTGCAGCCACCGAACGCTTGGAGACATCGAACTCCCCGCCGTCCACCACTTTCGTGTTGGCCTGCCTGGTGACGAACATGACCCGGTAGAGGTTCAGTTCCGACTGAGGTGTTGCCAGGACGATCTGCTCCCTTGCGGAACTGAAGCCACTGACATTGTCAATGGGGACACCCTTGTCCCTGAGTTTCCCCTGTGGCAGATCCATGGCCTTGACCGTGTGCAGGGTGCCTGCGCTGGTGAACAGGCAGACCTTGCCCGTGTTCTTCATGATGAAGCCATAGCGGAACTCTGCCGCGATGGTCTCCGCGTTCTTCTCAAAGGTGGAGGCATCGATGGTCTTGGCATAGCCGAAGCGATCCATGACAAAGGCCACATCCATCTCCTCTATGGGTTTCTCCTCATAGACAGCCTCCGCCATGTTGGCGATCTCCGTGCGCCTGGGCTGGCCATAGAGCTTCTTCAGCTGCCGCAGCTCATCCTGAATCACCGCGGACATGGATTCATGATCCTCCAGGATGTCCTCATCGCGATCGATCTTCGCCACGGTGTCCTCATGCTCCTTGACCAGCGCGTCCAGCTCCAGACCGATGAGCTTATACAGCCGCATCTCCAGAATGGCATCCGCCTGACGGTCTGTGAACATCAGCTGCGCAGCCATCGCCCTGGATTCCTTGGATTTGAAACGGATGCCTTCCGTATTTCCGTTCACAAGACAGCCCTTGGCCTGCGCTCTGTCCCTGGAGCCCCGCAGGATCTCGATCACGATGTCGATGACGTTACAGGCCTTGATCAGCCCCTCCTGCACCTCGCGGCGTTCCTGCTCCTTCTTCAGTAATGTCTGATACTTGCGTGTCTCCGTCTCAAACCGGAAGTCCACAACCGCCTTCATGATATCCCGGAGGCTCATGGTCTCCGGACGACCGTGGTCGATGGCCAGCATATTGACACCGAAGGTATCCTCCAGCTTCGTCTTCTTGTACAGGAGGTTGGTGAAATGATCCACATCCGTATCGCGTTTGAGTTCGATCACGATCCGCATCCCCTCCTTGGAGGACTGGTTCGAGATGTCCACGATGTCGTTCGTCAGCTTTTTCTCAGACAGCTCCGCCACATCCGACAGGAACTTGCCGATACCGGCACCCACCATGGTATAGGGGATCTCAGTGATGATCAGGTTGACATGGCCGTTCTTTCCCTTTTCCACCGTCGTTTTGCCCCGCAGCCGGATCTTGCCGCTGCCGGTCTCGTAGATCTCCAGCAGCTCATCCTGGTTGATGACATAGCCTCCCGTGGGGAAATCCGGTCCCTTGATATAGCGCATCAGATCTGCTGTCGTCATGTCCGGATTCCGGATAAAGGCGATCTCCGCGTCTATCACCTCCCCCAGATTGTGGGGTGGTGTACTGGTGGCCATACCGACAGCGATACCTTCGGATCCGCCGATCAGGAAATTCGGAAGCTTCACGGGCAGTACCGACGGCTCCCGCTCTGTTTCGTCATAGTTCGGGATGAAGTCCACGACATCCTTGTCCAGATCCTCCAGGAACTGCTCCTGTGTGATACGGGCAAGCCGCGCCTCTGTATAACGCATGGCAGCGGCGCCGTCTCCCTCGATATTACCGAAATTGCCGTGGCCGTCCACCAGCGGGATTCCGCGCTTGAAATCCTGCGCCATCACCACGAGACAGTCATAGATGGAGCTGTCACCGTGAGGGTGGTATTTACCCATGGTGTCGCCGACGATACGGGCGCTCTTCCTGTAGGGTCTGTCATAGCGCAGCCCCAGCTCAAACATATCGTAGAGCACACGGCGCTGTACAGGCTTCAATCCATCACGAATGTCCGGCAGCGCTCTGGCTACGATGACACTCATGGCATAGTCAATGAAGTTTTTCTGCATGATCTCGGAGTATTCCGAGCGGATGATCTGTTCCTGCATTTTCCTTATCCTTTATACATCCAGCACAGCATCTACTGCATGCCGGTGGATGAAATCACGCCGCGGCGGCACATCGGTTCCCATGAGCAGCTCTGTCATCTGACTGGCCATCTTGGCGTCCTCGATCTCGACAAGACGCATCATGCGGCGCTCGGGATCCAGTGTGGTTTCCCAGAGCTGGTCGGGATCCATCTCACCAAGGCCCTTGTAGCGCTGCAGCGTAAAACTGCCCTTGTGCGTTTTACGGTATTTTTCAAGCGCTGAATCGTCGTAGAGGTACTCCTCCTTGCCACGGCTCGGCAGCACCTTGTAGAGCGGCGGCATGGCAACATATACATGACCCTGGAAGATCAGTTCCGGCATGAACCGGTAGAACAGTGTCAGCAGCAGTGTGGCAATATGCTCTCCGTCCACATCGGCATCCGCCATGATGATGATCTTGTCATAACGGAGCTTGCTGATATCGAAGTCGTTGCCGTACCCCTCCGAGAAACCACAGCCAAAGGCATTGATCATGGTCTTAATCTCGGCATTTGCCAGCACCTTGTCGATACTGGCCTTCTCCACGTTCAGGATCTTGCCGCGGATCGGCAGAATGGCCTGGAATTCACGGTTTCTCGCCATCTTGGCACTGCCGCCAGCGGAATCTCCCTCGACGATGAAGATCTCACACTTGGAGGCTTCCCTGCTGATGCAGTTCGCCAGTTTTCCGTTGCTGTCAAAGGAGAATTTCTGTTTCGTCAGGAGATTGGTCTTCGCCTTTTCCTCCGTTTTACGGATCTTGGCCGCCTTCTCCGCACAGCCGATGATGGATTTCACACACTCCACATTCCGGTCAAAGAACCGGGTGATCTCTTCCCCCGTGACCTTGCTCACCACCTTGGCGGCATCCTGATTGTCCAGCTTGGTCTTGGTCTGTCCCTCGAAACGCGGATCCGGGTGCTTGATGCTGACGACGGCTGTCATGCCGTTGCGTACATCGGCGCCGGTGAAATTGGCATCCTTATCCTTCAGGATCCCCAACTCTCTGGCGTACTGGTTCACCGCGTTGGTGAACATGGTTTTGAAGCCGGTCAGATGTGTACCGCCCTCCGCATTATAGATATTGTTGCAGAAGCCAAGCACATCCTCATGGAACTCATTCACATACTGGAATGCAACCTCCACCTCAATGCCATCGCTCTCGCCCTTGAAGGAAATGATGTCGCAGACGGCCTCCTTGGACTGGTTCATATCCCGGATGAAGCCCGTGATGCCCTCCGGCTCGCGGAATTCCACGTGTTCCTCCGTTCCCGGACGGAGATCATCGAAGATAATGGTCAATGCCGGGTTCAGATAGGCCGTCTCATGGAGACGCGATTTGATGTCCTCCTCCTTGAACCGGGTTTTCTCAAAAATGGTATCATCCGGCAGAAAGGTGATGCTGGTGCCGGTCTGCGATGTCCTGCCCAGCGGAGTCAGGAGGCCGTTTTTGAGCTCTACCGTCGGTACGCCGCGCTCGTAGGCATCCTCATAGATGAAGCCATCTGTTTTGATTCTGACGCGCATCCAGGTAGAGAGCGCGTTGACAACGGAGGATCCCACTCCGTGCAGTCCACCGCTCGTCTTATAAGCCATGTTATCGAATTTGCCGCCCGCATGGAGGGTCGTCAGAACGATCCGCTCGGCACTGACGCCTTTTTCGTGCATCCCCACCGGAATGCCTCGGCCATTGTCTTCCACCGTACAGCTCCCGTCCGCATTGAGCGTAACGCGGATACGGTCACAGGAGCCGGCCAGATGCTCGTCCACCGCATTGTCCACAATCTCGTAAACAAGATGATTCAGGCCTCTTGTGGAGACGCTGCCGATATACATCCCGGGCCGCATGCGGACTGCTTCCAGTCCCTCCAGCACCGTGATGGATTGTGCATTATAGTTTTCTGCCATGAAAAAAAGAATCCCCCTGATATTATTTCAGAAATGCATTTTTCTTGTCACTGTAACCGCCAGCGCGCCGGGGCCTATGTGGCAGGCTACGGACAGGGAAAGCGGATCCATATACACGGAATAACCCGGAAAGGCCGCTTCCACTTCCTTCTTCCATTCCTCCGCACGTGCACGATCGTGAGAATACGCAGCGGCGATCCAGAAATCCCCGGCCTCCATGCCGCCGAAGCGATTCTCTATATCCGAGCGGATGGCATTCAGCATGATACTGCGACCCTGCGCGGCAGTCCGCGCCTTGGAGAAGGCATCCAGCTTGTCCCCCTGGATCTGAAGCACGGGCTTGAGCTTAAGGAGTGTCCCGAGCGCCGCCGCCGCGGGCGTAATACGACCGCCCTTCTTCAGATAATATAGCGTATCCAGCATGATATAAATGCTGGATTCCGCTTTGGTCTCCACCAGCTTATCCCGGATCTGTGCCCCGCCAAAACCCTGCTCTGCCATCGCCATCGCATCCAGCACGGACTGACGCTGTGTCACGGAGATCCGCTGATTATCCACCACAAATACCCGTCCCTCGTACTCGTCCTGTGCCAGCATATGCGCCATCTGGCAGGAGCTGGAGAGTCCGCTGGACATCGGAATATAAACGATCTCATCATGGGACTGCAACACCTCGTCCCACAGTTCCTTCAGATTGCCTGGGCTTGGCTGGCTCGTAGAGACCTCAACATCATCCCCCAGGAGTTCATAGAACCGCTCCTGTGTCAGGTTGATATCCTCAAAATAGTCTTCCCCACCGATGGTGAAAGGCATCGGTACCACACGGATGCCCAGCTCACTCCCCTGTGACTGGGTAATCCCGCTGTTACTGTCTGTCATTACGGCTACTTTGCTCATCTCATCCCCCTCTTAACCGGAATCATCCCCGTCTGCCCGGCTGGCCGGAGAAATCAGGTCCAGGCACGCCGGCGCTGCGCAGAATCATTCTCACGATCACCGGCTGCAGCAGGAAGATCAGCACATAGGCTACCACCAGACTGATCAGCAGCGAGCGCACAAACATCGGGACAAAGGGAATCTGTGCCCCCTGTGCCGTCGCATTCCGCCAGGCCATGCCAACCATGGCCAGTGTAATGACCGGCGTATAGATAAGATCAGAAACAAGACTCTCGACCAGTCTTGCCGGTAAGCTGTGCGGCCTGCAGCCGAGTTTCATGCTGACGGCCTCCGCCAACGGTCCCATTGGGATGAAGAAGCCGATCACCAGGCTGATGACGAAGCTCAGCACAAAGCTGATCAAAAAGCCCGGAACAGTGAAATGACCTGAGGTCAGATTGCCTGTCAGTGACAGGCACAAGCTTAGTATAAATGCCATGCAAAGACTGATTCTCCTGCCAATTTTCTTCTTATCCATATATTTTTCCACCTTCCTAATGGGTAAATCGTTGATATTTTGCCACAGAACAGGCGTACTGTCAAACCCGAAAAAACACTGGAATTATAAAAGGAAACGACCCACAGGCTGCACAACAAAGGCAGCCAGCCATGCCACTACACACTGCCAGATCACCACCATCCATGCCCATTTCGTTCCAAGCTCCCTTCGGACCGCCGCCACTGCAGCTACACAGGGCGTGTACAGCAGGGTAAACACCAGCAGCGACGCGGCTGTAAGAGGAGTGATTGCTGTAGAGACATCGCCGTCGAACAGGATCCCCATGGTGGAGACAACACTTTCTTTGGCCATGAAGCCACTGATCAGAGAGATGCAGATCCGCCAGTCTCCCAATCCGACCGGGCGCAGGACCGGCTCCAGCCATCTGGCCACTGTAGCCAGCAGACTCGTTTCCGGATTGGTGATGAAGCGCAGGTGCAGGTCGAAGCTTTGCAGGAGCCAGATCACGATTGTTGCGGTTAGGATCACAGAGAAAGCACGCTGCAGAAAATCCTTCGCCTTATCCCATAGAAGATGCGCCACATTGTGGACCCTGGGCATCCGGTAGTTCGGCAGTTCCATCACAAAGGGTACGGCGTCACCATGAAACAGCGTCTTTCTGTACAAAAAAGCCACGAGAATACCTGCTATGATTCCCAGCAGATATAGCCCGATCATCACAAACCCACCATATCGCGGAAAAAAGGCGGCCACAAAGAACGCATAGATCGGAAGCTTGGCCGTGCAGCTCATGAACGGTGTCAGGAGTATCGTCATCTTCCTGTCCCGCTCACTCGGCAGGGTTCTGGTGGACATCACCGCCGGTACCGTACACCCGAAGCCGATGAGCAGCGGAACAATACTGCGCCCGGACAGACCGATCCTGCGCAGCAGCTTGTCCATGAAGAAGGCCACCCGGGCGATGTAGCCGC
>JAFSYF010000232.1 GCA_017443695.1 Butyrivibrio sp.
AGGATGTGATGGTAGCGCCTGCCATCTGCTTCAAAATAGCGTTCATAGACGCCGGAGGTGACGACGGAGCGGTCGTTCACAGAGATAATGTCACTGGTCTCCCGGGCGGTGCCGAAGGGTTGACGGATGCCGATGCGGAAGGGGGCATCATCCGGCCTGCCGCCGATGGCGAGGACATTACCGCCCAGGTTGATCAGGGCGCTGTTGATGCCCTGATGCACCAACGTTTCCTTCATTCGGTCCGCAATATACCCTTTGGCAATTCCACCGGTGTCAATGCGGGCCGCAGGGTCGGACAGACATAGGACGGGTGCCGTCTGGTCGGACAGATCCATGGTGAGGCAGCAGGGATCCACGTGCAGCAGAGCTTCGGTGATACGCTGAGCATCAGGCACATGTCTGTCTGTGGTGGCAGAGAAATCCCAGCAGGAGGTGAGTGCGCCTATAAGGGGATTGAAGAGATCATCTGTCTGATCGGCATAGGAGAGGGCGGTCTGCAGCAGCAGCACAGTTTCCGGGTCGACCCGGACGGCGGCACCATCTGCGTGATTGAGCCGGTAGATGTCGCTGTCCTCCCGGGTTGTGGAGAACAGGGCCTCATAGCGGGAGGCGAGCGCCATACAGTCGTTCAGGGCGGATTCGGCCGCGCCGGAGCGGATCGCTTCCGGGTCATAGACGGTCACCTGTATCACCGTGTCAAAGGCGAAACCGGTGCGGGAGACAGGCTGCGGTCTGCCGATGGCACATCCGGCGAGGAACAGTGTGATCAGACAGAGCAGCGGCAGGGCACGCCGCATCACAGCCCCTCCAGGGGGATGCTTTCCAGACGTTCGGAGACTCTGACCAGCGTGTAAACTTCTGCATATTGGGAGGCGGTCAGATTCTCAACATAATTCTGCGGATAGGACCGCTTCAGACCGCGCCGGCGCAGTATATCCGCTGCCTTGTTATAAGCCACGGCAGCCGCTGTCTCGGAATCGTAGGTTCCGACCACCAGTTCCCCACGGATATGGATATAGGCCTTGTAACGGGCAAAGCCGCGTTCAGCTACCTGCCGAACCCCGTAGTATCGGTTGATGATTTCGATATTTTCATAGCGGAAGTCCGTGGAATCGCCATTCAGAAAACGGTAATCCCGCCCCTCTACGGCATAGCTGCGGATGCCGTACCGGTTCAGCACGTTGAGCTGGCTGCCGTAGTCTGCAACAAACAGATGATTTCCGCGCGCCATGATCTTGTGTGAGGAATAGTAGAACAGATCATCGATATCAAACTTCAAGACCCTGACCGCATCGAGATAGTATCTGAAATACTTGTTCTCCAGATAAATGGGCTGTGCGATGTAGATGCCGCGATCCCGGAAATTCATCAGTATCACACGCTTGGACAGCGGAAGTACGGTCTCCATCAGCGTCTCGGGCATCAGTGCTGTATCGGAGAGGATCCGAAGGGCATCTCTGTATGCGCTGCCCGCCTCCTCCTCAGAGGGATAGGAACCCAGGGAGATCCGTCTGCCATGCCAGGTGACCATGGATCGATAGGAAGGTGTCCCGTCCTTGAGCACGGCCGGGTAGACACCGGTGGGATGGTTGGGGTTGTCAGGCTTTTTTTGCATATTTGATGAAAAAACTCCCCGTTTATGGTATAATAATGCATTGTAGCGCGCAGAGACAGGTTCTCTGTATCGACTATGGGTTTATTGTAGCAGAGAGTGAGGAAAAATGCCATGGAGATCTTATACAGCAGTACCAGAGGCGGCAGTGAGCGTTTGACGGCTTCGCAGGCCATCCTGCAGGGACTGGCCGAGGACGGGGGCCTGTTTGTTCCTGATCACATTCCTGCCATGGATGTGAGTATAGAAGCATTGTGCATGATGGAATACCCCGATGTGGCCTATGAAGTGATGAAGCTGTTGCTGACGGACTACACGGAGGAGGAACTGAGGCACTGCATTGAGCAGGCCTATGACGATAAGTTCGATACAGAGGAAATCGCCCCCCTGCGGGAAGCGGGCGGTGCGTACTATCTGGAACTGTTCCATGGAGCGACAATTGCCTTTAAGGACATGGCGTTGTCCATCCTGCCGCATCTGATGACCACAGCGGCGAAGAAGAACGGCCTGACGGAGGAGATCGTGATCCTGACCGCCACCAGCGGGGATACCGGCAAGGCGGCGCTGGCCGGGTTTGCCGATGTCCCGGGGACGCGTATCTGTGTATTCTATCCGAAGCATGGTGTTTCGGCGATTCAGGAGCGCCAGATGGTCACGCAGACAGGGGAGAACACCAGGGTCATCGGCATCGAGGGTAATTTTGACGATGCGCAGACCGGTGTCAAGCGGCTGTTCACTGATGCGCAGCTGCGCCGGGAGATGAAGGAGCAGGGCTTTGTATTCTCCTCCGCCAACTCCATCAACATCGGACGACTGGTTCCGCAGATCGTGTACTATTTCTACGCGTACACACGCCTTCTGGCAGACGGCTGCCTGGAAAACGGGGATCTCATCAATATTGTGGTACCCACAGGCAATTTCGGAAATATCCTGGCTGCCTGGTATGCGAAGCAGATGGGACTGCCAGTGAAGACTTTCCTCTGTGCATCCAATGAGAACAAGGTACTCTATGATTTCTTTGAGACCAGCGTGTATGACAGGAACCGGGAGTTCATCCTGACGAAGTCTCCCTCCATGGACATTCTGGTTTCCTCCAATCTGGAGCGGCTGCTGTACCATGCCGCAGAGGGTGATACAGCCTGTGTCTCCGGCCTGATGGCAGGTCTCTCCGGTGAAGGACGATATGAGATTACGCCGGAGATGAAAGCGCGGATGAAGGATTTCCGCGCGGGCTACGCCGGAGAGGATCAGTGTGAGACCACGATCTACTATCTCTACCGGGATTTCGGTTATTTCATTGATCCGCATACCTCAGTGGGTGCTTCGGTCTATACAGCCTATCGCCAGGCCACGAGGGACGAGACACCGACAGTGATCGCCTCGACGGCCAGTCCTTATAAGTTCCTGCGCAGCGTCATGACCGCCATTGGTGAACCGGTAGCGGAGGATGAGGATGATTTCGCTCTGGCGGACCGGTTCTCGCAGCTGTCTGGTATCCCGGTACCGGAGGCGGTACGGAGCCTGCAGGATGCGGAGATCCGTCACGACATCGTTGTGCCGGTGGACGGAATGGAACAGTGTGTAAGGGATTTCCTGCAGCGCTGAGGAGTGTGAGAAATGGATCAGATATTTGATCTGGCAATTGCTTTTTTCGGCATCTATATGATCTACACGGCGGTGCAGCTTAAGGTGAACAAGGTGATCCGGCCGGGGGTGGTCGTGCCTGGCTCCGTCAATGTGCGGGCCATCAAGGACAGGGACGGATTGATCGCCTATACCTTCCCGCGGATGCTGATTGAGGGGGTTGTTCTTATCGCCATTGGCTTCGCCGGCATTGTGTTCGGCCTGATGGGACAGAGTGTGATCCATATGGTGGCGTATATCGCCACGCTGATATTCCTGCTGGTATTCAACCGGATCATGGAAAAAGGAAAGAAGCAGTACTATTAACGACAACAGCCACAGAAAGGAAGGTCTATGGAGCAGAAGACGGAAATCTACTCGGAAATCACCCCACAGATCGAGGCGCTGGCACGGATGAGTGAGCAGGCGGGTTATATTCCGCCGGAGCTGTTCACCAGATTTGATGTCAAGCGCGGCCTGCGTGATATGAATGGGAAAGGCGTTCTGACCGGATTGACCAATATTTCCATGATCCGCGCGACCAAAGAGGTGGATGGCGAGATCGTACCGGATGACGGGGAGCTGCGCTACCGCGGCTACAATGTCCGTGATCTGATCCACGGCGCGACCGAGGGCAAGCGTTTCGGCTTTGAGGAAGCGACATATCTGCTGCTGTTCGGCGTACTGCCCACCAAAAAGGAGCTGAAGGAATTCCGTCAGCTGCTGGGGTCCTATCGCAGCCTGCCCACGGGCTTCGTCCGGGACATCATTATGAAAGCGCCCAGCCGGGATATGATGAATACGCTTTCCCGCAGCGTCCTGACGCTGTATTCCTATGATGACCGCGCGGATGATGTCTCACTTCCCAACGTGCTGCGGCAGTGTCTGCAGCTGATATCGCTATTTCCGCTGCTGTCCATCTATGGATATCAGGCTTATAATCACTATCATGAGGGCGGCAGTCTGGTGATCCATCCGCCGAAGGAGAAGCTCTCCACGGCGGAGCATATTCTGTATCTGCTGCGTCCGGACAGCAAATATACGGAGCTGGAAGCCCAGCTGTTGGATGTCTGTCTTATCCTGCACATGGAGCATGGCGGAGGAAACAATTCTTCTTTTACCACGCATGTGGTCTCTTCCTCCATGACAGACACCTATTCCGTCATTGCGGCGGCCATCGGTTCCCTGAAGGGCCCCAGACACGGCGGCGCCAACATCAAGGTGGTGCACATGTTTGAGCAGATGGAGAAGGAGCTGCAGGACTGGTCTGATGAGGATGAGGTG
>JAFSYF010000233.1 GCA_017443695.1 Butyrivibrio sp.
AGGAGGTGGGCGGGGACTTCTTTGATTATTTCCGACTGGGGGAGGATCGTTTCGCCTTCCTGGTGGCGGATGTTGCGGATAAGGGGGCGCCCGCCGCGATGATCATGGCCATCAGCAAATCCCTCATCAAGCTCCGCGCCTCTGTCGGTGGGACGCCTGGGGAGGTCCTGAAGAGTGTCAGCGAATGGCTGATCACCGACGGGAGCAGTGTGTTTGTCACCGCCTGGCTGGGGATCCTGGATCTGAACAGCGGTGAGGTCGCCGCCTGCAACGCCGGACATACGCAGCCCGCTATCCTCCATGTATCCGGAGAGGAGGGTTACACCCTGAAGAAACTGCCTCATGGCGCTGCCATGGGTCTGATGCCCGGGATGAAGTTCCGGGATTTCACGCTGCAGCTGGCGCCCGGTGACCGTATTTCCTGTATACGGATGGTCTGGTGGAGGCCCAGGGCAGGGACGGCAAGATGTTCGGGCCGGACCGGATGATGGAGGTGCTGAACGGGCACAGAGAGTCACCGAGCAGGGAGGTGTGCCGGCAGATGAGTGAGGCCGTGGCGGAATTTGTGGGGGATGATCCCCAGTTCGATGACCTGACCATGCTGGGACTGACCTATCTGGGCGCACAGGGAAAGGAGGCCTGACGGCGATGAGCGAAATCGATGTACAGAATGAACTGGATCATCTGAGAAGACAGCTGGCCATGACCGTGGCGTTGAAGTTCCACCTGATGCCCACGGCGGTACCTGCTTTTCCGGACGTTCCCTCCGTGGATGTCTATGCGGATCAGATCACCCTGGCGCAGGTGGGTGGTGATTTCTATGACTATTTCCGCATCGACGCGGATCACATCGGACTCCTGGTGGCGGATATTTTTGACGGCGGAGATGCGGCGGCGCTGTATATGATCGCCCTCAAGCTGTACCTGGCTGGGGAGTTGACCATGGGCTTCGATGCGGCCAAACTCATCGGGGATGTGAACAACCGGCTCTGCCATGCCAATGAGGACGATCTGTGCCTCTCCGCCTGGTATGGGGTATATGAGATCTCCACCGGGGTGATCACGGCGGTCAATGCCGGCCATGAGCCGCCCCTGCTGCTCCGGGACGGCCAGGTCTCCCTGTGTCCCAACGAGGTGAGCTCCTATCTGCTGGCCGTCATGGAGGGAATCCCCTATGAGAGCTATGAGATCAGGCTGGAGCCCGGGGACCGGCTGCTTCTGTATACGGACGGCGTGACCGCGGCGAAGGACAGCGCCGGCGCGCATTTTACAGAAGAAATGATCCGCAGGGTGCTGGCAACGACCGGTGGGATGGACTCGGAGGAGGCGGTCGGTACTCTGCAGGATGCATTGTTCGCCCATGTCGGCGAGGAACCGTTGCGGGATGATGCGACCTTCCTTTGCCTGAGCAGAAAGGGGGATCCGGTAGCATGAAGCTGACGAAGAAAACCTGGCCGGATGGTACCTTTCGCCTGGAAGCAGAGGAGGGAAGCGTCTGTACGGTGCATCCGGAGGACGGGAAAGCAAGACTTTTAAGTCTCGTGGTACCGGAGGAGAGGCGGCGCACAGGGCAGGGCCGTGCACTGCTGGCTGCCGCGGAGGCAGAGGCACAGGCGCTGGGGTACAGCGATGTGTATTGCGATTTCAGTTCGAAGCTTCTTCCCTTCCGGGGGTTGCTGGAGCAGGCAGGCTATGCGGTTTCTGAGCAGGGTAAGCTCCTCTCCGTACAGACCGCGGAGCTCTTCGCCTCAGCCGGCGTGCAGAAGTCCCTTCGAATGAAGTTCCCCGGTATGAGCCTCCTGAGCTTCGCTGATCTGATGTCCTTCCAGCTGATGGAGGTGGAGCAGCTGTTGCAGCGGTTCCATTTCCCTGCCACATCCCAGCGGCTTGCGCGGTCGGATCAGATTCTGAGCAGCATGGCCTATGACAGCGACTATGCGATCCGGTCAGTTCTTCTGGTCGCCAAGGGAGAGCAGGAGCTCCGGGTGGAGCTGCTGGCGGGGGTGTCCCGCAGTAAACCGCAGTTCGCACTGGGTGCCTGCCAGAAATTCATGCAGAACGTCCAGCGGCTGGGGCTGGAGGAGAGTCACCCGAAGCTCGTCGTCCTGGATGTGGGCGGGCGTGTGGTGCCGATCCTGCGTCGTCTGATGGATAAGAATTACCAGCTGACGGAGGAGGCGGTCATCCTGCATGCACAGAAGCAGACGCCACCGGACACCATACGTCCGGAGCTGACGGATGAGCGGACGGCGCAGCCGGGAGAGGAACCCTGGCGTCAGGATCTGTCGGACATCCCCTGGCAGAACAATATCAACGAGAAATACCAGTGGGTGGCAGCCACGCAGCCATAAGGATATACGATTCAGAACAGTTCTACGGGAGGATGGATATGACAGCGAACCTGTTGGAAGAGGGAAACAGATGTGTGATCCGGCTGGATGGCCGGCTCGATACCAGCTCTGCCGGTGAGGCGGGTAGGATTTTCGCGGATGCGGCGGCGCAGCATTCAGAGGTTGTGCTGGATCTGGCGGGGATCAGCTACGTCTCCAGTGCCGGGATCCGTGTGCTCCGGGATCTGTATGCGGCCATTTACCAGAAGAAGGGCCATCTGCAGATGATCAACGCGGGCAGCAGTGTGCTGGATGTGCTGGAGATGACGGGACTGCTGGAGCTGCTGGATTCGGAGACGGCATGATGGATACGGCGGAGCGGGAACGCAGGATTCTGGAGCAGCTCCAGCAGAACCTGGAACAGGGCGGTGTGGAGGAGATCCGCCTCCTGAAGAAGGAGGAGACCGGCCTGGAGCGGGATATACTGACTTCTCTCCATCCGGGTATCGGGACGATGTACAACCTGGCGGAGGGGGAGTTCTCCTTTGGGGAGAACCGTTTCGATGTGCGATTCAACCTGGTGCCGGAGCTGTCACCGGAGGGCGCGGCACCGCTATGCGTCCTGATCTGTCTGTTCAACGCGGCGCTCCCCGCCGGATGCTTCGCCTATGACACAGAGGAGGAGGCACTGATTTATCTCCTGCGGACACCGGTGGCGGCGGGTCTGTCAGAGGAGACGCTGCTTGCGCTGTGTGACAGATGCATTGCGGTGGCGCTGTCTGTCCTGGAACAGCATGCCGGGGATCTGATCCGTCAGGCCTGGAAGACGAAGCATGGTTGAGTTCAGGCGGATCCACCCCGATGTGGCGGTTCTGCGGGACACGGCGCCGGCGGAACTGCTGGATGCCCTTGGAAACAGTCAGACAGAGCTGTTCATGTTTGCCGGTTTCGAGGCGGAGGTGCTCACC
>JAFSYF010000234.1 GCA_017443695.1 Butyrivibrio sp.
ACCGTGCCGACGACATAATTCTTGCCGATGTCCCCGGCCTTGTCCAGGCGTACCGTGCCGTCCACCATCACCGTGTAGACCGTGCCGTCCACATCCCGTACCGTGGCGCCCGTCTCCGGAGAGATCGTCCCCGAGCCGGAACCTGAACCGGAGCCCGAGCTGGAGCCTGTGCCGATGCTGATCTGTCCGGTGCGGGTGAGATTGCCCAGCTGTACATCATAGGTGATCGGCTTGGTGGTCAGCTGCGTCCCCAACACGCTGCGGAAGGTTGCGGATTTCATATCCGCCGAAACCGTCACCGCATAGACCGCGCCCTCTGTCTGATCCTCGATGGTGTGTGTCCTCTCCGCCCAGCGATCCACCACCACCGGTGTCTTCCTGCCTGTCGCATCACGATGGTAGAAGGTCCAAATGATGTCCTCACTGGTATAGGAGATCCCGGTGGTCGGCGCATAGCTCGCCGTCACGGTCACCGCCGACTGTGTCGTCAGCTTCTCATTATAGCCCAGCACGATCTGTTCCGGTGAGATGGTGAAAGAAGTGATCCCCACCTTGTCGGACACATTCACCTGCCAGGTTCTGACAGGCTGTGTGCCATAGCGCGTCTCGATGAAAGCCGTCCCCGTCTTCTTTCCGGTCAGGGTGACGGTTCCGTTGCGGTTGTCCTTCAGTGTCAGGATATCCCCATAGGAGGTCCCGGCCAGTGCAAAGGTCACCTGATTCGCCGTTCCTACGATGATGGACTGATCGGTAGCCACCGGTACGCCGCCTGTTACGGCACCCGGGGAATACGCCGCCTTGATCGTGACCGCCTCTCCGATGTTCAGGTTCGCCAGGATCGCCACGCCCTCCGCATCGAAACCGGCATCCACCGCCACCGCGCGGACGATGAGCCCCACAGAGGCGCTGCCCACGAAGTTCGCATCAATTAATTCATCATCCGTGACGACACCGCTGCCGTCCCCGTCCCGGTAGACCCGCACCGTAATGGTCTTGCGGTCTGTATCGTTGATCGATGCTGTCTCCGCCCGGGCCGCGATCCGGATGGAGGCGGTATCCTGTATCGTCTGCAGATCATAATCCGGTGCGATCCATACATAGCGGATCTTGCCCGTTACACCGGATACCGTGGTGGTTGCCTGGAAGGACTCACCGGCGGTGACATAGTCCCCCGTCACACTGGTCTTGAGCTGGACACCGGTAGACTCCGCCGCATATGCGGTCCCCGCCGGCACGGTCATAATGGTGGATGCAGCAGTCACCACTGCCAGCATCGCTGTCAGAACTTTCTTGAACATGATTTCCCCCTTTTCCCCTAAAAGAAAAAACAAAACTTAGCATTGTTTATCATACCGCGGGGCGTAAGGGATGTCAAATACGCGCACGAAAAAGGCGACCCTAAAGCCGCCTTTTATATCATATGGAACTGGGCTAGCAGGATTCGAACCTGCGAAATGACGGAGTCAGAGTCCGTTGCCTTACCGCTTGGCGATAGCCCAATCTTTCAGAACCATTCTAATATAGCACACTTCTCCCCCGCTGTCAATAGGGAAAAAGCAGTTTTTTACGCCCGCTCTCCCGTGGGCCGCCTCGATCAGCTCTGCCACCTTCCGCTCATCCCCCTTCCAGGTCGCCTCCAGGAGCTTACGGGAGTTCTCCAATGCGCGGAAGGTCTCTGTCCAATCTCCGGATTTCGTAGAGGACTTGAACTCCTGCAGCACCTCTTTATTCGGGATGAAAACCTGCTGCGCATCGCTGTCATATCCCAGATACCCCAGATGGATCAGCATGATCAGGATGTCGTCCTTGCTGTTGAAGGTTGTCATATCGTTCTGATAACCCGTGATGTCCACCCCGATCCTGCCTCCGTTCATCAGAATCGTCACATCCTCCTTCAGACCTTCGAAATTCCAGTCAATGTACTGCGCCAGGGCGATATAGGTCTCTATCTCGTTCCAGTAGTTGTGGATCTCCCCGCTGCGGATGGCCTTCACTACCGAGAGAGGGTTATACAGCGCATATTTCTGCGCTTCCGGCGACTCACCAGTCTTTCTCAACTGTTCATGGCCGGGATCCGGTGGAATAATGTTTTCCACCACATAGCCATCGTACCATGCACTGATCTTCTCATAATCTCTGCCGTATTCACTGCACAGCCTCTTCACCTCTTCTACCGTGAAACCAGTATAGGGCGCCAGCTGCATCGGAGCGATCATGGAATACTCATCAAACATATTCAGGGCGGAGTGGACGCCATACTTCTTGATCGGCAGTATCCCGGTCATATATGCCAGTGCCACATACTCCTTGTCCTTGAGCCAGATCCTCAGGAAATCCAGATACTGCCGCTGTCCATCCCGGTCGTCCTTATACTCACGGAAGATCGCATCCCACTCATCAATAATGATGACGAACTGATGCCCCGTCTCTCCATACACATCCTGCATGGACTGCACCAGATCATCCGGA
>JAFSYF010000002.1 GCA_017443695.1 Butyrivibrio sp.
AGACCTGTGTGATGGTCTCAAAACGACGGTCCTCTGCGATCTCTCTGGGGGAGATGTGGCAGTGATAATCAAGAACCGGCGTATTTTCGGCGTAGTCGTGGTAGAGCGTACGCGCGTAAGGTGTCGAGAGCAGGAAATCGGCGTTCATGAACTGGGCCATGGAATTACCTCCTTAGTATGAAAAAATGAAAGGTTACACATGACTTTATTGTATGGAAGTATTTCTTTTTTTTCAAGATGGATTATGTTACGATTGGACTGAACACATATTTTGAAAATACAGGAGGATCGTGTCCATGAACACTTATATCCGGATCAACCCTGAAGACAATGTGGTGGTGGCCCTGCAGGAGCTGGCGGCAGGAGATAGCATCACACTTCCTGACGGTCGTCAGATCACGGCGGCGGACAATATTCCGGCAGGACATAAGCTGGCGATACAGGACATCCCTGCGGGGGGCAATGTAGTGAAATACGGCAGTCCCATCGGGCATACCACCGAAGCAGTGACAGCGGGGCGCTGGCTCCATACGCATAATGTGAAGACCAATCTGGAGGGGCTTTTGGAATACCAGTATACGCCGGATACTGCGGATTTGTCGGCCAAGGAGGCGGCCTTCGGGACGAAGGAGGCCAGCTTCATGGGATATGCGCGCAGAGACGGACGGGTCGGCATCCGCAATGAGATATGGGTGATTCCCACCGTGGGCTGTGTGAATAACATTGCACAGGCACTGGCAGCGGAGGCCAACCGGCACATCCACGGCAGTGTGGATGAGGTGGTCGCCTTTACGCACAACTATGGCTGCTCCCAGACCGGAGATGACCAGGAGCATACAAGGACGATCCTCGGGGATCTGGTCCGTCATCCCAATGCCGGTGGGGTGCTGGTGCTTGGACTGGGCTGTGAGAACAGCAATATCGATGTGCTGAAAGCGGGGCCCTATCTGGAGGGGTATGATCCGGAACGGGTCCGGTTCCTGGTCTGTCAGGAGTCTGACGATGAGATGGCAGAGGGCCTGGCGCTGCTGCAGGAGCTCATAGAGGTGGCCGCAGGGGATGTGCGTACGAATCAGCCGGCGTCGAAGCTCATCATCGGGCTGAAGTGCGGCGGTAGCGACGGATATTCCGGGATTACAGCCAATCCGCTGGTGGGACGGATCTCCGACCGGATGGCAGAGGTGGGCGGTACATCCATTCTGACGGAGGTTCCGGAGATGTTCGGTGCGGAGACCATCCTGATGAACCGCTGCAGGGACGAGGCGACCTTTGATGCCACTGTGTCGATGATTAACGGCTTCAAGGAGTATTTTACCAAACAGGGAGAACCGATCTATGAGAACCCCAGCCCGGGCAACAAGGCCGGCGGCATCACCACGCTGGAGGACAAATCCCTGGGTTGTACGCAGAAGGCCGGCAGCTTCCCGGTGATGCATGTGCTGGGGTATGGCGTCCGTACGGATGTGAAGGGACTGAATCTCCTGTGCGCACCCGGCAATGACCTGTGCGCGGCGACGGCACTGGCCTGCTCCGGCGCGCAGATCGTGCTGTTTACAACGGGACGCGGTACGCCCTTTGCGGCACCGGTTCCCACGATGAAGATCGCGACGAATCCGCGGATCGCTCAGAAAAAAAACAACTGGATCGATTTCGAGGCAGGACGGATTCTGGAGGGAGAGAGTTTTGAGACGCTGACGGACGAACTCTTCGATAAGATCCTGCGCACAGCCTCGGGGGAAAAGCTGAAAAGTGAGCTGGCCGGATTCCATGACATGGCGATCTGGAAACGCGGCGTGACGCTGTAACCGGAGGTGTTTATGGGAAAGCATATCCTTGCGAGGGAGGACTTCAGTGATTTTGCCATCGGCGAGTTTCCATATGACCGGGATCATACGGCAACGGGGGAGTACCATCTGATCCGGGAGCCGGGGTACAGCGGACGGTGGGTGGATCAGGTCTGCAACTACACATGGAATGGTACCGGACCAAGCTGGATCATCACGGAACTGGACGGCAGACACTATATGGAAGCGATGCGTCTGGAGAAGAACCGTCCACACAGGATTTTCCCGACACTGCAGACAGGGGAGCCCGACTGGGTGGATTATGAGGTCTCCGTGACGGTGCGCCGCCTGTCCACCAAGGGGATCGCCGGTGTCTGCTTTGCCATGAATGACTCCATTGATACGCTGGTGTTTGATCTGAGGGACCGGGATACGGCAGAGCTTGTTTACCGCCATAAGGAGGAGCTGCAGGTGCTGGCGCAGGCGGCCTTTGTCCATGATGCGGATCACAGTTACCGCCTGAGCGTGCAGCTGGCAGGATCCCGGGTGACGGCTTCTGTCAACGGAAGAGAGGTGCTGAACTCTGAGACACCGCTTGCGGCCCGTGGCGGAAGGATCGGCATCACCGCGGACTGTCCCACCAGGTTCTCTGAGGTGGAGGTCTCCTGTGAGGATGCGGCCATGGGACGAATGGAGGCGCGCCGCAGGGAACGGGAGGACAGGGAACGGACCATACAGGCTGCGCATCCGGCCATGAAGCTCTGGAAGCAGATCGATCTGGGCAATTTCGGGACGAGCCGGCAGCTGCGTTTCGGCCATCTGACGGGAACGGACGAATGGCATATCGTCCTTGCACAGATGCAGAAGCGCGTGGCACGGGATGATTACGGCTTCATCAGCTGTATGACAGCGATTGATCTGGAGGGGCGGATCCTGTGGCAGTGGGGGGAGCCTTCCGAGGATACACAGGTGTTGGGCAAGGTCAGTGCGGATATGCCGTTTCAGGTCGTGGACATCGACGGGGATGGGGCAGATGAAGTGATCGTCGGACGGGATTTCCGGATCCAGATCCTGGACGGGCGTACCGGTGCTGTGAGAAAAGAGGTGCCCACGCCGCTCTCGGATGATGATGACGCGTCGTTGATCGGTGTGCGCTATCAGACCTATGCCTTTGACCGCATCAATCCGGACGGGATCAGGATCTGTAATTTCCGTGGAAAGGAGCGGCCATCCGATATCCTGATCAAGGACCGGTACTGCCGGATCTATGCGCTGGATGAGAACCTGCAGCTGCTGTGGAAATATGTCAGTCCGAAGAACACCGGACACTGTCCGCTGCCGGTGGATGTCAACGGGGATGGCAGAGATGAGCTGCTGGTGGGCTATACGCTGCTGTCTGCCGATGGACAGGAGCTTTGGACCTATCCGATTGAGGTGGATCATACGGACGAGATCGTCGCCGGCCGGTTCCGTGGAGATGGCAGAGGTTATTTTGCCTGTGTTTCCGGGACGCAGGGGTTTTTCATCGGCGATATGCATGGTCATATCGTGGCACGGGATTACATCGGTCATGCGCAGCGCGTATCGGTGGCCAATTACTGTCCGGAGCGGCCCGGCTTTGAGATCGCCGTGACCAATTTCTGGGGGCACCAGGGTGTGATCTATCTCTATGACAGTGACGGCCATGAGCTCTGGGAGATGGAGAATGAGAGAAACGGCAACATCCTGGCGCCGGTCAACTGGGACGGGAACGGCTCGGAGCTGATCCTGACGAATGCGGACCCTGCGCGGGGCGGCCTCCTGGATGGGACAGGAACCCGGGCGGTGGTATTTCCGGATGACGGGCATCCGACGCTGTGCTGTGAGTCCATTGATCTGTGCGGGGATGAGCGAAACGAGCTGGTGGTATGGGATACCCACCGTCTCTGGATCTATACACAGGCGGACGCCCCGCGGCCACAGACCTATCATCCGGTGCAGTTCCCACACTATAACGCGTCCAATTACCGCGGAGAGTACTCCTATCCGGA
>JAFSYF010000235.1 GCA_017443695.1 Butyrivibrio sp.
CCGGCGCCAGCTCATGTATCAGCAGACATACAGCGACTACATCAGCCACCGCATCCAGGGTTCCCACCTCATGGAAATGAATCTCCTGAACCGACATGCCATGTACCCGGCTCTCCGCCTCCGCCAGCAGACGGTAGACGGCCAGTGCATCCTTCCGCACCTCCGCCGGCAGGGCCAGGTCATCGATCAGATGCATGATGTCATGGAGACTGCGATGTTCATGATGATGCGCATGGTCGTGATGATCATCATGATCGTGGTGATGATCATCATGATCGTGATGGTGATCGTGCCCGTGGTCGTGGTGATGCTCATGCCCGTGGTCGTCATGCGCATGGTCTGATTCATGCACATGATCCTTTGCCACAGGCACGTCCTCGCTCTCCTCCTCTTCGCCATCCACCGTGACGGAGACATGGGTACAGCGTATCCCGCATTTCTCCATCGGAATCGTATGGTACGTCACCCCGGGGATTCCCAGGCCATTCAGCCGCTCCAGCATCCGTTCCGGTTTCGGTAACAGCTCCAGCAATGCTGCAGTAAGCATATCTCCCGCAGCGCCCATTTTGCATTCCAGATATAATGTCTTCATCCCTCTCTCCTCCTATACCTCTCCACCACCATCACAATGGGCGGAATGATCACCAGATGCAGGATGATCCCGGGAATCGCCCCGAGGAAAGCACCGGTGAGGAACATGGACCAGGTGAAGGGATTGCCCGCCAACCCATAGAGGGTCAGAGAGGCAATGCCCCAGACACAGCGTCCGGCCAGCATGGCAATGATCAGTGTCACATAGGTTGTCAGGAGATTTCTCTTCTGCCAGACTACGTACAGGAGTCCTGCAACGATCCCATAGGTCATCAGCTCGAAAGCCATACCGATGGCCATCGGGTACAGCACCGGAATGCCAAAGAGGAAGGATCTTAAGAGCGGCGTAATGAAGCCGACAACACCGCCATAGCGCCATCCGCAGATAAATCCACACAGCAGGATCGGGATGTGCATCGGGGACAGGAGACGGCCGATCTCCGGAATCTGCCCCGTCAGAAACGGCAGCACCAGACCCAGTGCCATGAAAAATGCGGCCAGGATCATCTCACGCAGGCTACCGCCAGGTGCGGATGTTGTCTTATTCATACAGCCTCCCTACTGTGCATGCAGAAAATGAAAGGGATCTTCTTCGTTGGCGATAAAATGCATGAGCTGGTAGGCACACAGGAGCGCCACCCGCTCCTCCTTCAGAATACGTCTGGCCTCAGCGCGATCAGCCAGCACCACCTCAATCTCCTCGCTCTTCTCCAGATAACGATCCGAGATCTCGCCGGAAGCATATCCGTAGACCGTTGCACAGGACTCGTCCGTCATCCCCACCGTCGTATATCGCG
This sequence comes from Butyrivibrio sp., assembly GCA_017443695.1. GTDB lineage: Bacteria > Bacillota > Clostridia > Lachnospirales > Lachnospiraceae > Butyrivibrio. The sequence continues at coordinate 1,389 of JAFSYF010000235.1, forward strand.
GCGTCTCAAACATGGCATCCGCCTCAATGGGGTGAAATACAAGCCCGGTTTCCTCATGGAGTTCCCGGACAGCGGCACTGCGGTAATCCTCCCCCGGCTCACATAATCCGGCCGGAAACTCATAGAGCATATCATTGATCGGATAACGGTACTGCCGGATGAGCACCACGCGGTCATGCTTTTCACCGTAGAGTGCGTATATCGCCACACCGTCCGGATGATTCTCATGTGTGACCAGTTTCAGATGCTCAATATCGGTGGCGCGTGACGCCACGAAATAACTGGAATGATGTCCCTTACTGTTTTCCCCTTTGACATTATAGAGATTGACAAACCGGTTGTCCGTCAGCTTCTCTACACTGTTGATCGTTGCCATTGTTTCCTCCTCAGAATGATGTCGTTGTCCCTGGTGCACATTCATAGATCTGCTCATCCACCTTCATCCATACGGGGATGGCGCTTGGATTGTAGGCAAAATCCCCCGCGACAGAGACCTGCATCCGCTCAACGGCATCCATATAGTCCACAATCTCGATATTGGTAGCGTACCAGATGTCCTCTCTTCCGCCCATCAGCTTGCAGAAATCTTCTATTACCTGCCAGTTGTCGCGATCCGTGAACTCATAGCTGTGACCCCAGACATACATCATATAGGTGTACTGTTTCTTAAATAGATCGCAGAACTGCTGTCCCAGCTCCATCAGCCGGGGGTTGTTGTGATGGCAGGTGGCATTCCAGTGCATATAGTCCCCGGGCATGCCGAAGCTCTCCGTGGACACGACGGTCCTTGCGTACCGGATCCCGGCACTCCGCATCAGAGATGCAACACGGTCGTTCACGGAGCCGTTGGGATAGGCCATTCCCCGGATGGTATAGCCCATCAGAGATTCCAGTGCCTCCCGGTCCTCCAGGGTCTGACGCAGGATCTGCTCCGAAGGACACCGTTCCACCGTGGGATGCAGCGCCGTATGACATGCCACCTCATGTCCATCATAGAGAACACTGTATTCCTCGATTGGTACCCTGTCCTCCCGGATCAGCAGACCGTTCAGATTGAAGGTCCCCCGGATGCCATACTGATTAAAGATCTCTATGAGGCGTCGGTCCTCCACGCGGCCGTCATCATAGCTCATCGTCAGTACCTTGTGTTTCCCGCCGGGGAAACAGTAATAGATCACCCGCAGGGCATTCCGCTCCTGCACCCGTACGCCTGCCTGTGGTTCTGCCATGTTTTTTTCCTCCTTTTCTATTTATCCAGCGGTACCTGTCTGAAATCCATATCCGATGCGAAATAATAACTGGTATAGCAGGTCTGATTGTAGCAGTTGTTCTGCCAGGCGATGCCACAGCGGTACATGGCATCATCCATCGGCGTATAGAGTTTATGCGCCGTTATCTCTGTGTTCGTATAGATTCGGAAAGCACTGGAATCCGCCAGCCGCAGCACGATTTCCTCCCTGAAGTCCCCGAACAGATCCGCCACAAGGCAGGGATTTCCCTTGGTGCCGTTATTGGTCAGGGTATCTTCCGGCTGCAGCATGATCCCATGGGTCAGATCACGGATCTTGCCGATGTGTTCGCCCTCCAGATAGTTCGACTCATCAATTACCTGTGTGGTCAGATCCGCGGCCCAGCGGATGGCCTGATTGGTCGAGGGCGCAGGGATCTCCAGCTTCTGTCCATGGCAGTCATAGACATCATTGACCCAGCACTGCAGGCCATGCCTGCCGGGAACGATATCCCCGATCATGCAGCGTCCCAGATCCCTCTCCGCATAGACCCCGAAGGGTCCTGTATCCTGGCCCTGTTCATCCGTTCCATGGATCACTTCACCTGTCGCGGCATCCCGCAGGGCATAGCCATAAGGTGCTGCCTTCGCACCCTCAAACACATTGAAGATCTGGAATCCGGGCCGGTCAGGATCAATATGGGCCACATGCATGGAGTCTCCGTGCCCGAGCTTCGCCGGGGTCCCATCCGGCAGTCGATCATAGCTTGAGTACAGCAGGGACCCGTCATCATCCACGCAGGCCGCCCCGTAGATGATCTCCATCCGTCCGTCCCCATCCACATCTGCCACGGCGAGACTGTGGTTCCCCTGTCCAGCAAGCCGTCCATAGACCGGATCCGTCCCCTGCCCCGCATGCGGATCGTCATGGAACGGATTGGACATCGGCACATGACCGGAATCCACCTGCCAGCGCAGTTTGAAATGTCCGTCCACCAGGTCATAGGCCGCCAGTGTGGTGCGTGTGTAATATCCACGGCACATGATCAGTGAGGGGTGCAGACCGTCCAAATAGGCCACACCTGCCAGGAACCGATCCACACGGTTACAGGGCTCAATACGGGCCATGCTGTAGTCCCCCCACAGCAGTCCGTCATCCTCTCTTGGAAATGGATAATCAATGGTTTCAAGTTCCGTCCCATCTCCGGCGAACATGGTCAGATATTCCGGCCCCTCAAAAATGAACCCCTCGAACTTCCTGAGTTCGTTCTTCGGACTGCGGCCCGGCGAATACACATCCATAAAATAATCGGCCAGGGCTGCCGCGTCTGCCTCAGACAGCGGATAGATATACCGGACATCCATGCCGAAGCAAGCCTCCAGCGTCTGCGGCCAGTGTCCCGCCACAACCTCCGGATGACGGTGCCAGTCCATAAACATCCGGATCAGATGCTGTCTGTATCCTTCGGCGGTGCAGACATAGTTATCCTGATGTGATATGCCGGCATCCTGGTCGCGCTGCGGCAGCGTGACGAAGCTTTCCGACAGGATGCTTCCGTCCTGCGCATACCTCGTCATCCGTGTTCCCGGTGCGGTCTTAACCGCCATCTCCGCGCGGCCGTCCCCATCGAAATCACTCACCATGAACTGCGTATAATGCGCACCGGAACGGATATTGGGTCCCATATCCAGTCGCCACAGCAGCGTTCCGTCCAGCCGGTAGCAATCTAACAGCTGGTGACCCGTGTAGCCTCTGTGGGACACATCATGCGCATTGGAGGGATCCCATTTGACGATATATTCATACTCCCCGTCACCATCCACATCGCCGACACTCATATCATTCAGGCTGTATTCATATGCCTCTCCCGCCGGCGTGACACCTCCTGCCGGCTTTCTGACCGGCACGTCAATGTAATTCGTTCCGCTCTCCCAGACAGATACCTCCTCCGAGATTCCGTCCGCATAAGCCTTATTGTCCGGATTTCTCTTTGTCCGCCCCAGGACAGAGACCCCGTCCGGCAATACCGGTGCAACCCTGTAGCGGTCGCCGCGATGCCCCTCCCTGTCCAGATAATTGGTGGACTGCGTCACCCGGGCGATCGTCCTGCCATTCCGCAGAACATCAAAATCAACCCCGGTCAGCCCTGTCTCAGAGGCACCCGTACACTCTCTCTTAAACAGCCGCCAGCTTAAAAAAATGCCGGTCTTTGTCTGAATGGCCACAAGCCCGCGATTTAAATTCTCCCGCTGTTCCATACCGGTTTTCCTGTCATCCTCTCAATCCAGCCACTCTCTGGCAAACTCCAGCGCCACGATGGTATTCAGGCACCACTGGGCAAACACATTCGTACTGACGCCAGGGATCTCTGACAACACCTCCTGGTTGCCGGCATTTTCCACAGGATGAGCCGCAAAAGCATCCTCCCCGGTCTCTGTCCGGATGGCATCCCGCAGAATCTGCCATACCTTCCTGCCCAGTTCCTCGTCTTTGTAATACTGTGCACCAAAAGCGATGATGCCTGCCGCCATAAAGGGATAGGAGAACTGCCGCTGCCCGATGCGTCCGTCCGTGAGCCGGTTCTGTTCCTCATTGGATTTCGGATAAAAAACACCATAATCCGCAACCATCTGCGTCCATTCCGGATCCTCCAGCAGCTCCGTCAGCTCGATCCAGGTCTGCTCTGAGCCCTGGCAGATGGACAGATGGCTGCCGCCAGTGGCCCGATCTCCGATATAGCGCAGATGCGCGCTCTTCGGATCATACTCAAAATCCGTCCCGGACATCAGCTTCAGTGGCGTTTCCTTCAGATCGGCGATCCCGATACGGATCCTTTCCAGATACTGCGCGTCGCCATGTCGTTCCCATTCCGTCATCCAGTTGGAGCAGTAGGAGGACCAGTCCGGGCCAGTGCGGGCATGTGTGGGGAATACCATGTCCTTCTTGTCGAAGAAGAAACGAAGCGGATCTGTCTCGATCGTCGCATAATCCGCGTCCAGCGTATCGGCGAACACATCCTCCAGACGGTAATCACCCGTCAGATAATAATACATCCGGTTGTGTCCCGCCATGGCGATGCGCGGTTCCTTGCAGGGGCATCCCCAGTGTCTCACATTATGCCGGCTGCCCAGTCCCTGATATTTCCCGAAATGATAAATATCCACCTCAGAGCAGTGTCTTGTCATGGCCTCGGCCAGACGGAAGATATCGGCCCTGCCGGTGCGCAGATACTGGAACCACAGCCAATAGGTCGGTACCAGCTCTGTATTCTGCCAGGCATAACCGCCCATATCATACCGCCAGCTGTGGCGTTCCCGGTCGTAGGTGTGCATGAAATCCCCGTAGTCAAACATCCCGTACCATCTGCGGGTTTCAACTTCTTTCAAATAAAAATCGACCGCGGCATCGAGCTGATCCTCCAGGAATTGTTCTGCCTCTGTCTCACGGCCAGGCAGGCTCCACCGTCCAAATGCATGGAGCGCATGATAGTATTCCGGTGCAGCTGTATACAGGGCCCTGTTCTGCGCACGCTGCAGCGCAGCCCGGAGCTGTTCCTCCGTCATGCACTGCCGGTCATCCACCACGCCGCCCACGATGAACTCACTGGTGTTGGCGATACCGTAGGCACTCGCCCCGAAGACATCAAAACCTTCATAATAGGTCTGGGAATAGCCGGTATCCTCATAGTGCCTGAAATCCATGGCCTCTGTCCACGGTGGCCAGAACCAGACCTCCGCGGCAGCCTCCTCCGTCTCCAGATCCCTGAACCGGATCGCCGTCGGATACTTCTGCCAGAAATCCTTCACCGCAAGGTAGAGGCTTGTCTGTTCGTCCGCACAGGCCGCGGCCCCCGGGGCACGGTACCCGTGCAGTCCCTCGATCCGGCACACATCCTGCTTGGCCGTGCGCTTCCGGATAGAGAAATGGGCGTCGCTGTCCTGCTGACAGTAATATTCACTCCATACCGGCATCTCCTGTGCGGCCTGCAGGGCATTACGCCCCGCCTCGGTCTCCTGCTCGAGATGCAGCATCTCCCCGGTGATCTGCGCGTGATAGAGCTCCGGGGCAACTCTCGGATGCCAGGACAGCAGCATCGCACCTGCCTCATGGAACGTGCCGTGATCGGTCAGGAAACGCACATGCCGGTTATAGGCCGGTCCCTGCATCGGGCGTGTAAAAGAGATTCCGCAGCCCTTCAGGAAATCCCGTTTCTCCTCGCCATCGTAGAAGAAAGTATAGGTACAGCGCAGCTCCGGCGAATCCTTCGTGATCTCCATATAGAGGATAAACGGCAGAAAGGATTCCGGTGCGGTTTCCGGTAATCCGTTCGTACATGCCGGGCGATGGGTTCCATGTACCCGCAGTATACTTCGTACTGGTCCATTCTCACAGACCTGCACCTCTTCGATCTCTCCAGTATAAGGGATTTCCGATATCGTATCCGACAGGCGCAGCGATCTCATCACATCATTTCCATGTTGTTCCGTGCCGCATTCCGGACTGCGCTGTTCCAGGATCGTCTGCATGAAAGCCTGTCTGACGAGCAGCTGTCCGTCCCAGGTCAGATCTGTGAACAGAACCCTACCCTTTCGGCATACTGTCAGGCTCGTTCGCCCTGCCTGAATATACAGATGCGCCGCGTCCTCTCCGATTTGGATGGGTTCGCCCTCGGGCTTTTCCCCATCTGAAGGAGTCAGCTGCAGCGTCTCCTGTGCCGTCTCATCTGTGACGGCCGCTGTATGGGCCGCCCATTTCACACTGCCATCCGGCCAGACCGCCGTCACCCTTGACTGTACCGGAACAAACCGACCGTCCGAAGCCTTCAGCACAAAGTTCTGATCCCTTTGGACACCGCCCCTTGGCCACAGACTGCCGAATACTGCCGTGCCATCCGCCGCCGTTCCTTCCATGCGTTTCAATTCCATGCACAATTCACCCATATGATCCACCCTCCGCGTTCCCGCGATACAACTATGTGAACAGTATATCCGTTTTATCTTATGAATAATACCGACAAACTATCCTCTCCTTTACCAAAAACAGGCACCGCCGTTGAAAGCGATGCCTGCTGTAATCATAAGTGACAGATCCCGCCGTCCTTACAGATTATTTGCTGTAAAGTGCGTTGACCTCGTCGATGATCTTGCTGCCGCCCTCGTTCAGCCAGCGATCCCATGCTGCCTGAAGACCAGCCTCATCAATGACACCATTGATATACTGACTGCGTGCCTCAGAGATATAGGACTCGATAACGGAGCTGGCGCTCTGATAGGTCTCAGAAGCGGACAGCAGTGCCTGTGCAGGATTGAAGATAGCTGCCTCGCGGTTTCTCAAGTACACAGCGGTCTGCGCATCCTGGCGCTCATTGGTGGCTGTCCAGGGCGTAGGTGTGTAGTTCGGAACGTAAGCCAGCATCTGGTTCAGACCCTTGTAGTTCTGTGCCAGTGCAATCTGCGCATCGTTGGAGGTATCCGCATCCAGCTTGATCATCACACCATCTTCCACGTTATAGTTGATGCCCTCGATACCGGCCTCTGTCAGCAGACGCATTTCATTGTCGTTCAGACGATCCAGCAGACGAAGCGCTGCATCGATCTTCTCAGGTGTATCGCAGGTGGTGGAGCTCAGTGTGAAGTAGCCGTTGAAGATGTTCAGGCAGGGGGTACGTCCGTTGATGGGTCCCAGCAGGTTCATGGAAGCAAGTCCTTCGCCAGTCACAGCGGGAACATTGTTATCCACAAAATAATCCCAGATCCGGCGGCCGGAGTCCATAACATCGATGTAAACACCGTTCTCGCCGTTCTTGCAGCCATTGGACCAGGTATCTGTCGGGATCTCCGCCCAGTTCTGCGGCATGCCGCCATCATCATAGATGGACTTGATATAGTCCAGAGCCTGCTTGTACTCCGGTTGCTGGAATACAGGGATGAGCTTGCCGTCCACCTCGGCCCAGCCATTGCCGGCGCCGAACCAGGTCTGGATGATATCGAACGGACCTGTGTAGAGGCACATCTCCATACCGATGGTATCCTGCTTGCCATTGCCGTCAGGATCATCATAGGTGAAAGCATGGATCATATTGTACACATCATCGGGGGTCTTGGGCTCAGCAATGTTCAGTTTATCTGCCCAGTCCTGACGATAGGACAGACCGTAACGACCCAGCTCTCTGGAACGCGGAATGGCGAAGAGCTGTCCATTGATGGTCAGCGCCTCAGCCGCGCTGGGATCCAGCTGGGACAGATTCGGATACTTGGAAGCATCCCAAATATAGTCGTTGAGGTTGACGAAAGCGCCCTCTTTCGCGGCAGAAGCCACGTTGGACTTGACGGCACTGCCGCCCCAGGTCATGATCATCGGCATGGTCTTGGGACTGGTCAGCTCCAGATTGCCACGCTCCTCCAGAGAGTCGTTAAGCACCCAGTCCAGCTTCAGATCCACATTGCAGTAATCATCAATGGTCTGAATGATCTGATCGGCATACTCACCAGAGGCGGACTGTCCGGCATTCAGATCGATGACCATGAAGGTGACGGTTTCCCTGGATTCTGCCACGGGTGCTGCTTCTGTGCTGGCTGCCTCCGTGCTGGCCGCTGTCTCTGTGCTGGCTGCGGTCTGTGTGCTGGCCGCTGTCTCTGTACTGGCTGCGGTCTGCGTACTGGTTGACGTGTTACTGCTGCCTGAACCGCCGCAGGCCGCAAGAGACGTGACCATTGCAGCGCCCAGAAGCAACGACAATACTTTCTTCTTCTTCATGTTATTCCTCCTTTTGTATGTAAAAATGGTGTTACATTGTAGAACCACATCCATGGCACAGGCGGATCATCCTTTCACCGCACCGACCATCACGCCCTTGGTGAAGTATTTCTGTACGAAAGGATAGATCACAAGGATCGGCACGGTTGCGATCACCGTACAGGCCATCTTCACCGCCTTATCCGGCGGTGCGCCATTCATATCATAATAATCCTGTGCGGATTCTGATACCGAATTGGACAGAAGGATGATGGAGCGCAGCAGGATCTGGATCGGATACTTTGACGCCGTACGCAGATAGATCATGGAGGCAAAGTAGTCATTCCAGAAGCCCACGCCATAGAACAGACTGATGGAGGCGATGACCGGTTTCGACAGCGGCAGCGCCACCTTATAGAAAACCTGAAGATCCGTCGCACCATCCACATAGGCTGCGTCTTCCAGCTCAATCGGCAGATCCTGGAAGAACTTCTTGATGATGATCATGTTGAAGGGACTGATGACCCCGGGCAGAATCAATGCCCAGTAGCTGTCCAGCAGGCCGTAGCTGGTATATACGATGTAGGATGGAATCATACCGCCGCCGAAGAGCATTGTCACAATGACCAGATTCATGATGACATCACGTCCGCGCAGATGACTCTTGGACAACGGATAGGCAAACAGCAGTGAAAATGCCATACACATCGCGGTTCCGCCAACCGTCAGCTTGATGGAATTGAACAGACCCTGCAGGATATTGGAGTTGTGAATCGCATAGCTGTATGCGTTTATGGACCAGACCCGCGGGATGATGAAAAATGCGCGTTCCGTCAGCTCCTTATCTGTTGCGAAGGAACCTGCCACCACATACAGGAACGGCATCACGGTACTGACCGCAATGAGCCCCAGCACCAGATAGATGATGACATCAATGATCCGGTCGGCTGTACTCTTCCGCACCTTGGGACCGGTTTTCATGTGCTTCAGCATATTTGCTTCCTTGGCCATAATTCCCTCCTAGTAGATCCCTGATTCGCCGAACGCTTTGGCGATCCGGTCACTGGTCAGCACCAAAATCATGCCGATCACGGATTTAAACATTCCGGCGGCAGAGGAGAAGCTGTAGGATCCCTGTACGATACCCCTCGTATAGATGTAGGTATCAAACACCTCAGCCGTACTCACATTCAGGTCATTCCGCATCAGGAAGATCTGCTCATATCCGGTATTCAGAAGACCGCCGACACGGAGGATGAGCATCATGATGACCGTACCCTTGATGGCCGGTAACGTAATATGCCACATCAGCCGCCAGCGACCGGCGCCGTCGATCCGTGCCGCCTCATACATCTCCTGATCCACACCTGCCAGCGCCGCCAGGTAAATGATGGTGCCGTAACCTGTCTCACGCCAGATATCCTGTCCGACAATCAGACCCCAGAAGGTCTTCGGATTGGACAGCAGGTTGAAGGTTGTGCCGCTCACTGCCCTGTACAGCATATTGATAACACCATCCTGCGAATTAAACAGCTGGAAGGTCAGGGATGCAACGATAACCCAGGAAACGAAGTGAGGGATATAAACCAGCGTCTGAATGACGCGCTTATAGGTATTGTGATACACCTCATTCAAAAACAGAGACAGAATGATGGGCGCCGGGAAATAAAGCGCCAGCTGCAGGAGACTGATCCCCAGCGTATTACGAAACAGTCGTCCGAAATCCGGTGTTTTAAAGAAGTCAATGAAATTCTTAAAGCCGACCCAGTCACTGGCCCAGATGCCGCGGAAAGGACTGTAATTCTTGAATGCGATCACCAGACCACCCATGGGGACATACTTGAACATGATAAAATAGACCAGTCCGGGAAGCAGCATCAGATACAGCCATTTATGCTTCAGCATATACTGAAGTGTTCCGATCTCCCTGACGCTGAATTCGGTACCGTCCTGCAGCGTCACATGCGTGATCCGCCGGCCACCCTCATGCGTGACCCGACGTTTTTTTTCTCGCTTCCCCTTTTCATCCGCCATAAGACGATCCTCCGATCTGCAGCATTCTGCACAAAAAGAACACCAATTAACGGTATTTTACCAAACATAATGTGCGGTGTACAATACTTTTTTCGAAAAAAACATGCAATTTCGACCATGAAATCCGCCCATTGGATGGCATTCTTCCCATCATTCAAAATCACCCAGTTCTTTGTCAAGCTCCTGAATCAGGCTGGTACCATGGATATAGATCATCGGTTCACCGGTCTTCATCAGATAGACGCGTCCGATACTGCGGTTGATATTGCCCACCTGCAGTTCCTGCTCCGTACCGTCTGTGAGTATCAGCTTCACGGTCATGGATGGCTGCTCCAGGCCATAGGCATTCAGATCTGTCTCCTCCACCGGAAAGGCGGACTCTGCTGTGAGACTGCGCACACTGTTCACAAGACGTATCACCTTATTCTGTGCCGGATGGCACGCCGCCGAAGCATCGGCCCAGTTGTCTCCGTCCCCGCGGATAAAATGCAGACTCCCATGGCTGTTATGCACGATAATCTCTGCGATATCCCCTGCCGAAACCGCCATCACCTGGATACGCTCCGCAGGTTCCGCGGCCAGATCTGCCGCCGCCTGCTTCCGGATATCCCAGACCACCAGTAACGTATAGGCAACGATCAGCAGGCCCAGCAGGACACAGCACGGCAGCAGTATTTTTCTCAGTGTCTTCATCCCTTACGCGTCCTCCGTATCCAGATCCACACACCGACAGCCAGAAGTGCAAGGGGCAGAATCACCGCCCAGCATACCAGCAGTCCGTAGACATCTCCCTCCGGCAGCATCAGGAATCCTGTATCATAGCTTTTGGCCGGTATGGAGAATGCCGCTACCGATGCCGGAAGCAGTTCCCGCATCAGCGTAGCAAACAGACGGAGGTTATTGCCTGAGACCGCCTCGTCCGCTTCCGCTGTCAATATGCCGTCGGAGGCGAGGATGGTCGCTCTGCTGCCGCCCTGATCTGCCGGTCTTTCGGACATCAGTCCCAGGGTGAACTGTCCGGTGACATCCTCCGCCTGACGGGACGCCCCACTGTTTTCCAAGGCGTTGA
>JAFSYF010000236.1 GCA_017443695.1 Butyrivibrio sp.
ATGGGGGTCGACCATTGTTTTCAGACACTATTTCGTTGGGATCTCCGTGCGGGAATACTATCTGCTGCATCTGATGTATGCGTGTGTAACGGCAGCAGGCTGCGCGACGAGCCTGTGTCTGTGCCGGATGCTTGTCCCTGCAGAGGGGATCCGGGAGCTGATGCTGCGCTTTGGGATCTGTCTGATAGTGCCAAATCTGATCTATCTGGTGGTCTATCGCCATACCCGGATCTACCGCGAGGCGATGCCGTGGCTGCGTCATGTATTGGGGCGTAGGTCTTGACCGCCCGCGGTCAGCCTGTTATGATAGAGAGGTCTGGGCGCGGATCTGTCAGTTCGTGACTACAGGCAGGATGATACGGGAGTAAAAAAGAATGAAGGCTGTTTTTTCCACTTATCTGACAGGGCTGTCGACGACCTGTAAGCAGATCATTGAAGCATTGTCACAGGAATATGAGTATGTGAGCCTCCTGGCGACGGATAGTCAGGGACTGTCGATACGGATTTCCCAGCACAGCAAGAATGTGTCCAATAAGAATCTGACCACGGAACGCGGGATTGTTGTCCGCGTCTATCGGAATGGCCGTTACAGCGAGGCTGCATTCGATGATCTGGATGTCCGGAATCCGGAGGCTGCTGTTGCGCGCATCCGGGAGTCATTGGCAATGCAGGATGCGCTGTTGTCGGCAGTCGGTTCACAGACCTATGAGACTGGTGTACTGGAGGATGAGCCGCGGACGATCTTCGTGGAGAAAGAGGCACGGATCCTGCCGGAGAAGGCGGATGTCCAGGCGCTGGTGGAGAGACTGTCGGCGCTTTCAGACCGGGGAATGAGAGAGATCGAGGGCGCGTTGGATGTCTTCCTGTCCGTGAGTGGGACGCACATCTCGAAGATGTTTCTGACGAAGCATCAGGACCTGCGTCAGAGCTATGCCTATGTAGAGGCAACCGCGATGGCGTATGCGCCGAATGCGCAGGGGGAGACCAAGGTCTGGTATGACGGGATCTCGGGCTGCGGCGGTCTGGAACTGCTGGATGGTCCGGAGGGCCTCGATGCGCTGATGGATAAGGGACCGCGGATTGTGAAAGAGCTGTGTACGGCGGGTAAGGTGGTGCCGGGAGAGTATGAGATCATCACGACGCCGGACATTTCAGGACTCATCGCCCACGAGGCCTTCGGACATGGTGTTGAGATGGATATGTTTGTCAAACACCGGGCCCTTGGCGCGGAGTATATTGATCAGCGGGTCGGCTCCGACCTGGTGACGATGCATGAGGGCGCACTCTGTGATGAGAGTGTGACGGCCTATGCCTTTGATGATGAGGGCACACCAGCAGGAGATGTCATAGAGATCGACCACGGGATACTCAGGACTGGTGTATGCGACGCGTTGTCCGCGTTGCGGTTGGGAATCAGGCCCACAGGAAACGGAAAACGTGAGAAATATTCTCATAAGGTATATACCAGAATGACCAATACGGTATTTGAAGCCGGGACGGATACGAAGGAGGCGATGATCGCCTCTGTTCGGAAGGGATACCTGCTGGACGGCATGGAGAGTGGTATGGAGGATCCCAAGCATTGGGGGATCCAGTGCATTGTATCCCGCGGTTATGAGATCATTGACGGGGAACTCACCGGTAAGGTGGTCAGCCCGGTCATCATGACAGGATATGTGCCGGATCTGCTGGGCGGCATTTCGATGGCCAGCACGACGTGTAAGCTGGCAGGCACAGGTGCCTGCGGCAAGGGATATAAGGAGTGGGTTAAGGTCGCGGACGGCGGCCCCTATCTGAAGACGAAGGCGAGGCTGGGCTGAGGAATGGAGATTCTGGAGAAAATTGAAAGCTATATCGGTGAGGTAGAGCATGTCGCTGCCTGGGAACTGACCTGCCTGACCGAGAAAAGATGGGAATTCTATTTCATCCGGCATCAGCTGGATCAGAACCGTGCCGTGGAGGAACACACGGTAACGGTGAAGCTCTATCGGGCGTTTGAAGAGGACGGTCAGAAGTTTTTGGGGGCTGCTACCGCTGAGATCCCTGTGACAGCGGCGGAGGAGGAGATCCGGCACACCCTGACGGATCTGATCTATGAGGCCGGACTGATTCGGAATCCTGCCTATACGTTGACCTCAGAACCGGTGGCGGATGTATCCCATAGGGAAACACCCTCCGTGTCTCAGATCGCGGAGGACTTCCTGCGGACGATGCAGGAGATTCCGGAGACACAGACGGAAGACATCAATTCCTATGAGCTCTTCGTCAGTGAGATGACGCGCTCTTTCTGCAATTCCAACGGGGTTGCCTATACGGAGACCTGGCCTTCCTCCATGCTGGAAGTGGTGATCAATGCCAGAACGTCACAGCCGAAGAAGATGGAGATCGAACTGTACCGGATGTATCGGTCCGGAACCTGCGACCGAAAGCAGATCGCAGGGGATATTTCACGCGTGATGCGTTTCGGCAGGGACCGTCTTGTGGCTCAGCCGACCCCGGCAGGGTTATCCCTTCCGGTGATTTTCTCCACCGATGATGCAAAGGAACTGTATGCTTTCTTTGCGGGACGGATGCTGGCAGATATGAAGTATCAGAAGATCTCAGGCTATGAGATCGGAGAGAAGATCACGGAACGGAAGTCCGGCGATCCATTGACTTTGGAAGCACTGGCCGCGCTGCCCAATTCCTCGGATGATTGCAGGGTGGATCTGGAGGGCAGTCTGATCTGGGACCGTCCGTTGATCGAGGCGGATGTCGCCCGGAATTTCTATGGCAAGCGACAATTCTCCCAGTATATCGGGCTGGAGAAGAGTTCTTATGTCTTTAACTTCCGAGTTCCCGGCGGATCGGAATCAGCAGAGGCGTTGCGGAGCGGAGATTATCTGGAGCTGGTGGAGTTCTCTGACTTCCAGGTGGATGATATGAGCGGGGATATCGCAGGAGAGATCCGCCTGGGTTATCTGCACAGGGATGGCGACATACAGATCGTGACCGGGGGGTCGGTGTCCGGTTCCATGCTGGAGGCGGTCAGTACGATGGCTTTTTCCCGTGAGACGGTGCAGTACAATCGCTGGGTGATTCCGGCTGTGACGAAGCTGACAGGCCTGCGGATCACCGGAGTGGTATAAAATGGCAGAGATCAAGGACGGTGCGGCGGGTTATCCGTACAGTATCCGGGATATCCCGATCAGTGATCCCTTCATCCTGGCGGATGAGGCAACGGGTCATTACTATACCTATGTTCAGTTCGTGGATCCGGAGCGGTATCCGCAGCTCATGACATCGGAACCCTGCTTCTACACCATGTGTTCCAGAGATCTGATCAACTGGACGGATCCGAAGATCTGCTTCCGGAGGGGCTCTTTCTGGGGCAAAGAGGATTACTGGGCGCCGGAGGTGCATATCTGGCGCGGCAGGTATTATCTGATCTCATCCTTCCGTGCACCGGGCCGGGTGCGTGCCTGCCAGGCGCTTGTTTCCGACCGGCCTGACGGACCCTTTGTCCCGGTGGGACCGGAACCGTTGACACCGCCAGGCTGGCAGTGTCTGGACGGGACATTGTATGTGGATTCACTGGATAAGCCGTGGCTGGTATTCTGCCACGAGTGGCTGCAGGTATATGACGGGCAGATCTGTGCGATTCCGCTGTCCGAGGATCTGGACCGGCCTGTGGGCAAGCCCGTCATTCTGTTCAGGGCTTCCGACGCTCCCTGGCGGGGCAACCGGCCGACAGATGCGGGATTGGTAACTGACGGTCCGTTCCTGTACCGCCTGCCGGTCAAGAATTACCTGCCGGGTCATGCGGCGTCACAGGAGGCGCGGGGAGGCAACTCGGCAGATGGGACACTGATCATGCTGTGGAGCTCCTTCTCAGAGCACGGTGGTTATACCACCGGCATCGCCCGCTCTATGAGCGGTGAGATCACGGGGCCGTGGATTCAGGATGAGGTTCCGTTGTATGCACTGGACGGGGGGCATGCGATGCTGTTCAGAACCTTCACGGGGCAGCTGATGATGAGCATGCACTGCCCGAATATCCAGGAACGCAAGCGGATCCTGCTGTTTGAGATGGATGAGAATGCGCAGGGGCTGTCCATTCGCAACGAGGTGACCGGCAACTGGTATGACCGGGCAGGCGGGGCAGCAGAGAACTGGCGTTATCAGGCACCGCAGGAGAAGCGTTTCTATATGGCAACGAACCCGGAGTTACCCGGGGCAAAATATGTGGATGCGGATCGGCAGATCAGAAGATTTGCTTAAACATTGCGTAATAAAATAAGGGAGGAATGAAAAAGCAATGGAAACAGAGGAGAAGGTGACACAACAGGCCACAGAGGAGAAGACGGAGAAACCGGCGCCGAAGATCCCGGATACCCCCGTGGAATCGATGGAGGACTACAAGGATGCCATCGATAAATCCTTTGGCCACAGCTATGAGTGGGATAAGCTCAAAGAGTACAGGGAGCAGAAGACGAATCTCAAGGTGAAGATTGAAGAGGTCACCAAGGGAGGTGTGCTGACCCATATCGAGGGAATGCGTGCTTTTATCCCTGCTTCCAAACTGGCGATTGCCTATGTGGAGGAGAAGGATCTGCCCTCCTACGTTGGTAAGGAGATGGAGGTTCGGGTCATCACAGCGGAGCAGGAGGGGGAGAAACTGGTCTGTTCCGCCCGTGATATACTTTGGGATGCGGAGCGTGCAGCCCGCAGGCAGAAGATTGACCAGACACAGGTGGGCACTGTCCTGGAGGGCAAGGTGGAATCCATCCAGCCCTATGGTGCGTTCATTGATCTTGGCGACGGTCTCTCCGGTCTCGTCCATGTCTCCCAGATCAGCTACAAGCGTGTGGAGAATCCCGCGGCCGTGCTGAAGAAGGGACAGGAGGTCAAGGTCAAGGTCATCGCTGTCAAGGATGGTAAGCTGTCTCTGTCCATCAAGGCACTGGATGAGAAGGCTGCGGAAGCGGAGAAAGCCAGGGAAGAACTGGATGATCTCCCGCATGAGTATAAGAGCGAGGGCACCGTGGGCACGAGCCTCGGCGATCTGCTGAAAAAAGCCGGATTCTGAATCGTTACACGAATCATATCAAAACGGGCTGCCGATGAGGCAGCCCGTTCGTGTTATGCGCATACGGCGCAGGGGATAATCATACTCCTGCTCGATTCTTACAGCTTCTGCGCCTCGGTCCATCCGGTATAGTTCAAAATGGAGCTCTTGCTGTCCTGACCGTAACGCCTGCGCCAGTCACTGGGTGTGGTGCCGTAGATGTCCTGGAAATGCCGGTTGAAACTGGATACGGACCGGAAGCCCACCTGCTCTGAGATGGCCAGGATGGAATCCTCGCTGGAGCGCAACAGTGTACAGGCCTGCAGGATCCGCGTGGTATTCAGATAGGCGAGGGGACTCGTCAGCATGATCTCATGGAAGAGTCTGCGGAAATGCGTCTGCGACAGATGACAGAGATCCGCCAGATGCTCCATGGGGAAATTCTCTGCATAATTCTGCCGGATATAGTCAAGCGCCGGTGCGATGACGAGCCGGTTGTCCGCCAGATCCTTGGTTTCTGCCGCCGGCTCCGTGCGTGTCATCCGTTCCAGCTCATAGACCCGTATCATCTTCATGAACAGGGCGAGAAACAGTCCCCGCACAGCCTCGCGGAAATTGGTCTGTCTCTCCTCCATCTCCTGTATGATCTGCTGAACCAGAAATGCCACGTCCGGCACTTCCTCCGTGTGGAGAATCACATGGATATTCTGCAGCATATCCCGGAACAGTCCGGCCCGCGGAGAGGAGTCATTGAAGCTGCCAAGGAGGATCTCGTCCGGACGAACGTAGATATAGGACCATAGAGAGGCCGTGCCCTTGTCGGAGTAAGTGGTGTGCGGGATATTCCGCGAGACAAAGGTGACATCACCGGCCCGGAAGGGGACAGCGACACCATCGAATTCCATGAAACCGGAATCCGTATGGCAGTAGCCGATCTCCATACAGTTATGGAAATGGAGCTTACCGCTGGGCACATCAGAGATATGCCAGTTCTCCCCGGAGAGCAGCATGGCCGGAAAACCGACGGGGAGTTCGTAACTGCGGTATTCTATGACGGTTTTATGTGATCTGGACATGGACGTATCATAACATATTTTGGTCGTTTATGCATTGTTTTTTCGGGAAAATGGTGGGACATGTGGTCGTTTTTGATTATATCATTTGAACAGATCTAATCGGATTTACGTCAAAAGGAGGATATGACGATGGCAAAGCTGGATTACGACAGACAGCAGATCGAGAATGCGATTGACCGGATCGTTGCACGTACCATGCGGATGGATTTGACCTGGGACTGGCCCTGCGGCGTGGCTTATTATGGAATCAGTGAAGCATATGAAGCCACGGGGAATGAGGCGTATTTCCAGCAGATGAAGGAGCGGATGGATGAGCTGATCGAGCTGGGACTGCCAGCTTGGACGGTCAATTCCTGCGCCATGGGTCATGCGACGCTCACCCTGTATGAGCACACGAAGGATGAGAAATATCTGGATATCGTCAGGTCCAAGATCAACTATATAGAAAACGAGGCGCTTCGTTTCGGTGATCATGTATTACAGCATACGGTTTCGGTGAATAATGATTTCCCGGAGCAGGCCTGGGCGGATACGCTGTTCATGGCGGCCTTCTTTCTGCTGCGGGTGGGTGTCCTGCTGGAGGATCAGAAGCTGATTGATGACGCGCTGAACCAGTGGTACTGGCACATCAAATATTTGCAGGATCCGAAGACCGGGTTCTACTATCACGGCTACAACAATATCTCCGGGGATCACATGTCCGGATTCTTCTGGGGCAGAGCCAATGCCTGGGCCGCCTATACCATGAGTGAGGTCGGCAAAAGGCTGCCGGAATGCTATCTCTATCCGAAATACCTCGATGTCGTGGGTTCCCTCAATGATCAGCTGGCTGCGCTGAAGCTGGTTCAGACAGAGAACGGACTGTGGCGTACGATTCTCGATGATCCGGAATCCTATGAGGAGGTTTCCGCTTCGTGCGGTATCGCAGCGGCGATGATCAATAAGGGCAATCCGCTGCATGTGAAATACATCAACAAGGCAACGAAAGGCATTCTGGACAGCATCTCCGAAGACGGACGCGTGCTGAACGTCTCCGGTGGAACCGCCGTGATGAAGGACAGGGAAGGCTACCGTCAGATCTCCAGAGAATGGATCCAGGGCTGGGGGCAGGGTCTGGCGCTGGCATACCTTGCGGGTGTCCTGAACTATGACAAGGGTGCCCATGACGGCGCGCTGTGATGTGGATACAGTAAATAGAAGGGAGCAGGCACAATGAAGGACGGATACGCGAAGGGCGGATTCACACTGCCGGGAGAAACCGGACAGGAAGCGCTGACACTGGAGCTGGCGGAGAAATGGGGCGCGGATGTCATCCGGGACAGCGATGGAACGACCCTGTCTGATGAGATTCTCAATTCAGGCTACGGCATCTATTCCACGATCTGTATCATCAGGGATCATAACGAGTGGGCCAGACAGCATCCGGAGACACTGCAGCAGACTTTTCTCATGACACAGCCGGTCTGCTCCGGCAGCACGGAACTGTCCATCGATCTGATGAAAGGTTTCTTCGAGGAACAGTTCAGGGTGAACGGGAGCGAGGAGAGCCTGCGCTACTGGCAGGTCTGGGACAGGACAACGGGAGAACTCGTTCCCCGTGAGGACTGGGAGTACCAGGGGAACGAAATGGTGGTGATCCGCCGCACGAAGCCCTGGCATGCGTATACCGTGAGCTTTTTCGCCTTCCGGATCTGGGAAGAGATCTCCATGTACAACCATACCACCAATGATTGGGGGGATAAGGAGCATCTGATGCCCATAGACCCGGTTCACCCCTCTGTGCAGGCTTATCTCCTGGACTGGATGGAACGCTGGTGTGAGACCCATCCGGCGACAACAGTGGTGCGCTTCACTTCGATGTTCTACAATTTCGTCTGGATCTGGGGGAGCCGTGCAGAGAACCGGTATCTGTTCACGGACTGGGCCTCCTATGATTTCACCGTGAGTCCGAGGATGCTGGACGATTTCCGGAGGGAGACCGGCATCGAGCTGACAGCGGAGGATTTCATCAACGGTGGAGCGCTCCATGTGACGCATATGCCGCCGTCGGACAGACAGCGCAGATATATGGACTTCGTGAATCGGTTCGTGGTGGATTATGGAAAACAGCTGGTGGATATCGTCCACCGATACGGCAAAAAAGCGTATGTCTTCTATGATGACAGCTGGGTCGGCGTTGAGCCTTATGGGGAGCGTTTCCCTCAGTTTGGTTTCGATGGGCTGATCAAATGTGTCTTCTCCGGATATGAAGTGCGCCTCTGCGCAGGGGCCAGTGTACCGGTTCACGAGCTGCGGTTTCATCCGTATCTGTTCCCTGTGGGGCTGGGCGGCGCGCCGACCTTTGCCCCCGGTGGAGATCCGACAAGGGATGGGAGAGCATACTGGCTGCATGTGCGCCGGGCCATGCTGCGTGTGCCCATCGACCGCATCGGACTGGGCGGGTATCTCCATCTGCTGCCGGACTATCCGGATTTCATCGAATTCATTGCGCAGACAGCGGATCAGTCCCGCAGGATCCGTGCGCTGCACGCGGAGGGCGCGCCCTATACACTACCGCTTCATATCGCGGTGCTGCACAGCTGGGGGAGCCTTCGTTCCTGGTCGCTCTCCGGTCACTTCCATGAGACCTGGATGCATGATCTGATCCATATCAACGAGGCGTTGTCCGGACTGCCGGTGGATGTCCGCTTTATCAGTTTTGATGATGTCACCTCCGGGGCAGTGGACCTGAAGGAACTGGATGTCATCATCAATGCGGGGGCGGCAGGTACTGCCTGGAGCGGTGGTGCTGCCTGGCAGGATACAACGCTTGTGGAGCGGCTGACGGCCTGGGTGGCAGAGGGCGGTGCCTTCATCGGCGTACATGAACCTTCGGCGGTACCGACAGCGGATGGCGGACAGACCTTCGCCATGCGGCAGGTGCTGGGGGTGGATGCGGACCGGATGGCCTATGTATGCCACGGCCGGTACAATATGCCCGTGGTGCAGCCGAGGGACACCTTTGATGATCCGGTATTCCCGGAGGGAATGCAGCTCCCTTATCAGAGAACCGCGGTACGTCTGACGGACGGACTGGCCAGTGTTCATGCTGCGGCGGAGGACGGGACGCCGTTGATCACCAGCTATGTATTCGGGAAAGGCTGCGGTGTCTATCTCAATACCTTTGAGACAACACCTGCGAACAACCGACTGCTGCTGAATCTGCTGCTGTTCGCGACCGGGCGGTGTGTCTCGCAGGAGACACTGGCGGATGATCCCATGGTGGAGGCTGCATGGTTCCCTGCAAGCCGGACGGTTGTGCTGGTGAACAACAGTGATACTGCACGCACAGCTGCGCTGACGGTGGAAGGGACGTCTCTGACGGTACCGCTGGAGCCGTATGAGCTGCGGTTCCATGAGATCTGAGTTTATGGACGATTTTGCACAGTAATCACGGAATTTTGCATAGAAAAGAGCCGTTTTTGCACATACAATAGAAAATGATAAGGAAGAAGTGCCCCAGGGAATCTCTGGGTATGGAGGGAATCTGAATGGCAAAGCAAGAAGCTGTACAGCTGCCTGAGAGCATCAGAGCCAAACAGAAGGAACAGAAGAAAGCGCACATCAGAAGAGACTGGCAGTTATATCTGATGCTGTGTGTGCCGCTGCTGCTGGTGTTTTTCTTCAACTAAGCAGCCTACCCCGGGATGCGGCTGGTCTTTATGGATTACAAGCCGGCGCTGGGATATGCGGGCAGTAAGTGGGTCGGA
>JAFSYF010000237.1 GCA_017443695.1 Butyrivibrio sp.
CGTAATCCGTCATGGTTCCGTACTGCGGGTCGATGTCGCAGTAATCCGTCACATCATATTTGTGGTAGGTGGGAGACGGACATACCGGCGTGAGCCAGATCTCATTACAGCCCAGATCGGTATCCGTAGAGGGATCCCCGTCACAGATATAATCCAGATGCTCCAGCACCCCCCGCAGATCCCCGATGCCGTCCCCGTCGCTGTCCGCGAAGGAGTAAACGAAGATCTCATAGCAGGTGCGGTATTTGTCATCCATGATGCGCTCCGGCAGGACCCCTGTCTCCGATCCGGCCTGAAAGCGCTGGAGCCCAAACAGAACAAACAGCAGAAGTATCACCGCCAGTGCCTGGATGATTCTTTTTCCTTCCTTTATTCTCATCTTATAAAAGTTCTGCTTGCATGGATCAACATCCCGTGGTATAATAGAACCCGTGTTCAGCACACAGGGGAGTCATACAATGGTTAGTATTGCGGTCTCCAAAACCGTTCATGCGGGTTCGAATCCTGTCTCCCCTGCTTTTTCCCAGATCGGGATACGGACAAACAGCAGCCTCAGGCCTCCGGATTGGAAAAATCGATGACCGGAACCTGAGGCTCTTTTGTCTCCGAAACACGCACTGCCTCCAGCACCGGCCCCTCGCCGCCGTACTCCTCCACGAATTCCTTCCGGACTTTGGCCGTAACATCCACCCAGCTCCGTTCCCTGAGCGCCGCGCTGTCCCCGTAGGCGCACTTGAACCCAAGGAACTGCATATCCTGTGCACAGCAGGTCATGGCCATACGGCCCGGGACAAAAAACCCGTCCTTCATTTCCTCCGGCTTCAGCACCATCCCCGTGAAACGAACCGTCTTACCCACATACCGGTCCGCATGCTCCAGCGCATCCAGATAAAACATCCCATAGCCGAAATTGTTCAGCTCGATGACCGGCGCGTTCAGGTCAAAAGGAAGATCCTCATCCAGCGTCACATCGATCTCGCCCTTGCTCCCCTCGAAGATGATATCCGCCTTCTGGTTGATGGCACGCACGTTGCGCTTGTAGACCGGCAGCTGATCCTCCCGCCCGTCCGCGCGGTTGAACAGGATCAGATCGGAGTTCCGCAGCTGCTCCGCCAGCAGGGATTTCATATTGTTGAAATACAGCTCGAAATGTGTGGTATCGATCACCGTGATCTGCTGCTCCAGCTTCCATTTCTTCGGGAGACGCAGGTTCCTGTAATTCCACATCCCGTTATACTCGATCAGAATCCGCTCCGGATCCTCCTGAGCATCCAGCGCCATGAGGGTGGCGGGCGTCAGGGCCTCCTCGTCATCGATGATCTCCTTCACGGTATTGGTCGCCGCCAGGAGATCCTCATCGTACTCGTTCTCCCCCTCCTCGCAGACGATCAGAAGCGTACGCCCCTTCGTCCGGAAATAGGGCTGCCCCAGCGTATAGCTGAAGAAATCCGTCTTTCCGCTGTCCAGAAAGCCGTTGATCACATAAACCGGTTTTTGCGAACTGCGCATATTCATCTTCTTATATTCTCCTGCGGAAAAGTGCCTCCAGCTGATCCTCATGGAGCTCTGCGCCGATGACACAGAACTTGCCCGTCACATCCGGGTGGCCGGTGCGTACCTGACTCTCCCCGGGCACATGGTCGAACTCCAGCCATCCGCCGTTCTCGTCCGCCACAACGCCCTTGGCCCGCAGGACGATACCAAAGGTCTCCTCGTCACCCAGACGGGAGAGCATGTTCTCCAGCTCCTCCTTCGAATATTTGACCGGTGTCTCCATCCCCCAGCTGGTGAAGATGTCGTCGGCATCATGATGGTGGTGCTCATGCTCCTCATGATCATGGTCGTGATGATGATATTCATGTTCCTCATGATCATGGTCGTGATGATGCTCATGCTCCTCGTGATCGTGGTCATGATGATGCTCGTGCTCCTCATGACCGTGATCATGATGGTGGTGCTCGTGCTCCTCATCCTCATCATGATGGTGCTTATGGGCCTTGTAGACCGTCACGCCCTCTTCATCCGTGATCTTCTCACTGCCGTGATCATGATGATGGTGATGCGCATGCTCCTCCTGCGACAGCACCTCCTTCAGGAGCTCCGCCTCCAGATCATGGTTGCCCTCGAAGGTATCCAGGATCTCCTGGCCTGTGAGCTCGGCAAGGGGCGTCGTGATGATCGTCGCCTTGGGGTTGTGTTCCCGGATCAGTGCCACCGCTGCCTCAACCTTGGCGTCATCGGCCTTATCGGTGCGGGAGAGGACGATGGTACCGGCACTCTCGATCTGATTGGTGAAGAACTCACCGAAGTTCTTGATGTAGACCTTTGCTTTCGTCACATCCACCACCGTGACAGCGCTGTTCAGTATCATCTCATGACCGTTGCCCACAGCATTCTCGATGGCGCGCATGACATCGGAGAGCTTGCCCACGCCGGAGGGCTCGATCAGGATCCGGGACGGGTGATAACGGTCCATGACCTCCTGCAGGGAGGTGCCGAAATCTCCCACCAGGGAACAGCAGATACAGCCGGAATTCATCTCGCGGATCTGTACCCCGGACTCCTTCAGGAAGCCGCCGTCGATACCGATCTCTCCGAATTCATTCTCGATCAGCACCACATCCGTACCGGCCAGTGCTTCCGAGAGCAGCTTACGGATCAAAGTAGTTTTGCCGGCTCCCAGGAAGCCGGAAATGATATCAATCTTGGTCATTTTTTTGGTCTCCTAACTTAGAAAAAAATCCACTAAACAATACTACATGCGAATATGAGAGAAACGTCCGTTGACGATGATGTCTGCTCTGGCCCCCTTCTCACAAATCTGCTCCATCAGGGAACCCACCAGCTGTGTGAAGTGTCCCTCCTCATTGCTGCTGGTATTGGGATCGATGACGCTGATCAGAAGCCCGCAGGAGGGCTTGTCAGAACAGAATACGGACGGAGAGATCGAAAATGTAAAATCGCGGTTGAAACGGTTCGTCACCTGGCTGTTCAGCTCACAGCAGATCTCACCGATCCGGACGATATCCGCAACGCCGTCTTTACAGTACTCCACCTTCAGATGGGATACATTCGCCTCCGCCTGAAACGGTTTCCTCAGCAGGTTCAGTGTTTCCATTCCATATCTCCATTCAATCAGGTAGTCAAGCTACATCCAATATATTATAATGAGGAAAGGAATTTGATGCAAGAGGTTATATCGGAGGATGGTATGAGGGAAACCGGGAAGCTGTTTGGGGAAAAGCTGCGTCCGCTGTTTGCAGGGCTGTTGGTTCTGTCCCTGTTTGTCGCCGCAGGACTTCTGGTATTTGATCTGCGTGATGTGCCCGGCCACAGCGCGGACGCCACGGCGCTGGAAACCGTCACCACAGGGAAGCATCCCTATCTACAGACTGCGCCCTTTGAGCTCCGTCCCGGCGTCTGGGAGGTGCATGTGGACTACACCCCTGACCCGGAGCTGGAGTCCGTGTCGATGGCTGTCGCCGATCTGCCCACAGAGCGGCTCTTTGCCTGTGAGAGTGATACGGTGGCGCTGCGCTACTATCAGGACCACCAGGACTACCGGATCTATGTCCACACGGAGGCCACCCCGGTCCGGATCATCAACCGCGTCCCCAAGAGAGACGCGCTCCCGGAGATCACCTCCGTCCGAATCACCTACCAGCCCCTTCTGACCGCCGGCTATGATCTGGGTCGGTTCCTGTGTGCGGTGCTGATTCTTCTGTCCCTGTGGCTGTTCGTCCCGTACTGGGTCGGACTCCCCCGTTCCCGCCGGATGCATTTCCTGTGTCTCTGTGCCATTACGATGCTCTCGCTCCTGCCCATCTGCACCTATGAGCTGGGTCGGGGACATGACTTCAGTTTCCATCTCTACCGCATCCTCGGCATGGCACAGGGGATGGCGGACGGTCAGATCCCCGTGCGCCTGCAGCCCCTGTGGGGCAACGGACACGGATATCCCGTTTCCATCATGTACGGGGATCTGCTGCTCTATCCGGCCGCACTGCTCTATCTCATCGGATTCCCCATGCATGCTGCCGTCCGTTTCCTGCTGTTCTACCTGACCGCAGCCACCGCCGTCGTCAGTGACCTCTGCTTCGGCCGGATACTGCGCAACCCAAAGCTCGGCCTCGCCGGAAGCGCGATCTATGTGCTCAGCGTCTGGCGCCTGACGGATGTCTATGTGCGCTGGGCGGTAGGGGAATACGCCGCCATGATCTTCCTGCCGCTGATCGCTCTGGGTGCCTGCCGTCTGATTGAGGAGGCTCCGGCTCCGGAGAAAGAAGCGGACGCGCAGCATCTCTTCTCCTTCAGCAGGGAGGAACAGATCACCATCCTGTGTCTCACCCTTGGCTTCGGCGGTCTGCTGCAGACCCATGTGGTCACCCTGTTCCTTGCCTCCATCGCCATGGCCGTCTTCTGCATCCGCTTCTGGCGGCGCTTCTTCTGGACGAGGCGGCTCTATCTGCTCATGGTGAGTGCTATCTGGACGGTGATACTGAATCTCTGGTTCCTCGTCCCCTTCGTGGATTATTCCCTGAAGCAGGATCTCTATGTCTATCATGTGGAAAATCATATGCAGACCCATGGGGTTGACCTGTACCGGCTCTTCTCCACCCATTTCTCCGCGACAGAGCACGCCCTGTCGGGCTTCTCCGTACAGGAGATGCCGCAGACCGTCGGCCTCGCGCTCCTCTTCGGTATCATGGCCGCCGCGGCAGGTGTCCTGTGCGGGCTGTGGAAGGGCTACCGGCGTCCCATCCGGGACCTGACCATCGCGGCCCTGGTCTGCCTGGTTCTTTCCCTGCAGATCTTCCCCTACGACTGGATCAACGCGCATATGCACGGCCTCTATCTGCTCTACGGCTCGATTGAGTTTCCCTTCCGGATCTTCCCACTGGTGATGCTCTTCGGCACACTTCTGATCCTGATGTGCACGGAGGAACTCTCCGCCCGCAGCCGTTCCATGGGCTTCCTGTTCCTGTCCCTGCTGATCTGTATCTCCGGCTTCCAGGCCATCCGTTTCCAGAGTGAATACCGCTATGAATGGGACAAGGATGCCATCCCTCTGGTGGATGGCCGCAGCGTCTATGACTTCGGTTCCTTCCTGGAGTACACCCTGATCGGCACCGGCAATTATTTCCAGGTGCCTGAGGTGGTGATCCCCGATGGCGTGGATCTGGGCAACATCGAACGGCAGAATCTGACCTTCCGGCTATGGCTGCGGAACCGCACCTCGGAGACACAGTTCATACAGCTACCGGTCTGCGGCTACAAGGGAATGCAGGCCATCGCCGGTCATACGCTGCTGCTCTCCCGGGCTTCGGACGATGCCGAGCTGGAGGTGGGTCTGCCGCCCGGATTCGAGGGCGAGGTGGTGGTTGGCTTCCGGCCCCGGATCTACTGGCGGGCAGCCGATCTGATCTCCCTCGCCGCCTGGCTGATCTGGGTCCTGATCGCCCTGCGCAGACGACATGCACTGCGCAGAATCCGGCAGGCGGATACACAGGACAATCCGGATGAACCCGACAATACCGATAACACAAATACTGCAAACTCTTCCGGGGTCGAAGGAGATGAATCACATGTGGATCGCTGATGGATGGAAAGAATACGAAGTGCTGGATACCGCCGGCGGAGAGAAGCTGGAGCGCTGGGGGGATTATACCTTGATCCGTCCGGATCCCCAGGTGATCTGGGAGGGACCCAAAACCGTACGCAGCTGGCACAGCCCCAACGGCCACTACCACCGCAGCAACGCGGGGGGCGGTTCCTGGAGCTTCAACGGGCTGCCGGAGACCTGGAGCATCTCCTATGAGACGGCCATCGGGAAACGGCTGAGCTTCCGGCTGAAGCCCTTTCATTTCAAGCACACCGGACTCTTCCCCGAGCAGGCCGTGAACTGGGACTGGTTCATGCCGCTCATCCGGGAGGCCGGGCGGGAGATCCGGGTGCTGAATCTGTTCGCCTATACCGGCGGTGCCACTACTGCTGCCGCTGCAGCCGGTGCCTCCGTGGTCCATGTGGATGCAGCCAAAAACATGGTCCAGTGGGCCAAGGAAAATACCGCCGCATCCGGTCTGTCAGAGGCGCCGGTGCGCTATTTTGTCGATGACTGC
This sequence comes from Butyrivibrio sp., assembly GCA_017443695.1. Taxonomy (GTDB): domain Bacteria; phylum Bacillota; class Clostridia; order Lachnospirales; family Lachnospiraceae; genus Butyrivibrio. The sequence goes on from JAFSYF010000237.1 coordinate 6,120, forward strand.
GTGAAGCTGGTGGAACGGGAGATCCGCCGTGGGAACCGGTATGAAGCCATCATTCTGGATCCGCCCTCCTATGGACGGGGCCCCGGTGGAGAGACCTGGAAGCTGGAGACGAGTCTCCATCCCTTCCTCACCCGTGTGGCAGAGCTGCTCTCAGACGAGCCGCTCTTCCTGCTGCTGAATTCATATACCACAGGCCTGCAGCCCGCCACGCTGACCTATCTGCTGCAGGATATTCTGCGGAAGCGTTTCCCCCACGGGCAGGTGGATGCCCAGGAGATCGGCCTGCCGGTCCGGGAGAGCGGACTCATACTGCCCTGCGGTGCCAGCGCCAGATGGAGACCGTAGTTCAACCGATCTGACAGGCGAGGCTGCCCTTTACATCAGAAGACCACCCAGTACAGCGTGTCTCCCTCGAAGTACAGCTGCTCCCCGGGATTGAACTCATCCCAGTTCCCGTCTGCGAAGTGGGCCTTCCAGATTTTTTTATCCATATCGACATGTGTCAGCCGAATATCCGCACCGTTCACGTATTCCAGGAGACAATACGGTGTGACGGCGATGGTGCGCTCATTGATCTGATCCCGGCAGTACCGCACCATGCCTTCATAATACCGTGGGCATTCTCCGTCGATTTCGATGGCGACCTTCGTCACCCTGTTTCCTGTCCGTGCCTCGTAATCTGTGATCTCCCGATTAACCGCCCGGGCGTAGACCAGATCCAGGGTGTTGGAGATGTACCTGTTCTCGCTGATCATCTGACAGCAGAAAACCTGCAGCACAAGGAATCCGCCGACCATGATCCCCGGCAGGAGCTTCATAGACCCGGCATTCCCATCATCCCAGATATGATAAGCCCCCGTCAGCATGAGCAGCGCCACATACATATAAAACGGCCAGACCACCCGGGGATAGAAACCGCCGTATCCCGACAGCACCGGCAGCAGCAGGAACAGCAGGGTCTCCGCGAGGATCAGGAGTACCGCCGTCCAGATCATGCTGTTCTCTCTCTTTTCCCGTTTCCAGGTCCGCAGTACTCCCCAGCCAAGGAGCAGCGCGGAGAGCAGGAACACTAGTCCCGGCACCCAGATCCCGGGCATCAGCCCCAGGCTGCTCTGACACAGAGACCGGAGTTCATGCGCAAGGTAGCGCATCGTCTCCGGCAGATCCATTGATATCTTCTTGCTGACACCGTTCAGGGACGGAATCAGACGGCTGCTCTGGTTGTCCGCCAGTCCGATCAGCAGGATCACCACGTCCGTCAGCATCACACGCCGCACCAGCGCTCCGCTCAGTGTAAAATCCGCCTCCAGCACCATATAGGCCGTCACCAGCATGGCCATCGGGATCAGCACCGTCTGATAGAACACACAGGCGACCACAGTACACAGCAATCCGGGCAGCCAGCGTCTCCGCCCCAGGAGCCAGGCCCCTGCCACCGCCAGTGTATAGGCAATCGCGTAGTTGATATGATACTCCGGAAACATGAAGTTCTCGATGAAGAGCACATTGGCAAAGGGCAGCGCCGTGCATACGAGATACCCCAGCCACCCCGCCTGGCCGGAAGCCTCCAGCCGCTTTTCAAAAAAAGGCAGGAACATCCTCTGTATCATGAAGATGTCCGCTATGATGGCCAGGACAAAAATCCCATAGAACAACTTATAGTAATCCGTGATCTGGATCCCGAGATGCAGCAGCAGCTCTGCCAGCAAATAGGATCCGTAACGCGCGTGATCCAGTGCCCCGCCGATATCCCCCTCTGGATACAGCATGCGGAAGAGCGTGTCCGAACCGAACTGCTGCCGGTACAGCATTCCGTAGGCCATGATCACACATATAACGTCCGCGACGAGCAGCAGCAGAGGGATGCGTTTCCGATCTTCCTTCATCCTTCAGTCCCCTTTCTCCGCAGTGCGGTTGCAATCAGGAACAGATTCGTATACACCATGGGCAGCGCGTAGCGCGCACCGTTGTTCATATAGGTGGGGCTCGCCAGACAGACCAGTACCCCCAGCACCGAAGGGATCAGCAGATATGCCGCCTCCCTGTCTCTGCGGCGGATCGCCCACAACATCAGACAGACCGGCATCCAGCATTGGATCGCCGTATTCACAAAGGGCAGCACCAGAGGCAGATTCTCCACAGTGCGCACCACCCGCTTCAGCACCGGTCGGACACCCTCCAGCGCGGACGGCACCGTGAACTGCACCTCTTTGTCGTTCCAAATCATGGTATAGACGCCGGACATGGTATCCACGGTATCCATCCGTATTCCGGGGTAGAAGAAGCCTATCCCGTTGATCAGAAAAGCATCCAGATAGATCCCGGGGCACCGCAGTCCCTCCCTGAACCATACCCGCAGATAACGGAACAGCGCCGCACGGTCCTCCGTATGATAGCTGCTCTTCACCGGATCCGCAAGGAACGGGTCATATTCCTTCTTCAGCGTCTTCCAGTCCAGCACCTCCGCGATCACGGACTGTTCCTCCGGTGTCACGGCCTCCGGTGCCTCCCGGATGAGTCTGGCTGTCTGCTGGAACGGCACCGACAGTGCTTCCGCAACAGAACCGGCAGGGATATGCAGCATCGGAAGGAAGAGATACTGATACAGTCCAAAGAGCATGGCTGCCGAACCAAGCGCAGTCAGTAATCCTCTGCGGGCCCGTCCACGCAGAAACGGAAGTCCCGCCATTGCCCCCAGGATCAGGAAGATCCCGTTATTGCGCAGGATGGCCATCAGGAAACCGGCGATGCACAACAGCAATAGTCCCCGCAGACTGCCCTGTGATCCCGGGATCACCTGTTCCGACAACAGCAGTGTAAACCACAACACCAGCACCGCAAAGGGCGCATCCTTGACCACGGAGGTGATAAATCCCGGATAGACGGGAATCAGTGCATAGAGCACCAGCAGACAGCGAATGCAGATGCGCGGAACACCAAAGCGCGTAAGAACCGTCAGACTATAGGCGAATACCGCTGCCCCCAGCAGGAGATTCACTAGCACATACAGGAATATCCCGGCATTGGCAGAATGGAGCAACGTCTCCCCCAGCCGGACGAAGCTCCCCATCCAGGCCGAAGAGGCCGGGGGCCAGTGTGTCGTCAGCCGTCCCTCCAGGAAACGTGCGATCTGGTGATAGCCGTCGTACTCCAGTCCCGCCGGATAACGCAGCGCTGCATACGGCAACCAGCACAGCGCGAGTATCCCCATATTCCGGAGGAATAACTGCCCTTCTGTGCCGAACCCCACCGCCGGCATATGCGACTGCGTCATGAGCCTCTGCAGGCCTAGCTTCATCCAGACCAGACAGATCCACAGCAGGATGCCGTTTCCGATGAGACAGAAGAGATATGCCGCAAGCATCCGCACGCTGTGGAACCGTGTGAAGAAACCATCCACGGACAGCAGGGATGCACCGGCCGTCAGGCACAGCGAAAAAAGTGCACAGCCACAGCCTTCAACACGAGTCAACGCCGGAAGCGTCTTATTGCGGCCTGCGGTCAGCGCAATCACCAGGCAGAGCAGGCCATACAGACAGGTCTCCTGCATGGAATATGGGAACAGGAACTGCAGGATCTCATCCACGCGCAGCGGCTCCGCCTCATAGAGACTCCGCAGCAGCCCGTCACTCTCCGCCCGCAGTGCGAACAGCACACAGAATGCTGCCGCTGCAACGCAAAACGCGAAAAAGAGACCGGGATTAGAACATCCCGGTCTCCTTTTTGCTCCGCCTGAAACGGAGATTAGATTCATTACTCGACGATCGTCGCGACCTTGCCGGAACCGACGGTACGGCCACCCTCACGGATAGCGAATGTCAGACCCTGCTCCATAGCGATCGGGTGGATCAGCTCGATGCTCATGGTGACGTGATCACCAGGCATGCACATCTCTGTACCCTCAGGCAGGTTGCAGACACCGGTCACGTCTGTGGTGCGGAAGTAGAACTGAGGACGATAGTTGTTGAAGAAAGGTGTATGACGGCCACCCTCGTCCTTGGTCAGTACGTAAACCTCAGCCGTGAACTTCTTGTGGCACTTGACGGTGCCGGGCTTAACAATAAC
>JAFSYF010000238.1 GCA_017443695.1 Butyrivibrio sp.
CACCACGCAGGTGGGCAAGCAGGTCATCGAGTCCGTACGCCTGCGCAAGAAAATGACCAATCAGGAAGCCCGGAAGGAGTCCGTCCATCATCTGGAACAGGTGCGCATCCCCAATCCCGAGGAGCGCGCACGCCAGTATCCACACGAGTATTCCGGCGGCATGCGGCAGCGCGCCATGATTGCCATGGCCCTGTCCTGCAATCCCAAGCTCCTCATCGCAGATGAGCCCACGACGGCGCTGGACGTGACCATTCAGGCGCAGATCATGGACCTGCTCGTCGAGCTCAAGAATAAGACCGGTACCGCCATCATCCTCATTACCCATGATCTGGGTGTAGTCGCCGGGGTTGCCGACCGGGTTGCTGTCATGTATGCCGGCAAGATCGTGGAGACCGGCAGCACCCGTGACATCTTTTTCCGGCACAGCCATCCCTACACGGAGGCGTTGCTCGGCAGTCTGCCCCAGACCGATACGGGCAAGGACCAGCCGCTCACCAGCATCCCCGGAACGCCGCCGGATCTGCTCAACCCGCCCCGCGGATGCGGATTCGCCGCCCGCTGCCGGCACTGCATGCGGATCTGTCAGGAGGAACAGCCTCCGGAGTTTGAAGTGGGCGAAGGCCACAAAGCCAGTTGCTGGCTTCTCCATCCGGATTGCCCGGGCGCTGCAGAGAGGGGGGACGTTTCTTGAGTGACATTCTTGTCAGGGCTGATCACATCAGCAAATATTTCAAGGTCGCAGGCGGGCGCATTCTGCACGCCGTCGAGGACGTGAACCTCTCCATTCACCGCGGTGAGACACTGGGACTCGTCGGTGAAAGCGGATGTGGGAAGTCCACGCTCGGCCGTACCATGATGGGCATCTATCGTCCCACAAAGGGAACGCTGTACTACGAAGAAAAGCCGGTGGATCTCAGCAATCGCAAAGAACGCGTGGCCTTCTCCAAGAAAGCTCAGATCATCTTCCAGGATCCGTACGCCTCCCTGGATCCCCGCATGACGGTAGGTTCCATCATTGCGGAAGGCATGCAGATCCACGGTCTCTATGATGATGCCGGTCGTCAGGCGCGTGTAGCGGAGCTTCTCGATATTGTCGGCCTGAACCGCGAGCACGCCAACCGTTTCCCGCACGAGTTCTCCGGCGGTCAGCGACAGCGCATCGGCATCGCCCGGGCTCTGGCTATTGAACCGGAATTCATCGTCTGCGACGAACCTATTTCTGCCCTGGATGTCTCCATCCAGGCCCAGGTCATCAACTTGCTGCGTGATCTCCAGTCCAGAATGGGTCTCACGTACCTCTTCATCGCACATGATCTCAACATCGTGAAATACATCTCCGACCGGATCGCCGTCATGTATCTGGGATCCGTCGTGGAGCTGGCCAGCAGCGATGTGCTGTACGCCAATACACTCCACCCCTATTCTGTCGCCCTGCTTTCCGCTGTTCCCGTCCCCAATCCGGACCTGGAAGCCAGCAAAAAGCGACAGATTATCGAAGGCGATGTGCCCAGCCCAATCAACAAACCAAAGGGATGCGCTTTTTCCAGCCGTTGTCCCCGGTGCCACGAAGCCTGTCTGAATGCCATTCCGACCCTGCATGAAGTCGAGCCTGGCCATTTCGTCGCCTGCCATCTTTTCAAATAATGTAAGCACCTCCGCGTTCCACGGAGGTGCTTCCTTATCATACCGCGGCAAGGTGATCCCAGGATCCATCTAACAGAGTGGCTGTTCACCATCAAACTTGCGTGTATGAGCCGACCCGGATACCATTCCCCTCTCCTGTGACACTCGAACGGGTTTCGAGATCGCGGCGTTCCTTGACGATGTCATCATCTTTGGCACTCGGATGATGGGATGATTTCGTTCAACAAGGCCGTATTGAGGTGATCTGGCACTTCGTCATTCATTCGATCAAATCAAAAAAGGAGGCCAGGTGCCTTGATGCTATGGCAGCATACAATGAATCAGTAGCTCTGCGACCATAAAGACGGTCCGGCTTGCATCCTGCACAGTGATGGTTCCTTCCCGGATCGGCATCTGTCCGATGCCAGCAACGCCCTGATTGGCCGCTAGGCCGGATGCGTCTGGCTTGTCTCCATGACATCGTCCCTGGCTGTACAAAGCTCGCTCCTGTCCAGCATACGA
>JAFSYF010000239.1 GCA_017443695.1 Butyrivibrio sp.
CCCTCTGGCAGCCCTCTGGCTTCTTTGGGTATTTTGTCGTAGAATGGGGAGAGAACGGAACATGACAGGAGGAAGTATGGAACTGGTAAATGCAGAGATCTATGAACGCATCATCGCGCTGGCCAGGGAGGCCGGAGAGCTGATCCGGCAGGCCGATCCGCAGGAAGCGGATGTGGATGCCAAGGAGGGACACGCCAATTTCGTCACCCGCTATGACAGGCTGGTGCAGGACAGACTCCAGTCAGGACTGGCAGAGATCCTGCCGGGCGCAGGGTTCTTTGGCGAGGAGGGGGGACACGACGGTTTTCCGGAGAACGAGTATACCTTCATCGTGGATCCCATCGACGGCACCAGCAATTTCATGCGGGGCTTCCGGATGAGCGCCATCGCCATCGCCCTGGTGCAGGACAGACAGCGGATCTTTGGCCTGGTCTACAACCCCTTCATGAATGAGATGTTTACCGCTGTGCGCGGGGAGGGTGCCAGACTCAATGGCAGACCCATTCATGTCTCTCCTCTTCCGCTTGCGGAGAGTCTGGTGATCTTTGGTACGGCGCCCTACTACCCCGGGCAGCCGGCGGTGGCGTTTGCCAAAGCGCAGGAATTGCTGCCGCAGTGCATCGATGTACGGCGGATGGGATCGGCGGAGCTGGATCTGTGCTATGTGGCCTGCGGCCGGGCCGGGATGTACTTCGAGCCCATCATCCAGCCCTGGGACTTCGCCGCGGGCTCCCTCATCGTGGAGGAGGCAGGCGGCCGTGTCACCCGCTGGGACGGCTCGGCACCGGATGTCACGCAGCCGGGGAGCTGCCTGGCCTGCGGAAGCGGCATCGGAATCGAGCGGCTCTGATGGAAGGCGTTACAATTCAGCGCATGACCAACGCTGAATTGTAACGCACCAGGCGCGGCGCTTCGCGCATTCCAATGCGCCTGGTGCTTGGCTTCTGGACTGCATTGGCCCGTAGCCAAGCAGCAGAGTGCTTGGCTCGGGCTGAACAGTAAATGGAAGGCCTCTCTCATCAGTGAATATCACACCCTGCGTTTTCTTGTGGCTGTGCGTTTTCGGCGTTATCCTTTGACTTGTAGTAATCCTCGAAAAGCCGGTTTGCGGCATTCAGCGTATCATTGCTGATAGACGGAAGATCCCGGCCCCAGGCCCTGGTGGCCTGGTTGAAACCTTTCTGCATGGCCTGCTGCATTTTCTTCATCTGCTCGACATCATCGCCGGCCAGCGCACTTGCGAAGTCAAAGAGTCTCTGGGAAGTCTGCTTCACACCCCAATATCCATCTTCATCGATATCCTTCTGAGCCTGTGCTTTTGCAGCTGCACTGACCGTGATTCCACCGCCGGCAAGTTTTTTCCAGAAATCGTCCCCGGTAGCTTTCCCGTAGGCACCAGCCTGTCCTGAAAGCGTCTTTTGGACGATGTTCATCAGATCGTCCTGCCTGCGCTGGGCATCCGCCTTGAGCTGCTCAACTATTGCAGAGCGATCTGACTTGTTCATTTTGTTTATGCTGTAGAGCCCGTCCTCCGGGTTTCCTCTTTCATAGATCACACCCTGGGACGATTCTGCTTCATTGTCCTTTTTGTTGGCTGTCTCCATGCTTGCGAGCCTGTCCTCTGTAGTTTTTGCAAGCTCTTGCTTCTGCTCCGCTTTGTTTACACCCCAAAGCGTGTCGTTTGTGCCTATTCTGCTTACTCCATTAACTGCCATAATGCCACCTCCTTGTGTAGTAGTGTGTGTTCCTTACAAAATCTGCCTTGTGAATCTGTTATATGCGATAATCGATCCGTTCATACGGTTTTCCCATAACGATTTCTTCAAGCAATTCCCCTTGTTCCCCGGCTCCTGACGGTTGATTCATTTCACCCCCTGCCTCTTCCATATGCGTAGATAAGTCTTGAAGTTCTTCTTCAGATAGCCGCACCAGTTCTTCTGGAACCACTTCCTCCAGTTTCTCTGAGGTCTCTTCAAATTCACCCATAATGTCGGCAAGCAGTCCGTCAGGCTTTTCCACACCTGTGGCCTCTTCGATCATGTACTCACGGCGCTCCTCTGGCGTCTTTGGAGCGTTCTTCTTGACCTCATCCGCGATCTTCTCACCGAACTCCCGGCCTTCATCGAGCATATGATACATCTGGGTATGGTTATACGCCGCCTTTACCGCAGTGATCTGATCCTCATATCCCTGTAAAAGCTCCAGCTTATGCTTTATTCCCTCAATGGAATCTGTTTTCAGGTTTTTCAGGTTATCCTTCTGCTTCTCAATAAAGGCGATCTGGTCATCCCTTTGCTGTTGTCTTTGCAGACGATCCAGTGTACTTTTTGAAGCATAACCGCCTGTCAGCTTAAGTCCTTGCGCATTAATATTCATACAAACCTCTTCATCACACAACGAGTGTCCGGTAGCTTCTTATTTCCACTGCCTATTCCTTCGTATCGATCTTCGATGATGCAAGAGATGAGAGCGCGCTGGAATAGCTGCCGTTCTTAATCATTGCGTAATCAGAGAGATTGATCAGAGGCGTGGCACCTGCATCCATTGACACGCCCAGACCCGCCAACAGGGCACCGGCATTCTTGCTGCTCCTGTCGATATAGGAGTCGTCAAAGCTGGTTTCCCTGTATTTTTCACGCCTATCATTCGTGCTATCGTTCTCTCTACTCTTCTTTGAATCGGATTCCTTCGACTGGTTTTCTTTGTACCAATCGCTGTAGCTCATACTCTCAGCTTTTGATATATCGTTGATCGTTGACATGGCACTGACCTCCTGTCTATGAATACGATTCCATGCATCAATGGTTAGAAGACTATTTCTTACGCTTTAACGTCCACCGCCATCGCCCTGTCCGTCAAAGACTTCACATTGTTCCCGGCAGACAGACGCCCGTCATCTTCATCCTTTTTCTCATTGGAAGCATCCTTGTCAGTTCTGCGAACCGGCGTATCTTCTTTGGTGGCCTCTCTGAGTTCATCACTCACAGCGGCAAGCCTGTTTGCCTGTGAAGCAGATATATCCTGCACCCGCTGTTCTGTCTCGGCCAGTTCTTCCTCTTTGGCGGCAGTATCAACGCCGCGCGCCTTATCCAGCTTGATTTCGGTCTCCAGAATGCCTGCCCTGTCCTTCATCCCGGTACGCACTGCGCCCTGTGTTTTCACCTGATGCATGGACGAATCAGCGGATATGAGCGCCTGCATATTGGCTGTTGACATGCCGGTACTACCCTTGTCGGATTTCTCAGTCGGTTTCCCACCTGTCACATCGGAGGAATCTTTCTTCTGCTGCGCTTCTTTCCGCTGCTCGATCTGATGCTGACGCAGCTGGTTATTCAGGTCGCTGATCTGTTTCTGAATCTCCTGCCGCTTTTTCATATTGTCCTCTGGCGTCATATCCCTGTTCTCGGAGAGCTCCTGAAGCTGCTTCTGGGCGTTTGCGATCTGGTTCTGGATGTTTTTACTGAAAGCGTCATTCCCCTGGTTGATTTTCATCTGGAACGACTGCGACCCTGTATTGGTGATTCCATGGATACTGTTCACGTTCATCGGTTTCCCTCCCTGGATGAATTAAGAGCACTTGGAGTAACTATTCAGAACAGCCTTATGATCGACTGGAAGCCTGTTTTTCTTTCATTTATCCTTTCGGAGTCTCCGGATTGTAAATGAACCTCGATGCAGTGAACGGCAGATTTTTCGATGTGAATGGTGATGACAGACGTTCTATGCGATCATCAGCATCACTGTCAGGATCACGATACGATCCGCCTGTTCCAGCTGTATCGTCCCATAATACTTCTCAGCGATGCGTTTCATATTCGTCAGCCCATAGCCGTGATGATCCTTATCCGGCCTGGATGTTTCCGGATACCCGGATTCAGAGAGCGGCGGCAGCTTCCCTGCGTAGGTGTTCCGCACTTCAATGAAAAAAGTGCGCCGGGTCAGCCATGACTTTATCTCTACCTGGGGCGTGTCGGACGTCTTTGCCGCCCTGATGGCATTTGACAGGGCATTGGTCAGAATGATACCGATATCTGTCGATTCTGCGTTACTGTCTGTCGGATAGTGGAAATCCTCGGTGAAGGAGATCCCCGCTTCCTCTGCCTCTCTTTTCTTTTCCGCCAGAATGATGTCAGTGACGGGATTGCCCGTCCTTGCATGGATTTCCGGCATTGGAAATCCTTCTTTCCACTCATTCAGATAGGTGGCCGCATCATCAGCTCTTCCTTTATCCAGCAGATTCCCCAGTATCATGATATGATCGTTGATATCATGTCTGATTCCACGGATATCTGCGTACAGTTTTTCCATGGTGTGTACGTGATCGTTCAGTTCTTCCATCTGTCTGGCTACCAGCGCGTTCTGCATAGCCTCTTCCTGTGACTGTTTGATCTGCTGATAGGAGTATAAGACGGTGATGGCGGCGACGAATGCCATCATTCCATAAACCGCACGGATCACGTCGTAGACGGGATAGCTGTCTCCGATATACTTTCCTGATACGACCACATAGGCATCTGACATGAAGGAACTGATCCAGTAACCCGCCATGATCGCGATATACGGAGAACACAGGAGCGGCAGCTCTCGCCAGGCCATCCGTTCTTTTTTCCATACGTAGATCTTCCTGACGATCAGGATCTCTGCAAAGAACAGCACATTCTCCGTCAAAACCAGCAGAGCCAGCGCAAGGACGAACAGCATCAGCTGTTTTGTGACATCGGACACCGCTGGATTCAAATATGTCGCTTTGCTGACCGGTTCCCATGGCAACAACGCCGTGACCCTCGATGACCACAGCAGCATATAGATCATGAAAGACAAAAAAACTTTCTGCGGAATATTCCTGCGATCGGTCAGCACAGATACCGTGCATACCGATGCGGCGCCGATCACATAGGCCATCGTGCCTGACATGGGAAAAGTAAAAGGGATGTAATACAGGAAAGTCATTACCAGAAAATACGCCGTTCCCGAAAAAACAGCCTGATATCGCTTATTCACATACGGCATGTAGAACCAGGTGACAAGGATTGCGCTCACAAACATATCAACAACGACGGAGATGGTGTTCGCTGCTTCCCACATCGCTTCAGTGATCATGACCGCACCTCTCTCCGCCCGTATTCCATATATGCCTTCAGGAAGCCGTCAAAGCTTCTTCTTGCGATCGGGAGCTGAACGTCGTTGATCAGCGTGACAGAGGACTTATCATATCGTTCTACATATTTCAGATGCACCAGATAGGATCTGTGGATGCGGTAGAAATCCTTTCCAACCACCTTTTCCAATGCAGACAGCTGACCATAATATTCGATCTCGTCCTTCTTCGTATGCAGTACGGTTTTCCTGTCATAGACCTCGGCATACATGAGTCTGGAAAGTGGTACACGTATGTGGGAAGCGCCCGACTGTACATGGATATATCTGCCATGATCCGCAGATTCGTGACAGAGGGACGGTTCTTCTGTCACGAACCGTCCCTGCTGTCTTCTCTCCAGCTCTGCCCTCGCATCCAGCAATGTTGCACGTAGTTTCTCATCCTTCACAGGCTTCACAAGGAAATGAAACGCGTGCAGATCAAAAGAATCAAAAACCCTGTCCGCTTCTCCGGTGATGAAAACCAGGATCCCCTGCCATCCACGGTCACGAAGAGTTTTTGCTGCTTCCATACCGTTCAGACCCGGCATCTTAATATCAAGCAGAAGGATATCCGGGAATTCAGCATCTCCGAGAAGCGCTTCCCCGGACGGGTATGCGGCGATAGCTGCGTCCGGCAGTATCTCGGACGCTTTCTCCGCCAGTATGCCACATATTCTCTTTTCATCGTCACATACAGCGATCTTCATTGTTTTCCTCATGTGTAAACAACACGCCCCGTTTGATTATACACGTGAAAAAAAGGAATCATAAGACCAATGCAGTGAATGGCAGGTTTTTTGAGGTAAACGGAAAAAGACATAAGCCAGAGGTAAGCCAGAGGGACGGTTCTATTGACTGACTGGAAGCCAGAGGTATCTCAGGGGTATGTCAGGGGGACGGTTCTACTGTCTTATAAGCCAAAAGAACCGTCCCTCTGGCTTGTCACCCGCTGGGACGGCTCAGCACCGGATGTCACGCAGCCGGGGAGCTGCCTGGCTTGCGGAAGCGGCATCGGAATCGAGCGGCTGATTGCTCATGGGACGAGGGCAGACAACTCCGCCGGGGTGATGTCTGCCTCCGGCCGGAATGCTTCTGAGGCAATATAGCGGTAGATGGAGGACAGCAGCGCCCGGGCCTCCGGGTATTGCTGTAACTCCTGCAGCCCCATGGAGGAGACCAGGACCCGGCCACCCAGACAGCGCGCCTCAAAGAGCTGGGCCATGGGCCGCAGTGTGGCATAGCTGTCCAGTTCTTCAATGATGCAGGGTCTCCTCTCCTTTAGAACGAAGGCCCGTCTGCCCGCCATGGGCCACCACTGCCAGTTGGTGTGCACCTCCGTCGGGAAGTCCGCAAAAAGCGGGTGCGCCGCATCGATGAACTGCCCCATGGCCCCGTCCTGCTGCGGGAATGTCCCCACAGACCAGAAGTCCGTCGCAAACTGCGCCTGCACGGACTGTGGCAGCGCCTCCGGGGTGGAGGGTGGCGTCAGATAGACGATCCCGCCCTGCGCCAGTACCTGCTGCGCGGCATCATCAAAATGGGCCGTCTCATGGATGCCGGCCGGGCAGTCCGGTATCTGCTGCTGATCCGGATACACCCAGACCGGACGGGTCGTAGTGACCGTGCCGCAGGTCAATGTCAGATCCAGTCGCCGGGGGCGCGCCGTGGACGGATCTTCTCCACTATTTAATAAAGAAGAAAGAGGCACCGACAACTGCCCTGCCTCGGTGAGGCCGCCGGTGGGTATGGTGAGACATGCCCCATCCGACAGCGTCTCCTGCCAGAGGATCCGACCGGTGGCGGTGTCTGCCAGCATCCCGGCCAGTGCCCCGGTGATCGCCTCCCTGCCGTAGTTGACGATCCGGATCGGTGCCGACAGCGTCTCCTGCCAGCACCAGGTATAGCGCGGCAGGTACGCCAGGATATGCTGTGCCCGGAAGAAGGCGCGGAACCTCTCCGGCGCGGCGAAGGGATAGGGCTTCGGCTGCAGATGGGCGTGCATCATCCCGACGAGGGCCGTGCCCTGCCCCGGGAAATCCTGCAGTCCCAGCAGGGAGAGGCCGCTCATATCCTCTGTCCGCATGGCGGATTCCACATCCTCTCTGTACCCGATCAGGGACAGCTCGCCGGTGGCGGCCAGCCGGGCCTCCCATTCCGCATCCGACATGCCCATCTCCCGTACCCGGTCCTGTACGATGGTGATGTTGTCCGGCCGTGTCACCCCGCGAAACAGCGGCAGTTCTGAGAAATCCGGCAGCACCTGGTACTGCCCCACCTCGAAGCCGAAGATGGCGCCGTGGTAGTCGCGGTTCCGGATCTCCGCGCAGGCCCTGTCAAAACAGCGGGTGGCGGAGGCGTATTCGATGTTGATGGGGCCCTTGTTGCCGCAGGCACGCAGCCGCAGGGGGCCACAGCTGGTGGAGGTATAGAAGTCACTCTCCGGATCCGGGCCCTTCTTCCCATAGAAATTGTTGGAACCCCAGGCGTAGAGCCGTGTGGGGTCGAAACGCCGGCCCAGGGAGACGAGACGGTGCATCTCTGCGATGCCGTCCTCATCCGCATGGAGTTCATTTCCCAAGGAGAGCATGACGAAGGAGGGGTGGTTGGCGTAGGTGATGAGGATCTCGCAGAGCTCCCGTTCATAATAGCTGCGGGCCTCCTCAGAACTGAAGGCATCCCGCGGATTCCAGTGTGACAGCTCCGGCTGGATCAGGAGCCCCAGCTTGTCCGCCGCGGCAAAAGCAGCCTCCGGCGGGCACCAGGAGTGGAACCGGATGCAGTTGGCCCCGTAGTCCATGTAGGTCGCAAGAATCCGCTGCCAGCCCGCTTCATCCATGGGCGGATGACCGGTCTCCGGAAAAAAGGCACAGTTGGCCTCTCCCCGCAGGAAGATCCGGCGCCCGTTCAGCACGAGATGCCCCCCGTCGTCCACGGCAAAGTCCCGCAGACCGAAGGAGACGGTTCTGTCGGCGAGGACCTGTTCTCCCTGGAGAAGTGCGGCCGTGAGTGTCAGGAGCTGTCCATTCTCCTCATCCCAGCGTCTGGCCAGGGCTTCCTCCGATACCGCCAGATCGTCCACCACCATCACCAGCGTATTCGTCTGCTTCGTGGGATCCGCGGCGTTCTCTGCGGCAGCCAGTGCCGTCAGATCGATCTCCTGCTCATAGGGTGCCGTCAGACAGTCCCCGGTGAGACGCAGGGTCACCGTCTCCGGCAGTCCGGCAGATGTCGTATCCGCCGCTGCAGACAATGGCAGGGAGATCTCTGCCTGTACGGAGAGCCGGTGTTCATGGGGATAGACCCGGAGACCCGCGATGTACAGCGGGGGCTCCGCCTCCAGCGAGATGCTGCCGATGAGGCCGTTCCAGTTGGTCTGGGACTCGTCGGTGGCTGCGGAGGAAAAAACGATGTCCTGATAGGGCAGGCCCGGGTAGGAATTATCCGAAGTGAATTCGATGCGGCTGCCGCCCCGCAGCAGGCCCGTCACTTCGAAACGCCAGGGGGTGCTGAGGCTCCCGGACAGCGGGGGCACCAGGGTATCATCGATGCGCAGGGACAGGGCCCGGGCGCGCTCAACCACCAGGAAGAGCCGTTTGTCAGAGGCACCGGCATGCGCATCCGTCGGAGGGGCGAAATCCGCCGGCAGCACCCGGGTGAAGTGCGCGGCCCCCTCCCAGGTGTGATTCCGGGTGAGCCGGGAGGTGATGACGTTGTGTTCGCCCATCTTGGCTAAGAGGGCTTCATTCCGGGCCTCCACATCCGGGTGCCAGGGCTTGGCCACGACGTCCGGGCCGCCGATGCCCATCTCATCCAGGGTGCCCGGCAGAGACACCTCCTGTGCGCTGCCATCCGTGCGTGTGAGTGTCCACGCACCGCTCAGATCCAATATGGTCATATCCTTCCCTCCTGTGGCGGTGTCAGTAGCCGAACTGATGCGACCAGTACAAGGTGTCATCATTATCCTGATAGATGGCGATAGCCCCCTTTTCGAAGTCAGAATAATGAATGTTGTCTCTGTGTGTCGGGGAGTCCATCCAGCCATCCACTACGTCATCGGCGTTATCAAATCCAAACGCCAGATTCTCCCCGCCCTGAACAGGACTGGTGGCTTTATTCCATGCCTGGCCGTCTGGTCTGGTATGCGTGAAGACATCATGGGCTTCCTCGGCCCTGACTTCGGAGACCTGCTCCAGGTTCATATTCCAGTCCAGGTCGTTCAGGCCAGCATTTTCTCGTAATTCATTGATCAGATTGCCTGCCTCCAGCGCCTGACTTCTTAATGGAGAGTCATCTCCGCCGCCGTGTACCTGATCCAGATCGTTATCATTCAGTTGGTTGTTCTC